>JAPLLV010000021.1 GCA_026387405.1 Candidatus Omnitrophota bacterium
GCTATCGGTATAGCCCAAATCAATTGATAGCAAATACTGAGTTTCTAATTCGCATAGTGAACCATAAGCGATAGAAAGGAACTGCTTATATTCTTTATCAAAATATCTGCCGTAGCCCTCAGCGATATTGGATGGAATTGATACTGAGCACCTCCTCATCTGCTGAGATAGCCCATAAATTTCATCTTTGGGGAAAACTTTAGAGACCCTATAGATTTCAATAACTAAAGTATATGCTTTCTGCCAGACTATCAAATCTTTAAAGCTTTTGGTCTTCACTATACGCTATCCGCTCCACGCTATACGCTAAGCATACATGACTGGCTTTAGCTTTAAGGCTTCTCTCTTCTTGTCAATGTGCGCGATTATTAATTTTGCCATTTTAAAGGGATCATCGCAGAACTCAAACCTTCCGCCGGTAACCTGCTCGATCTCTCCGGTGAGGTAATCGGTGAGATTCTTGCTCCCCAAAGTGGCAAAAGGGCTGGCGCCGAATATGGTGTAAACTCCCGAAGCCACAAAATAAAACCCGATGGTAATAGCTTTTTCAGACATCCACTCCGGGGCGCAGCCCGCAGCCGGGATATCCGATAAGTCCTCTCCCAGGCCGCCTTCAGCGATAATGTGGCTGGCAGCTGTTAATATGCGCGAATTATCCACGCAGGAACCCAGATGCAATACCGGCGGGATGCCTACTGCCTCGCAGATCTCCTGCAGCCCCTTGCCGGCAAATTGCTTAGCTGCCTCGGGCAATAATAATCCCTGTTTTGCGCAGGCGATAGCGGAACAACCGGTCTGCAAGACCAATACATCGTTTTTGATCAGTTCCTTGACCAGGGTAGTATGAAAATAATCGTGGGTCTGTTTGGGATTATTACAACCTACCACTCCGGCCAGACCGCGCAGCCGTCCGGAAATGATCGCCTCGTTCAAAGGTTTATATGTGGCGCGGTACTTCCCTCCCAGTATCTGAAAGACCGCCTCTTTGGTAAACCCTGCCACCAGGTCCATCTCATATTGCGGGATATTTACCTTCTCTTTTTTGCGATTGGCGAAATTCTCCACAGCCACCTTAACGATCTCTTTAGTAGATTCATAGGCGTTCTCCGGACTAAAGGCAATATGATTCACACCCGGGAAACGCGCCTTGGGATTGGTAGTGATAAGTTTAGTGTGGTAACAGGCCGCGACCTCCTGCAGGGCAGGCATAATGCATTGCACGTCTACCATCATCACCTCTACTGCCCCGGTGACGATTGCCAACTCTTGCTGCAGGAAATTCCCTGCCACCGCGATACCGTGACGCATCAAAATCTCGTTTGCCGTGCAGCAGATACCGGCTAAATTTATCCCCTCTGCCCCCATCTTCTTGGCCAGTTTCACTAATTCGGGGTCCTGGGCGGCCTTGACTGCCATTTCCGAAAGCATTGGCTCATGCCCGTGCACCACGATATTCACGTAATTCTCTTTGATCACTCCCAGGTTGACCTTGCCCCGGATCGGTTCCGGGCTGCCCAGAATAATATCCTGCACATCCGTAGCGATCATCGAACCGCCCCACCCGTCGGAAAGAGCGCAACGCAAGCCCGCCAGCATAAGGTTCTTATAATCATTATCCACGCCCATAGTAGTAGTATGCAATAATTCCACCACTTCCCTGTCTATGCCGCGCGGGGTGATCCCTAGCTTTTTCCAGAGCTCCCGGCGTTTTTTGGGCGCGCGTTTTACAAACTCAAGCTCTCCCTCCTGCTTGCCAAATTCTGCCAGCAGCTTTTTAGAAAGTTCTTTGGCGATCTCCTCTTTGGTCTTATTGATATCTATGCCAAACTCCTGGGCCAACACCTTCAACTTCTCTTCGTTAACGATCTCATAATTATGGTGATGAGGCGCGCCTTTTTCATGCGCTGAGCTGCCAGCTATAAGCGAAAGCGTGTGCGCCACGTCCCGGCCGTGGTCAGAATGCGCGGAACCACCCACGGCGATCTTGCGCGCCAGATTTCTGGCCGCGATAGTATCGGCGTTTGCCCCGCAAACCCCGCATTGCGCGCCTTCCCCAAAAGGGTCAATCCGGCAAGGCCCCATGGCGCAAACTGTGCAACATACACCCAGCTGCCCGAAACCGCACTGGGGTTGCTGCGTCTCCAATCTATCCCAGGTAGTCTTAATATTTTCTTCCTGGGCTTTTTTCAAGGCTTCCTGCGTGGCTGGATCTATGGATTTTTGTTCAATATTGGACATAAACTCCTCCTTGTCCGCGAGGACAACACCCGCGCAAATTTCACCACAGGGTGAACACTGGCCCAATTCCTATCTGGGCCGGGTGCCTTATCTGCGCGGGGTGGCTTATCTAGAATCCCGCGGCATCAAGCACCAGCGGGACCTTCTTATCCCATCCGATAGGCATAATATGGATCCCCTGGCACATGGGTTTTAATTCTTTGATCAGGCGCGCGGCGATCTCAATGGATTTCGCGGACTTATCTTTAGTTTCTTCCATCTCTTTGATGAAATTATCCGGTACGAACACTCCGGCAACATTCTTGTTCATATAACGGGCCATGCCGGCAGATTTCAACAGCACGATTCCGGCTAAGATAGTAATCTTAAGATGCCTTGTCTTATTTAAGAAATTTTCAAACGTCTTGATATCGTAAACCGCCTGGGTCTGGAAAAACTCAGCGCCGGCGGCGATCTTCTTCTCCATTTTCATGATTTGCGGTTCCAGGGGGTCTGCCCCGGGATTCACCACTGCGCCCAGGCAAAATTTCGGAGCAGCACCTTCCAATTTATTCCCTTTCATATCCAGGCCTTCTTGCAGCTTACGCGCAACCTGTAATAGCTGCACCGAATCTAAATCAAATACCGGTTTTGCATCCGGATGATCCCCTAAAGTAGGATGGTCTCCGGTGAGGATCAGGACATTCTCAATGCCTAGAACCGCGGCAGAAAGTAGATCCGACTGCAAGGCCAAGCGGTTGCGGTCGCGGCAGGTCATCTGGAAGATCGGCTCAAACCCCTTCTCTTTCAATAAAGAACACACGACCAGGGAACCCAGACGCATAACCGAACTCTGGAGGTCCGTGACATTAATCGCATCCACCCGGCCGCGGATAAGCTCAGCGTCCTCAAGAAGCACCTTTGTCTCGATCCCTTTAGGCGGTCCGATCTCCGAGGTCAAGAGAAACTTTCCTGTCTGAACCTTCTCTTTAAATGTCATCATTAGAGTAGACCGTTTCTATTTTACTCTTTTATTATCAACGAGTTACGATAGAACTGTCCCCTGGGGACAGTTCTGACACAACCCTATGTGTAATAAATAGTTAGGTAGAAACGGTCTACCTCGCTTTGGCGGCCTCTACAAGATTGCGCATCAGCATCGTGACTGTCAGGGGCCCTACGCCTCCGGGAACAGGGGTGATCTGCGAAGCGTGTTTCTCTGCGCCCTCAAATTCAACATCACCGACGATTTTGCCGTCTATTCTATTAATACCCACATCTATGACCACAGCGCCGTCTTTAATCCATTCGCCCTTGATCAATCCGGCCTTTCCAACCGCAACAATCAAGACCTCCGCCTGCTTCACATGCTCTTCCAACTTTCCCGCCTTGGAAGTGCCGATATGACAAACCGTGACCGTGGCGAATTTCTCCAATAATAAAAGCGCTAAAGGTTTACCGACGATCTCACTATGACCCACTATCACTACTTCCTTGCCGTACAAATCTACCCCGGTCTCTTTAAGCAATTCCATCACTGCCGCCGCAGTACAAGGCAACATGTTGGCCTTGCCAAACACTATTTTACCGATATTCGCCGGGTGCATGCCTTCTATGTCTTTTTCCGGAGCAATATACTGGCTTATCTTTTTGTAATCTATCTGTGCCGGCAGCGGCATCTGGATAATGATCCCGTTTACAGAACTTTCGTCATTTAATTTTTTTATAAAATCGATGAGCGCGCCTTCTTGCGTATCCTGAGGCAATTTATGTAATTGATATACTATTCCCAGGGTTTCCGCGGTCTTGGTTTGAGATCTAACATAGGCCTCAGCCCCGGGATTAACACCTACTATAATGCTGGCTAAAACCGGTTTATTTTTTAATAATTGGACCTGAGAGCGGATATCTTCCTTGATCCTATCTGCAACAATTTTACCCTCTAATAATTTTGCCAACGCTGACCTCCGTATTTTTACGGATATTAGTAATAACTTTATTCATCCGGCCCATCTCTTTCCTGATCCCTTGAGCCAATTTTTTATCTCCCAAATTTTTTAAATTAATCTCCACATTAAAACAGGCAGCCACAAAAGCTGACTCTAAAAAAACCGCAGCCACCGCCACATCGCTGATTAAACTGGCATTACCTTTCTTGATTAAAGGCGGACATAATTTAGCTGCCTGGTGGCAAAGGCGGCTAAGCATAAAAGGCACATCTATTGCCCTTCTAATATCCTTACTTTGATAAGCCTCTACGTCCAAATC
>JAPLLV010000003.1 GCA_026387405.1 Candidatus Omnitrophota bacterium
TAATATCAGAGATAATTAAATCGAAATCAGATTCTTTAATTTTTTCGATGGCCTCCTGACCGTTTTTTGCTATCACCAAACTGTAACCTTCTTTACTTAGTAACCTTTCCAGGCTTCTTCTAATCAATTCTTCATCATCAATTAATAAAATATTTTTGGCCATATTTAAAGTTCTCCTTTTTGGCATAAACTAACTTCCCTTATCCTGACTATCCAGCCACGCATCAAGCTTTTCTTTCTTAAACCGCTAAATCCTTCCTATACTAGAGAATAAGACTTTCCTCTTTTGGGCCTAGAGGTAAAGGGTACCGAGGTGGATATTTTTTTTATTACGAGAAAATGGTAGTTACCACCATTCCGCGGATAGACAAAATTAGCATAAACACCCTTAAGCCCTTTTAACCAAGCGGACATTTGTTCTTCGGTTCTATGGATCATGCACCATTCTCCCAACAACTCATAATATGCCCTATGAGTGTTATGTTCTAACGAAATATTGCAAACAATCAAAGTTCCATCTTTCTCTAATAGAGTATATAATTCGCTGATAATCCTTTCCCCCATTTTATCACTTAAATAATCATACACACCCGAAAGGTAAATAAGATTATTATCTTTAACCTCATCCCTCAATTTCTTATCTCTAATGATACCGGTTATGTCTCGATGGAGGTATTTAACAGTAAGCAGTTTTTCCCCATCTAAACTGATTTTTTCGAGAGAGTTTTCTATATATTTTAAAGCCTCTATCTCAAGATCCAAGCACTTAAACAATGTTGGTTTAGTCATTTTTCCTTCTCTCAATACCTCTATTAATTCCCGCGCTGAGCCACAACCTAAGCTTATAATTTTTGGCGTTTTGTTATTACAAATCAGCTCGCCAATAATATTCTTCAAAAAATCTTTCCGGACAACATTAGAGCGCGAAACCGGAATCCCGCATGTATAATTATTGATTAGCTTTTCATAAGTCGAACTCCCCAGATAAGCTTTATCAGCACTATAATCATATATATATTCCATAATAACGTAGTCCCCTGGATAACCAAGGGGCTTTTGATAAATCCTTCTGTTAATCTCAACGGGATCAATTAATAAAAAACCTAAGGCTCGCTGATAATAATCCTTATGGATAATATATCGTACTCTATCAAAGTCTTTTACAATATCCCATATTTTATTAAAATACTCTGTAAATTTATCAAAAACGTTTTTCCTGTGTTCCTTCAAAAATTCGATACGGCTTTGCTCATCGAGGTGTGTTTTATCAAACTCGTCAAATTTAAGTTTAATGCTTTTAACGAACTTTTGGAGATTGGTAGTTAAGGAAATGAATTGTTTAGATAACAATTGATGTTTATTAAGAATTTCGCGCAGTATGGAGATGTGCCCACTTTGTATATTCAAAAACTGCAACCCATAGCTGTAATTCTCCGCATCCTGCTTTGAATATGACCATACAATACGCGCATCTGCGTTTATGGGAGAATGAACGGAAGGCGGTTCTAAGAACACTTCTACTTCCAAATCTAGAGGCATCTTGTAAATAGTGCTTATAGATAGGCCTCCCTCACTAAGAGTTAAGGTTTCCGCCGGTATTTCAGAAGGCAAACCCGCCTCCTGCCTCTTGATTTTTAATCTTACAGGTAATGTAGCTAATATTCTCTGATGAGCCCTCTTGTAATTTGGAGTTGTTTCTAAATTATCTTTTACTACTTTGATAAATTCATCAATCTCAAAAGGTTTATAGAGATATCCTGCTATGCCTAGTGTCCCGTCTTGGATTGATGGTTCGTCACCAGCATATCCTGTTATGACTATTGCGGGTATGCTTTTTTTATGATTGTCTGCCTGCTCGCGGATTCTTCGTATAGTTTCAATACCGCTCATGCCCGGCATCCTAATATCTGAAATAATTAAATCCGGGACAGATATCTCTACTTTCTCTAATGCCTCTGCTCCGCTCATAGCCTGCACAACTAAATACCCACAGTTCTTTAGATATCTTGCAAGCGTTTTAAGTACGAGACGATCATCATCTATAATCAAAACGGTCTTAGCCATCTTTAATATATCTCCCTAATTATAGTAATCATGGTTTTCTGTCAGTTTTCTTACAGTGTCCTGCAGAGCCTTGACATCAAAAGGCTTCTCAAGGTAAGCTGCCGCGTTAAGTTCCCTGGCCTTCTGGCATATTTCTTCCTTAGCATAACCGGTTATAAAAACTTCGGGGATTGGGTGTTTACCGTGCTGGATTAAAAATTCCCTTATCTTCCTGACTGTCTCTACGCCATCCATCTGAGGCATCTTGATATCAGAAATAATTAGGCTGAAACCATCGTCCTTCATCTTCCTTAGCGCGGCCTCTCCATTTAAGGCAGTAACTACCTGGTAGCCTTCGCGAATAAGAAGCCTTTTTAAGGTCACAAGAATCAGCTTGTCGTCATCGATAAGTAAGATACTTTTAGGCATAGCTTATCTTTCCTTCTCCTGCCTCTCCAGCCACTCTCCCAGCTTCTCCTTCTTAAACCGCCAAATCCTACTTATATTGTTTTTCATTATCTTCCTTAGCCGCCATAGCTAACTCATGAATAAAAGTAGGAATGGCAGTTAAACTGCCTGTTCTTATATCAGCAAAGGTTAAGCGCTGCCAGCCCTCTCCTAAAAATGCTTCCGTTAATTTATTGTAATAACGAAATACGAGAACGAAACTACAGTGTTTAATTTCTCTTGTCGACACTCTAATCTCGACCCTATCGCCAAAGGTAGTCTCTTGGACGAAGCGATGGTAGAGGCTATGGGTAATCATTTTTATGTGCTGATTCTTTTGCATTTCTTCTGCAAAATTAGGATGCGTCATTAAACAAGCCTCTCTTGCTTCCCCTTGCCACATGATATAATTTGCAAAATAAGTATTGCCCATAATATTGGTATCTCTAAGAAAAACTGTCTTCTCTATTGAAAAATGTTTATTTGGAAGTGGGATCGCGGGTTTTTGTGGTTTTGATTCCACTATTTCCGGCAATTTCCCCTTTTTTCCATCAAGACAACTCTTAATGCTTTCTAAAAAAACATTCGAGTCAAAAGGTTTAATTACGAAATTAGTTATACCAAGCAGAGCACCTTCTTTTGGGGCATCGTCATCGGCGTATCCTGTTATAACCATGAATTCACTCTTTTCTTTTCCTAATCTGTCTTGAAGGACTATTATTCTCTTTATAACTTCTATACCATTTATGTTGGGCATCCTTATATCTGTTATTACTAAATCAAAATCGTGTTCCTTGGTTAACTCAATAGCCTCTAAACTATCCCCTACAGATGTAACATCGTATTCTGACCTTCTAAGTAGATTTTCCAAACTTTTTAAAACGTCTTTATCGTCGTCTACCAATAGGATTTTTGCTTTCATAACGCACCACCCTTGATTATGCCAATTAACAATATCTTTTGTACCATTTTGACTTCGTCTATCACTGAAATCTTCTTCATCTTTCCTTCTCCTGCCTCTCCAGCCAGGCAATCAGCTTTTCTTTTCTGAATCGCCATACCCCTCCTACTCTGGAAGCGGGGATTTTTCCCTGTTTGATATAGCGGTAAATACTCATCTGGCTTAGACCTAAATATTGCGCAACCTCTTTTAAGTTCATGATGGGTTTCTCTTTCATAGCAAGATCACCGCTCCGGATTTAACAATATTTAACAATAATATACTTCAACTTACAAGATTGTCAATTAAAAGCTACTTTGTTTGGGCATGGCTTTATTATAAAATAATACATCTCCTATCGCAAGAGAATTATTAAACAGCAATGCGTCAGTCAACGCAGGAAATTCTCGCGTCGTCATTGCTAGCGACCGAAGCCGAAGCCGCGAGCGAAGCGTGGCGGGAAGCAATCCCAAAACGAGATTGCTTCGGGCCTTCGGCCCTCGCAATGACGGTCTTTTCGTCATTGCGAGGAGCGAACGAAGTGAGCGACGAAGCAATCTCCGTCGGAGATAGAGATTGCTTCGGGCCTTCGGCCCTCGCAATGACGGTGTTTTTGTCATTATGACACAGCCTGAATGACGGGTGGAAAATTTTGGAAACCTCTATTAAATTAAATCGCTTGACTTTTCTTGGCGTATCACTATATTATAAAAGTGTGAAGATAAGATTTCTTTTGTTAATTTTTATTCCTGCTTTTCTTTTCCTAAAACCCGCCTTCGCTTCTCCTCGGGATGAAATCATTTCTTTAACCTTGGATCAGGTTGAATCAGTCTATGCCAAAGGGGTAACTTTCCCCTCTGAAGAGCTTATCCCGAATCAAACCAGCTCTGATGATTTTTTTAGTGAAAATCAAAATAGGCCTGCGCCCCTTGCTGAATCCCAGGGCTCTTATTCCAGCGAAAATAATCTTCCACTGGATGGCAAATTATCTATTTCCGCAGGCTATAATGGCAACCACATGCGTTATAGGGAAACTGAAGGAAGGGACGTACTTGACGAAGATTATGGAAGCTTAAACGGTTTTTATTTAGGCATGGGATTTAAAAGCGATAATTACATTCAAGAAATTATGGCCAAACCATACTTTGAGGCATATTTTAGAGACTCTGATGCATTAATTAAATATAAAGGTAGGTACGGGGCTGGGCACGATTTTGCCTTCAATAAAGAACACGCAGATATACAAAGGTTCGGCTTAAAAATAGGCGGCTATACCGATTTTACGGATAAGGGCGAGGTGTTGGGTTATCTTGATATAGGAGAAAGGATATGGAAACGCGGTAAAAATCAAATAATAGATGGCGTGAGTGATTACGCAGAAAAATATTCCTGGACATACCTTGGCCTGGGGCTGGGGGTTAATTATGCGCTTTTTCCAAAGTTTACCACTGGGATTGACGCAGAATGGATGTTTGCTTTAAAGTCCAGGATGCGGGCAGACTCTGGCGAAGGAGACACTTTCGGAATAAAAAATGTAAATGGATTTGAGCTAAAGTTACCTCTGAAATACTATTTTCTAAAAAACCTTTCTTTTGACTTCACTCCTTATTTGACCTATTGGAGTATCGGCAAATCCGATTATATCATTAAAGGCAACTTTGAGTCCTGGGAGCCGGATAGCAAAACCCACATCGAAGGCGTACTCGCCGGTTTTACCTATACTTTATGAGCCTCGCTGAAAATCCTCTTCAGGAACATAGTAGCGTAACTTCCCCGGGGAAGACGGAATTCAAGTAAAAGTTTTTTCTTGGCCGGATATATTTCATCGTCAAGCACAGAAAAACTTAAATCTTGCGGCGCTGCGATGGCAGGCCGCTGGAAACTCTTAAACCACGCCTGCCTGAACTTCCATTTATTAAAAAGAGTCTCTCTTATTTCCTCGCTTTCCAAAACCTGCGCGTATGTATTTCGCGATAGCTCATCGCTGAACTCAGGCTTAGGGCCGGGCACGGGGAGATTCAACCCGCTCAAATACCGATGATCATCCCCGGAGAGCTGAGAATAGAATATATACTCTCCTGCCAGGCCCGGGTAATTCCTAAAGGGGCCGCCGGGAATTGATGTAATTATCTTCTTTAGCATCTGATTCCACAAATAAGACTGGAATGAGGCAATATGTATCGAGAGCTCTTCCCGGGGTATCTCCTTAAGTAAATCCAGAAAACCCCGGGGATGACCGGCTAAATAATTAAAGGCTTTTTCTTCAAATCTTGTATCGGATTTTTCCCGGCAAGCCCTCCAGTCCTTCCAGTTTTCGAAAAAGAAACTCTTCCTCTTTCTCTCCTCCTTTGTATCTTGAGGATAGATGGCGGTCAGATAAACCTTAAGGGCTCCGTTAAACTCCCCCTTTAAGGCCTTTTCTGCCAGAAAACCCTGCCGCGCATCGAAAGAACCAAACCTCTGATCATCAAAATAATTCGCATAACCAAACGACTGAACAAGCTGTATCTGCGGCAGGCATTCCTCCGCGTCCCGCCTGCCCAGGCTCCTTACGGTAACCTTGAAATGATTGGCCTGTATAAGATCCGGCCCCATCGGCCGAGTCATAAAACCGATGAATTTCAAAGAGTAATCTCTCTCGCTTAACTCCAAACTCTTTTTGTTTTTTATGGCAATATACTGGGTGCTCAGGCTGTGACGGTCTTTTTTACCGCCGTAAGAGAAACAACCAAAAGGTATAGCCAGTCTACGGGAGAGCTCAAGCAAAAGGTCAACGGTATTCCATCCACGCTTCTGCAGCAGATAGGCTGCGAAATCTCCTCTTTTGCCCAGGGGGAGGCCGGCAATCTCTTCAACTATAAAATCTTCGGGCTTGGCCTTTATCTTGAATCTCATACTACCATTTTGCTATATATTTTAACTATTGTCAAATGCCTTATTTTTTTATAGAATGATCTTTCCAGACCCGCGGTGGAATACATTCCACCGCGGGTCTGGAAAATAGGCGGCTAACCCGGAGGATATTATGAGCAAGAATGCAATTGTTATTCTCGCTGAAGGTTTTGAAGAGATAGAGGCCGTAACCTGTATAGATGTACTGCGAAGGGCCAACATCAACGTTACGGCGGCTGGTTTAAGCGGCACGTTGGTCAAGGGTTCCCACGGGATAACGCTTGCGGCGGATAAAAAACTTGAGCAGGCAGGCTCTGATTTCGACGTTTTAGTCCTTCCGGGAGGTATGCCCGGGGCAGCGAATCTGGCTGCTTCCGATAAGGTAAACACCCTTATAAAAAAGATGAACGGAGAAGGGAAAATTATCGCGGCAATATGCGCCGCTCCGGCGGTAGTCCTGGCGCCTACCGGTATCTTAAATTATAAAAATGCCACCTGTTCTACGGGGATGCAGACGAATTTCGACAAAACCACCAAATTTAAAAATGAAAGAGTGGTCGTGGATGACAATTTGATCACCAGCCGCGGCCCGGGGACAGCTTTATCGTTCGCCCTGACTATCGTGGAGAAACTTATTGGCAAGGAACTCGCGCAAAAAATAGGAACAGCTGCTCTGGCAGGATAAGATATTATTTCAATCTATTGGAAATCTCGTAGAGCACCCCTCCCGCTACTTCCGGCTTGGGAAGCAAATATTTTCTCGCAGAAATAATAACCCGGATCTTATTGTCCGGATTTTTCTTAACCCTCAAGGTCACCTGGGAACCATTTATATTCGCGCTGACTACCCCTGCGGCCTTATCTTCCCTGGTAACCCTGCCCATGCGCTTTAAGACTTCAAGGCCCGCCCCATACACATTATCAAAAGACGCGGAAAAATCCTGCTCCACGTTGTCTTTGCCCACAAAGGTTGCGGCTATGGCAACAGGCAAGACCGCTGCGCCGGCCAGCATAGCAACTCCGTAGATCTTGGCCCCCTGTATCCCGGCCTGCTTCATAGGCTCTACCAATATAAGCGCCGCCAACTGCTGGGCGCTGGTTATGTTTTTGTAAGTTTTCTGCAGATTAATATCATATACCTTAATAGACGGTTCTCCGCCGGAACTTGCGTCCCTAAACACGATCTTCCCCATGCCGAGCTTCAAGACATCGATCTGTAAGGGCAACTGCGGCTTGCTGCCTTGCTTTTCCGCCTCCTGCACTACCTTTAATTGGTCCACATTCAATTTGCCTTCTTTGTTTTTTTCAAGGCCCATCTCCTTCAATTCTATCTCGACATTCACCAGATGTATCTTCTTCTTGAATAAAGCGCCCAGATCATATAACACATTTATTTTTGGAAGATCCGCGAGTATCCCCCTGGAAAAACCTTTGGGATTATACATCTTAAAGCCCGATATCCGCACGGATTGGCTAAAGACGCCTAAAGAAAATCCGCCTATATGAACCGGAGCGCCGGTGACTTCTGACGCCACGATCGTCACCACGGATTTAATTATCTGGTCCTTAAGAATGCCTGCCGAAAAAATAACAACTATAACTATTACTGCCACAGTGATGATCTTCTTCATCATAAGCCCTCCTGAAAAATTTTGCTAACCATTCCCAAGAAACACAGCTAATCCAGCATTTTTAAAAGATACATAAGAATAATTCCCGCGACAAAAGTCACCATTATAAAAGCGGACCGCTTTCCGTCCTCTTCTTTGTGCAGCTCCGGGATCAAATCACACGATGCAATATAAATAAAGCCGCCTGCCGCTGCCGGTAATAAAATACTGGAAAACCCGTTGATTGTACCGGCAAAATAATAACCCGCTATCGTCCCGGCTATGGCGAATAAAGATGATAGAAAATTAAAAAACAGGGCCTTGAGCTTGGAAAAACCGCCATATAACAAAACTGTGAAATTCCCCAGCTCATGAGGTATCTCATGAAAAACTATCGCCAGGGTAGTTGCTATCCCCAGTTTTATGTCGATTAAAAACACTGCGCCTATGATCATCCCGTCGCTAAAATTATGCACGATATCGCCGACAATATTTAAATATGTAAACCGGTGCACCTCGCATTCCGCGGTATGGCAATGGCGCCAATGAAGATATTTCTCTAACATAAAGAAAAGGGTATAACCTAATATGACGAAAAGGAACAATTGAGTTGAGTCTTTTACATATTCCGTGGCTTCAGGAATAATGTCTAAGAAAGCCCCGCCGATTAAACCGCCCGCGGCAAAGGCGACCAAAAAAATCATGATCTTCTTTAGAACATTATCTTTTATAATCAAGGCAAAGACGCCTACCAAAGAGATCAGGCTTACAATGACGCTTGCAATGAGCGCGTACAATAAATTCATATGGCCTTCCTTACCCTGCGCCCCAAGAACCTCAATGCTGCATAAAATCCGAATATACCGACAGCATCAATAAGGACGTCCTTAGGCGAACAGTTCCTTCCCGCAACGAACAACTGATGGGTTTCATCGGAGATCGCATAAAATACCGCTATACACGAAGAATAGACAAAAAGGGATGCCGCATTGAGGGTGAACGTATTTTTAAATGCATTATGCAGGAAAAGGGTGAGAATAAAATATTCCGTCACATGCGCAATCTTTCTTAAAACAAGATCACAGGAGAGGTTTGTCTTAAGATGCGGAATGCCCGAGAGAAAAAAAATAAAAGCTGCCCAGGCAAAGACCGGGAACCAAAGTTTAAACAGTCGCATGCTTACCTAAGTAGATTAATGATTTCTGCGAGCGGCGTAAGTAAAATATGAGAAATAATTATGCCACAATCTTTCGTTAGACATAAACTGATTTGAATCAAAGAAGTAGTCTACGATAGCTTCCCTGAGGCGGGCAACTTCTTTGAGGCGGGCGGATTCTTGGGTGGCTTCCAGAGTCAAATCTATCAACTCAAGTGCCCGCTCAGAAGCCTTCTGAGCATAATCAGGATTTTTTCTCGCCCTCCAATTGAGCGCCCGTTCAACCTCGCTCCCGATATTTGCCATTTGCTCCAAGAACGACAGCTTGCTCCAGCGGCCGGCCGCAAGATCTTTATGCTGATAATTCACCTTTTTATCCTTTTTCCGGTAATCCTCTATTATTTTCATAGACCGATTATACCTCAATAAAAAGCCTCCTGCAAGCGATTTGCCTGCCGCCAGGCAAACTTATCCACACAGGCATGCCGCGACGCGATCCCTCCCGTCAAAGGACAACCAATAGGCTGTCCTTTGAGCCTGTTAATCATCCGTGGCTGGCGGGAGGGTTTTAGCGAAAGCAATAAGCCTGTTTGTCTCCTCGATCAACTGCCTGGCGCTACACGGCTTTTCAATATACTCCACCGTCGCCCCCGGCACTTGACCGATAATTAAACTTGTTTCATCACGGGGAGAGACAAAAATAATCGGGATATTCCGGGCCTTAGGCTCTTTCCTCAGCCGCAAGCCCAATTCGATCCCGTCAACCAGAGAGTTAGTAATATTAAAGATTATTATATCGGGCTTAACTTGTAGAATTATATCTATACCTTCATCGATATCCCTTGCCGCTTCTACAAGAAAACCCCTTCTTTTAAGGATATAGAGCATAACATCCCTGGTTTCCTTGGAATCATCAATGATCAAAACCTTCTTATTGTCCGTTGGCATCTCCATATTTACCCCTTATTTTTATATTCCATTTTGGAATATTCCATAATAAAGTGTATCATATATTTCAAGGAGAATCAAGGAATGGATAAAACAATTTATACTAAAGCTTATTCTTCTATTGTTGACCGGCTGAAGAAAGCCCGCAAAGAAGCAAGGCTTAGACAAAAGGACGTCGCCAAACGCCTCAAGAGAACACAATCTTACGTCTCCAAGATGGAGAACGGCCAATGCAGGCTTGATGTTATCCAGCTTAAAGAGATCGCGCGGGCCTACAAAAAAAGCCTCGACTTCTTCGTTAAATAGTTCAGATCAAATCCTCATCCGCAAAACTGAAATATTCTCCTTTACCGATGATTATATGGTCCAGGGTATTTATCTGAAGGGCTTTCCCTGCCTCAACTAACCTGGTTGTGAACTCCTTATCTTCCCGGCTCGGCTTGGGGTCTCCGCAGGGATGGTTATGAAAACAAATTATGGAGACGGCAAAATATTGCAGCGCCTTGGTAAAAACCTCTCTTATGACCGGACATACCCGGTCTACCGTCCCTTCCTGCGCCTCTATTATCTCAATAACCCTGTTTTGCGAATCTAAAAGCAAAACCTTGAATACTTCTTTTCTCAAATGCCTCATTCTTGGGGCTAATATGGCTGCCGCTTCTTTCGAGGAGTTTATCTTAGAGCGGCTATCTTTTGTTTTCTCTTCCCTGAATCTCCTTCCTATTTCAAGAGCGCTTCTGATCTGAGCTATCTTGGCCGGCCCCATACCTTTTAGACCCAGCCATTGTTTTATATCCGTGTGGCTCATTTTCCCGAAGCCCCCAAATTTAATAAGGATTTCTCTTGCCAGGTCTACCGCGCTCCGGCCTCTTGCGCCGCTATGCAAAAGTATTGCCAAAAGCTCGGCATTCGTCAAAGAATGCTCTCCGGATTTAAAAAGTTTTTCCCGCGGCCGGTCATCTTTTGGCCACGATTTAATGTCAGGCATATATGCTCAAACCCATCCTCTCTATTATAAGACGTAATAAAAAACAAAATCTAACCCAAAAAAAGGCCTTTGCAATTAGTTTATTTGCAAAGGCCTTATAAGATCTTACTCCCTATTGTAAAACTTGTCTTACTCCCGTAATAGAACTAGTGTTTATTGTTTCGCGGGCGCTGACGCAGGTTGTTGTTACACTTGCCCCTGCTGCAACTGTCCACGATGTTCCTGCCGTTGTTCCTTGCGTTCTTCGCGCAGGCCCTGAAGCTTTTCACGGTTAACTCTTATTTTCTCACGTATCGAACGCAGTTGCTCTCTTAATGGTTTAGCTTGAGTTTCAAGCTGTTGAAGTTGCGAACGTATTTGATCCGCTTGCTGACGCAATGTCTGGATTTCCTGACGTAGTTGACTGCCTGCACCCTGACCTTGAGTGGTACCGGTCGTCGGTGTTGCCTGTTCGGCGTTAGCTTTCAAAGTAAAAACAACCGCCATACACAGAACCGCAGCTACAACCCATAATCTTCGTACCATATACCCTCCCTTTTTCTTAATACCTCTCCTCTTCCAGAAATGCAAACAATTTAGCGAACATAGACAAAAGGGGCTGGACGATTAAGTCCAACCCCATAAAATTTGCTATACCTTCATCTTCTTACTTATCCAGCTTAGGCTCTACCTTTTCTCCAACCTCTTCTTTCTCGTTCTTCTCTTCAACCGCTTTCTGCATTTCTGTCTTAGGTACTGTCATTTCATCCAAGCTCTTTGCTAAATCCGGACGGGTTAGTCGAAGAGCCGCAGCTGCGTCTTTATAAAGCTGCACTCTCGCCTCATGCTTTGCTTTCCATTCCGGCGAGTCTTTTGCTGTTTTCTCTTTGCTGCCTTCCAACTTCTCCTTTGATCGATTCGCATCCTCATTCACAAGGTCGCCCAATTTTTTTGCTAAATCAGGATTTGTCTGCGCAAGCGCTGTTGCGGAATCCTGCAGAAGTTTTATTCTAGCTTCATGCTTTGCTTTCTTTGCTGACAGATCTTTTCCTGCCGCTGGTTCCATTTGCGCGAATGATACGCTGGACAGAAAAACAATTATTCCTGATACAGCTAGTCCAAAAAACACCTTCTTTGCTAATTTCATAGACTCCTCCTTTTTTTATAACTTATCATATTTAACATTAAATTAAGATTAAAATAACATTAAAAAATTATAATGTTTGATTCTTAATCACATCCCCACCTTCCGGCCTTTTACCTGGGCGATCCTTCTTTGGGCTCTTCGATTCGCGTCCTCTGGGAAACGCCCGCCCAAAATAAAACGGCCCCGACGTATTGTCGGGGCCTATTTTGGCTCCTCACCAGAAAAAACAACCTCAAGATCATTTACTATTTTTACTGATACTGCTCTTGGTAAATAGAGGACGCAGCGTGAGCGTCTCTTTTATCGTCAAATTCAAGGGATTAGCAGCATAAACAGCTCCCGCAGGGGCATTCTCCCTTCTCCAGCCGCTAAAGGTGTAGCCGGAAGCAACCTTGGCAGTAAGGGTAACTTTTTCGCCTGAGTTAAAAATAGTCTTATTTGGGCTTTTGGTTACACTTCCCCCCGTAAAAGCAGTAAGCCCTAAATTATAGGTATTTATAGCGCAACTTGCCTTTATGGACTTATTGGAATCCATGGTAATAGTTATAGACTTATTTCCTGCGTTAACAGGGCTGCCGATGTTTCCGCTCCAACCAATGAAATGATAATCCGAAGCAACTACGGCGGTTAAAGTAATTGTTTCTCCTCTATTATACGCGGCTTTATTCAGGCTCCTGGCAACGGTTAAGCCGGGTTGGACTGATAAGGTCAAGTTATAGGTAACAGCAACGAAATTAGCAGTGACAGTCTTATTCTTATCCATACTAACAGTAATAGGGCTGGCTGTGCCTGTTACATCTCCGGACCAACCAATGAATTTATATCCCGGCATTGCCAATGCCGAAAGCGAAACTTTCTCTCCGGAGTTATAAACAGGCTTATTCAGAGTTTTCGTTACTATACCCTGTTGGACATTGGAATTAACGGTTAAGGTGTAGGTAAAAAGATTATAAAAGGCAAGGCGCGGCCTTATCAGGTCCGGCCCGTTGCCGTTCTTTTGTATAGCTACCAAACCAAACCATTCCTCATTCGCCCGGCCATCCGGGAAAGCGTTCGTAAAGAAACCGTTATCATCATGAATGCCCAGATGTTCCTTACTCATATCCGCGTAAGCGCTATCGACGTATAGATAGAAGGTTTTTTTGCCATCTGCGGATTCATAGCGTATCTTATCAAGATAGAATATGCAACCGCCGGGATTATTAGCAGCGCTCGCCACCCAGCAAAAACCTTCTTTTACGTCTGTTAAGTTTTGATCGCTCAAATTATATACGTATTCATTCCATCCTTTTTTAAGGATCTCAACCCCTAAGCTCTTATCGGCAGATTCCAATAAATGGCCCGCCGTATCTTTTATGCCCCCGATCTTAAATTCAATCTTCTCGCCGCCATTTTCGCCTCTGGCCCAAAAACGGATGCGGCTAAAATCGCTTAGATCCAACCCTGGGCCTAAATTCCCCCAATTATTAGGAGGGGATTGCCAATATACGCCCGCCCAATCAGTCCCGTTATAGATAAATTTAATACATCTACTTCCCAATGAAGGATTATCCTGCGGGAATTTATCATCCATGACGATATGGCCGGTATCCCCCATATAGCCCGAGGGGATATACGGGGTGATCTTCCACCAACCGTCGCTATAATTCATAACCGTTCCACCCACGCAGACATCATTATTAACAGCTATCTCCTGCCATAACGCTCTGTCCCAGAGCATCTGGGTCATCTCGGCTACCTGCCGATTACGGGAATCATAGGCGTCTATGCCGTATTCGGAGATGAGAAGCGGTTTATTGCTCCTTGCCTTATAATCCCTGAAAAAAACGTCAAAGCTTTTCCCCCGGTAAACGTTGCTTGCCCATAAGTCGATTTTATTCAAAACAGCATCGTTGGCAGATCTGCCGGCATTACCTATATTACCTAAATCCCCTTCTACTATTGCTACCGGGTGAGGATAGGCCCCTTCCAGGGAATGCGCGATCTCGCCAAGCTCATTTGCCAGGGTATACCAGCTTGGATTGTCGCCATTGGTATAATTCTGCTCATTGCCCAGCATCCAGAAAAGGACCGCGGGATGGTCCTTAAAAAGCGTTACATATTTGCTAAACCTGTCCTTAATGCCTTTTCTTACCGCGGGATCAGGAAAGTTCAGCTTGGGATCAATAGAAAAACCCATGCAGACTTTAATTTTATGCCTGTACGCGGTATCAAGTAATAGCTGATTTACCTCTGTCCATGTCCTTATAGTATTAAATCCGGCGCTTTCAAGGAACGCGAAATCCCTTTCATAAATAGCTCTTTTATCCGCATCTCCGGCGCGGTCAAAATAATCGTAGTCAGCTCCAATCGGTATGGGTTGATAACAGATAGCCTTAACTACATATTCTTTTTCCGCGTAAATTCCGTTTGCCAGAAGTTCGCCCACGACAAGGTGTTTATCCGCGCGGAAATAAACTTTGCTCGGCTGGTTCCCCGCCGATGCCAGGCCCCAGAAGAGAAACACGATCAGAAGAAACATAAATATAACCCTTTTATTCTTCATAGTGATTCTCCTCCTTATCCTTCAATCGGCATGTCGGCATACAAGCGCACTGCCTGCAGAAAGCCTAATAACCTCTTCTTGTGGTGCCTGCTTATTCTTTTATAGCTTCTTATGCCTTTTGTTACCCTGTATCTAATGCATCTCATTTTACGCCTCCGTATTTTTAT
>JAPLLV010000018.1 GCA_026387405.1 Candidatus Omnitrophota bacterium
TCATACCGGAGGCATCCGATAATAAAATCAAGGTGGGGCGCGAACCGTTATTGCTGGCTATAAGAAGGGCATCTTTGTTGGCCACGCCCGATTATCAGGCGGTGAAGATGGAGGTATTTAAGAATAAGCTCGTGGTATCCAAAACTACTCCGGATATAGGGGAATCGCGGGAAGAGCTTCCTGTGGAATATCAGGGCAAAGAAATGGTGGTGGGTTTTAACCCGGCTTTTTTACTGGATGTTTTAAAGAACCTGGACATAGAGCGCATCGAGTTTGAGTTGGTGGACGGCGAAAAACCGGGCGTCATCCGCACGGATGGGTATGTGTATATTGTTTTACCTATGCGCTTATCTTAAATTGTATGGAGGAGATCAAGGATACAATAAGCGAGCTGATGCGCCAGTGGCAGGCAAAAGAATCTCGCCTCAAACACGAGAACCCGCAGGAGTGGCTAAAAAAAATCTTGACTAAAAAAGAATTAAAGCATATAAAGATAGATTATTTTCATCAAGGGGTCCTGGGGTTAAGCGTTGATTCTTCGGTATGGCTTTATACCTTAGGTATTAAAAAAGTGGAGTTGTTAGAAAAGCTCAAGAATGAAGCCCCTAAAATCAAAGACATCCATTTGAGAATCGGAGAGTTTTAGTGAAAAAAAACACCCCCAAAAAGGAAGTGGTGAAGCAACCCGCTAACCAAGAAACGAATAAGGATAAGAAATACGACGCCACTAATATACAGGTATTAGAGGGTACAGAGGCGGTCAGGCGCCGGCCGGCAATGTATATCGGCGACACGAGCACGCGAGGGCTGCACCATCTGGTTTATGAGGTGGTGGATAATAGTGTTGACGAGGCCTTGGGAGGATATTGCGATACTATCACCGTAACGGTGCACTCTAATGGCAGCGTAAGCGTCTTGGATAATGGCCGCGGCATACCCGTGGATATGCATAAGACCGAAAAGAAGCCCGCGGTAGAGGTGGCCTTAACTACTCTGCATGCCGGCGGTAAGTTTGACCATCGCGTCTATAAGGTTTCCGGAGGGCTGCACGGCGTGGGCGTGAGCGTGGTAAACGCGCTCTCAGATTGGTTGGAAGTAGAGGTCAAAAGAGACGGGAAGGTTTATCACCAGAGGTATGAGCGAGGCAAGACTGTCAGCAAGCTCACTGTTATCGGTAAGAGTAATTCCACCGGAACCAAGGTAACTTTTAAACCCGACAAAACCATCTTTAACACTATCGAATTTTCCTACGATACGCTGGCCCAGCGCTTGAGAGAACTGGCATTTTTAAATAAGGGCCTAAAGATAAAATTTAACGATGAGCGCACAGATAAGGAAAATGTATTTGAATTCGACGGAGGCATCGTTTCTTTTGTCGAGTATCTTAATAAAAATAAAAATCCTTTACATAGCAAGGTTATCTATTTTACCAAGACTCAGGATGATGTGATCATAGAGGGGGCTATACAATACAATGACGGATACGCCGAAACCCTGTATTCTTTCGCCAATAATATTAATACCATTGAAGGCGGCACGCACCTTTCCGGTTTTAAATCCGCCCTGACGCGCGCCATTAATCAATATGCCAAATCGAAAAATTTGATCAAAGGGGATGAGATCGCCATTTCCGGCGAGGATGTGCGCGAGGGCCTGACTACAGTGCTTAGTGTCAAGGTTCCCAACCCGCAGTTTGAAGGACAGACCAAGACCAAGCTGGGCAATTCCGAAGTCGAGGGATTGGTGGCGTCCGCCAGCTTAGAAGCACTGGCTTCTTATTGCGAAGAGAATCCCTCCATCGCCAATAAGATAATTGAAAAGGTTATCGTCGCTTCGCGGGCGCGCGAGGCGGCGCGTAAGGCGCGCGAGTTGACCCGCAGAAAAGGAGCCCTCGAAGGGGCAGGCCTGCCGGGTAAATTGGCAGATTGTTCAGAGCGGGACGCGGCGTTGTGCGAGGTGTATATCGTGGAAGGAGATTCCGCCGGTGGATCAGCCAAACAGGGAAGGGATAGACGGTTCCAGGCCATACTTCCCATCAAGGGTAAAATTTTGAATGTTGAAAAGTCACGCCTGGATAAGATACTTTCTAACGAGGAGATCCGTACCATTATCACCGCCTTAGGCACAGGTATAGGAGAAGAATTTGACGTGGCCAAGTTGCGCTACCACAAAATAATCCTGATGGCTGATGCGGATATCGACGGCTCGCACATCCGCACATTACTGCTTACGCTTTTATACCGTCAGCTGCCTAAACTAGTTGAGGATGGCTATGTATATATAGCCCAGCCCCCGCTTTTTAAAATCAAACGCGGGCAGCGCGAGGAGTATATCCAGACCGAAAAACAGATGGATGAGCTGGTCCTGGAACTCGGCAGGGAAGGGCACAAGTTTTTGCGCGTAAAAGACAAACAATCCTTTACCGACAATCAGTTTAAAGATCTTCTGCAGCTCTTGGTAGAGTTGGAGAAAATAGGCAAGAATTTAGACAAAAAGGGAGTAGATTTTACAAAATACCTCAGCTTTAGACATCTAAAGACCAAAAAAATGCCTATTTATAGGGTAAAAGTGGAGGGAAAAGAGCATTTTCTCTATTCCGACAAAGAACTAGCCAGTCTTACTGACAAAGACGGCAAGGATGCCGAACAAGACGTAATGGAACTATTTGAGGCGCATGAGGTGGAACAAATTGTTGCCAAAATTGAGAAATTAGGTTTAGATATTACTACCTATGCCAGCGAGGCAATCCCGGCAAAAGAGGGGGCAGCCAAAGAGTCCAAGAAAATCAAGGTTCCATACCGCATCACCAATGAAAAAGAAGATCAGGATCTTTTTAATCTGAAAGAGGTACTGTCCTTTATTAAGGAAGCAGCCACCAAAGGAATGCACATCCAAAGATATAAGGGTTTAGGAGAGATGAACCCCCATCAACTCTGGGAAACTACTATGGACCCTGAGAAACGCACCCTTTTGAAGGTCACCGTTGAAGACGCGGTAGCGGTGGATAAAATGTTTACTGTGTTGATGGGGGATCAGGTTGAGCCGAGGCGCGAGTTTATCGAAAATTACGCGCATCAGGTGAAAAATTTGGATATATGATACCTCGCGCTAAGTAAGACACCTGGCCCAGATGGCACGCCGCCTTATCGGATCGGCGGGTGCGCTGCTTTCTGCAGCGGAAATTGGGCCAGTGTTCGCTCACTGCGAAGGAGAGTAATTTGTATACGCGTAATG
>JAPLLV010000010.1 GCA_026387405.1 Candidatus Omnitrophota bacterium
CTAATCCCGCCTTTCATAAAGAAGATATCAAAATATCTTAAAATCCTGCCGGTTTTTTTACTCATTCTATGCCCTGCCGCAGGCCATTTTTGCCTTGACCGCCGGCAATTTCTATGGTAATATTAAAAATCTTTAAAAAGTCAAAAATCAGCTTAAGGAGGAACACAAATGTATGCTATAGTTGAAGTTGGAGCAAAACAGTATAGCGTCAAGAAGGACGATTTCATTGCCGTAGAGAAGCAAGATGTTGCGGTTGGCGGTGAGATTGTGCTGGATAAAGTTATTTTGTTCTCAACCGACAAAAAGATTGAGATAGGACAACCCTTTGTTAAGGGCGTAAACGTTAAGGCCGAGGTCCTCGGGCAGTTCCGGGACGAAAAAAAGATCTCTTTTAAATACCGCCGCCGCAAGGCCTCGCATTGGAAAAAAGGGCACCGTCAACAGCTGACTAAGCTCAAGATTATGGAAATTACCGTTGGTTAACTTTCCAATTGTCATTGCGAGGGAGCGAAGCGACCGAAGCAATCTAAAACGGGATTGCTTCGCCCCTTCCCTGCCTGCCGGCAGGCAGGGGGGCTCGCAATGACGACTATTTTGGGCAACATTGGGTGGATATAAATGTTCATTGATAACGCTAAGATAAACGTTAAAGGCGGGAATGGCGGTAAGGGCTGCCGTTGTTTTTACCGCGACATGTACACAAGGCAGGGTATTGCCGACGGGGGGGACGGGGGCAGGGGGGCAGACGTGATCATCAGGGCGGATAGGAACCTGCGCACCCTTTTAGATTTTCATTATAACCGCCACTTCCGCGGCCAGGACGGGGGGCACGGCTCCGGTAAAAAGAAAAAAGGTAAAGACGCCCTTCCTCTCTATATCCGCGTACCTGCCGGGACGGTAATTACTGACGCGGCAACAGGAAGCGTCTTGCGCGATCTGGGTAGTGACGCGGATGAAGTTATCGTGGCCAGGGGCGGCCGGGGGGGCAGGGGTAACCAGCACCACTGTGAAGTAACTCCGTTTGAGCCGGGCGAAGAACGGCAGCTCATTTTAGACCTGAAACTCATTGCCGACTGCGGCCTGGTAGGATTCCCGAATGCCGGCAAGTCTACCCTGATATCCAACATCTCAAGGGCGAGGCCGGAAATAGCAGCCTATCCTTTTACGACAAAGGCGCCGGTGCTGGGAGTAGTCGGCGCAGGGAATAGCGTTTTTGTCATTGCCGACATTCCCGGGCTGATCGAAGGTTCTTCCAGCGGCAGGGGCCTGGGTGACAGGTTTTTAAGGCACGTGGAACGCACCAGGGTGCTGGTGCATATTATTGATATGGCGGGGGTGGACGGCAGGGACCCGCTTGAGGATTACCGTATAATCAATAAAGAGTTGAAGGATTATAACCCGGAGCTGGCAGGTAAGCTGCAGATCATTGCCGCCAATAAGATGGACCTGGAGCCTGCCAAAGCAAATCTGGCTCGTTTTAAGAAAGTGATAAAGAAACGGGTTTATCCGGTCTCGGCTTTAAATAAAAAAGGGTTGGAGGAGTTAATTGAAGCAATCAGGAAAAAATTATAAGCGTATCGTTATAAAGATCGGCTCAAGTCTTTTGTTCGGGCCGGAAGGCGCAGGCGGTGTTTCCAGCTATTCCCTCAGAGAGCTTGCCGGGCAGGTTGCCGAGTTGGTTAAAGAAGGGCGGGAGGTGGTGATTGTTTCTTCCGGCGCGATTGCCTTTGGCATGCGCATACTGAAGATGAAATCCCGGCCCAGGCAATTGCATGAGCTGCAGGGTTTGGCAGCAGTGGGCCAGCACGTGTTGATGGAACATTATCATCGTTTTTTTAAGAAGAAGGGTTTGCATTGCGCCCAGGTGCTTTTAACCTGGGATGACCTGGCTAATCGTAAGCGCTGTTTGAATGCCAAAAATACACTCCTTGAATTATTGCGTTTGAAAGTAGTACCTATAATCAACGAAAACGACACTATTTCTTCCGAGGAGATAAAATTCGGGGATAATGATAAGCTTTCCGCGCTGGTGGCTTCCAATCTTGTTTCGGCAGAGCTATTGATAATTCTTTCTGATGTAGAGGGGCTTCTTGACAGGAGTAAGAAGGTAGTAAGGATAGTCGATGCGATTACTCCCCAGATAAGAAAACTCGCCTGCCCCACAAACAAAGCTGCGTGCGTGGGAGGGATGATCACTAAACTGGATGCGGCAAAGATAGCCGTGGATTCGGGCATCCCTTGCGTTATCGCAAACGGACGCTCAAAAGACATAATCCTTTCGGCAGTAAATGAGCCGCAAGAAGCCGGGACGTTTTTTGTGCCCAGCAAGTCTTTGACAGAACGCCAAAGATGGCTTGCCTTTGGCAGCAGGCCTAAAGGTAAGGTTTACGTCGATGAGGGGGCAAGGCGCGCCCTGGTAGATAAAAAAAGTCTTTTATCGGTAGGGGTAGTGAATAGAGAAGGTAATTTTGAACGCGGGGATATTGTCAGCCTGATCGACTCCCAGGGAAAGGAATTTGCCCGCGGAAAGGCCGGTGTTTCCTCTAAGCATCTGGATAAGGTAAAGGGCCGGCGTTCGGAGAAAGAAGTAATTCATTGCGATAATATTGTAATTTTATAGAGTATTTGGTCGTTAGTCGTTAGTCTTTAGTCGTTGGTGGGGTGGATAAAAAATGAAGTTAAAATTAGAGATGATTAAGATTGCCAAGGCGGCGCAGGAAGCTGCCCGGAAGCTGGCGGCAGTCAGTCCTGAGCTAAAGAATCGAGTATTGAAACGCATGGCTGCCAGGCTATTGAAGCAGAAAAATAGCATACTTCAGGCAAACCGAAAAGATATAATTATTGCCGCAAAGGCGCAGTTATCCAGTGTTTTTATCGATCGCCTGACCTTGAACGAAAAAAGAATTGCAGAGATGGCGGATTCCCTGTTGGCAATAGCGCGTCTCCCCGATTCCGTGGGGCAGGTTATAAAAGAATGGAAAAGGCCGAACGGCCTGCTGATAAAAAAGGTGCGCACGCCCATAGGGGTGATCGCGATCATCTACGAGTCGCGGCCTAATGTGACCTCTGATTGCGTGGGGCTGACGTTTAAATCCGGCAACAGCGTAATTTTAAGAGGCGGAAGCGAATCCCTGTATTCCAATATCGCTATTTTTAATGCGCTTCGCTCCGCAATTAAAGAGAGCGGTATCCCTGAAGGAGTAATTAATCTAGTGACTACCCCTGACAGGAAGGCAGTGGATATATTGTTGGGTTTAAATGAATATATTGATCTGGTCATGCCGCGCGGCGGCGAAAGTTTGATCAGGCGCGTGGTAGAGTTATCTCGTATTCCCGTAATAAAACACTATAAAGGTATTTGTCATGTTTATGTGGATAGGGACGCGGATTTAAAGATGGCTATGGGTGTTTGTTTTAACGCCAAAGTCCAGCGGCCGGGCGTTTGTAATGCCATGGAGAGCATGCTGGTGCACAAGGGCATTGCCGCAAGATTTCTTCCTGGAATGGCCCGGAGGTTCAAAGCAGCCGGTGTCCAGCTAAGGGGTTGTCCGGTTACCTGCAAGATGATCAAGCCCTGCAGGAGGGCTACGGAAAGAGACTTTCATACCGAGTACCTGGATTTGATCCTTTCGGTCAGGGTGGTTAATGATATTCACCAGGCCATAGAACACATTAACTATTACGGTTCGCATCATTCAGACAGTATCATTACCAGGAATAAAAAGTCTGCGCATGAATTTTTGAAAAAGGTAGATTCCGCCTGCGTGTATGTGAATGCCTCGACCCGTTTCACCGATGGGTATCAGTTTGGCCTGGGTGCGGAGATCGGTATATCTACCGATAAATTGCATGCCCGCGGCCCGATGGCCTTAGAGGAATTGACGACTTACAAATATACTATATTAGGGAACGGGCAAATAAGAGAATAATGTTTTTTTCGTCATTGCGAAGGAGCGAAGCGACTGAAGCAATCTCAAGAACGTGATTGCTTCGCCCCTTCAGGGCTCGCAATGACCCGTAAATTATGAAAATTGGAATACTTGGCGGAACTTTTAATCCCATTCACATCGGCCACTTGATCCTGGCCGAAGAGGCGCGGGAGAAGTTGGGGCTGGACAAGGTCATTTTTGTGCCGACTTTTGTTCCGCCGCATAAAGATAACGTGGATATAGCGCCGGCTGCGGCACGCCTTAAAATGGTTAAGCTGGCCATAGCAGGAAATAAATATTTTTCCGTATCCGATATCGAGATCGAGCGTAACGGCCGGTCTTACACCATCGATACCATAAAAGAATTTAAAAAAAATTACAGCCTCGATCAGATCTTTTTCATTATCGGCTCAGACCTGATGAAATATTTAGATGACTGGAAAGATATAAACGAGATCTCAAAGTTGGTTAAATTTGTCGTGGCTACCCGTCCGGGTTACCCTTTGGAGGATATAACTACCTATGCTGTTTCCCGGCAGACCGGGGTATCCACATTGCCGATCAGGGCGGTAGATATTTCCGGTTTTGAGATCCGCGGCGCGATCAAAGAAGGGAAGTCTTTTCGTTATCTGGTCCCCGAAGCGGTTTTCAGGTATATCAACAAAAAAAGGATTTATACATGCAGATAAACCCCCGCACCAATTTGAAAAATAAGCTTCACTATAAGCCAATTGGTGGGGGGGTAAAGATCGCGCCTTCATTATTGTCCGCTGATTTCAGTTCGCTTGAGAAAGAGATTAAGAAGGTGGAGCGCGCCGGCGCGGATATGCTGCACATCGATATTATGGACGGGCATTTTGTCCCCAATCTCACTATCGGACCGGCAGTGATAAAGAGTATCCGCCGCGTCACAGCGCTGCCTTTGGATACGCATCTTATGATGGAGAACCCGCAATACTTCGTCAAGAGCTTTGTCCGGGCGGGAAGCGATATGATCACTATGCACATAGAAACGATCGGAAGTGCGAAATTTAAGCAGTTGGCCCGGGATTTAAAAAAACATAATATTAAAATTGGGGTTTCCCTGAATCCCGCAACTCCATTAAAGAAAATAATGGGTGTTTTAGGCGAGGTTGATTTTGTCCTGGTTATGTCGGTTAATCCCGGTTTTTCCGGACAGAAATTTATACGCGGGGTTTTACCCAAGATAAGGCAATTGCGCGCGATATTTAAAGGCAATATCGCGGTTGACGGCGGGGTTAACGACAAGGTCGCAGGCTCACTCATTAAGGCAGGGGCAGATATATTGGCTTCCGGTTCCTACATCTTTGGGGCCAAAGACACGAAAAAAGCGATAGAAAGGATAAGAAATGCAAGATAATGCCGAGATCAAATTCGGGACTGACGGTTGGAGGGGGATCATCGGGGATAATTACACTTTTAAAAATTTGAGAATTATTTCACAGGCAGTTGCCGATTATCTGGGCAAGGGCAAAAAGGTGGCTGTGGCATTTGACACCAGGTTCTTGTCCAATAGTTTTGCTTTGGAGGCGGCCAGGGTTTTAGCGGCAAATGGTTCGCGCGTCTTGCTGTCTGACCGGCCGGTCCCTACCCCTACCTTGAGTTTTGTGGTGAAGACGCGTAAATTCGATCTAGGGATCATGATTACCGCGTCGCATAACCCCGCGGAGTATAATGGCTTTAAGATCAAGATCCCTTCCGGAGGCGCGGCAGGCGAGGATCTGACTAAAGAGGTAGAGGGGTATCTGGGCAAGACCCCGGTACCGGAATTGCCGAAAGATAATGATAATATCAGCTCCGAAGATATGACCCGGGAATACATTAAATTCATCCGTTCTTACGTTGATTTTAAAAAGATCCGTCCTAAGAAATTCAAGGTGCTCGTGGATGCCATGTACGGCTCCGGAGACAGTTTTATCGCTGAGGTATTAAAAGGCACTAACTTAAGAATAGAGTTCATGCGTAACACCATTAATCCATCTTTTGGCGGTTCGCGGCCTGAGCCGGTAGAGGCCAACCTCATGGAGTTGAAGCGCCGCGTAAAAGAGGAAAAGTTTGACTTGGGTATTGCCCTTGACGGAGACGCGGACAGGATCGCGGCAGTGGCTCCGGGGGGAGTGTTTATCCATCCCCAGAAGATACTTGGGTTATTAGCGCTGCATCTTAATCAGGACAGGCATTGGAGCGGGGGGATCATCAAGACCATAGCAGGGACGACCATGATGGACAAGATAGCGGATTTCCTGCGGGTGAAACTCTATGAAACACCCGTAGGTTTTAAGTATATCTCTGAGCTGATGGTTAAGTATGATATCGTAGCC
Source organism: Candidatus Omnitrophota bacterium (assembly GCA_026387405.1). Classification (GTDB taxonomy): domain Bacteria; phylum Omnitrophota; class Gorgyraeia; order Gygaellales; family Profunditerraquicolaceae; genus JAPLLP01. The sequence goes on from JAPLLV010000010.1 coordinate 6,272, forward strand.
GGAGGCGAAGAGGCCGGAGGTATGGGCGTAAAAAACTATATCCCGGAGCGGGACGGTACGGTCGCCGGGTTATTGTTGATCGAGATGATGGCCTATCGTAATAAAAACATGCTGCAGATCCTTAATGCCATGGAAGAACAGTTCGGGAAATATTATTATCTGCGCGATGACCTGCGCCTGGATAGCAAGATCGAACTTAAAAAAGAAGCTCTGCCGGGTGAGCTTTTAGGTAAAAAAGTAGTAGAGGTCAAGGATCATGACGGGATAAAGCTTATCCTGGAGGATGAGAGTTGGCTGATGTTCCGGGGTTCCGGCACTGAGCCGATCATGCGTTTATATTCGGAGTCCAAGAATCTAAAAAATGCTAAAGAGCTGTTGGCCCTGGGCAGGAAGTTGATAGCTTAGGAATGTTTAAGCCTATTTTTAGATATTCGTTCGCCTTGGCCTTTCGTATTCTTTTCCGGGTTAAGATTTACGGACGGGAGAACATTCCCAGGTATGAAGGGTTTATTTTTGCCGGTAACCACGTGAGTTTCCTTGACCCGATCGCGGTAGGTTCGATTGTGCCGTTGCGTGTGAATTTTATGGCGCGCCACACTTTATTTCGCAATCCGATCATCGGTTCGATCATCAGTATTTGCGGGTCTTTTCCAGTAAGACGGGGCACGGCGGATATCTGGGCGGTCAAAGAGGCGATACGCAGGGTAAAGAACGGCGGGGCCCTGGTTGTTTTCCCCGAAGGCACAAGGTCGCATACGAAAAGTTTCCTTGAGCCAAAGGCGGGTATAGGGTTTTTGGCAGCAAAGATCAATGCGCCGGTACTGCCGGTTTTTGTAAAAGGCACTGCCGAGGCCCTTCCCAGAGACTCCAGGCGCATACGTTTTAATAAGGTTTATATTTATATCGGTAAACCCATGCGTTTTGATAAAGATTTGGATTATTCCGTTATTGCCGGGCGGGTTATGGATGGTATCGCGGCACTTGCACACTAGTTTCCCGCCTTCGCCCCGATGTATAATCGGGGCTGTGGAGGCACCCAATCCTATCGGATGGATTGGTGCGCCGCCTGCTGCGGCGATTTCACTAAATGCGCCTTCGGCGCATGGTTGTGCTCCAAAATTTTCTGTAAGGGAGGTGTTTTTAGAAAGTCAAAAGGTAAAAAGCAAAAGTAAAAATTAAAATTTGTCATTGCGAGCGAAGCGAAACAATCGCATTTTGAGATTGCTTCATCCCTTCGGGATTCGCAATGACGTATAATTTGGAAAGGATTTTAAAATGAGTGAGAATGATCTTTCAATGGAAGAGTTGTACAATCAAAGTATAAAGCTTATTCAGGAAAATCAGATAATCAAGGGAAGGGTAGTCGCAAAAAAAGCAAGCGAAGTTTTGGTGGATGTGGGCTTTAAATCAGAGGGCGTGGTATCGATAACCGAGTTTGGCGCGGATGAGCTTGAGATCGGAAAAGAGCTTGATTTCCTGGTGGAATCTATCGAGAATGACGCGGGTATGATCGTCCTTTCCCGTGAGAAGGCCATGCGCATGCAGAGCTGGGATAGCATCATTAAGAATTCCCAGGGAGAGGATTTAGTTGAGGGCCGCCCGATGAAAAAAGTAAAAGGCGGCTTTCTTGTTGACGTCAGGGGGATAGAGGGTTTTTTGCCTTCTTCGCTTTCAGCGTTCAAAAATGTGGCGGATAAGGATATCATCGGCAAGATATTCAAGTTTAAGATCGTCAAGGTGAATAACCTGAGGCACAGCATTATAGTTTCCCGGCGCGAAGCGATCCAGAAAGAAAAGGAGATCGCCAAAGAGAGGTTCTGGAAGGACCTAAAGATCGGCGGGATCTATCCCGGGATGGTGAAGGCGATTACCGATTTCGGGGCGTTTATCGATCTGGGGGGAGTGGACGGGCTTTTGCATATTACGGATATGTCATGGTCCAAGATCAGCCACCCTTCGGAGATCGTGGCCTTGGGGGATAAGATCGAGGTCATGGTGCTTAATACCAATAAAGAATCCGGCAAGGTGTCTCTCGGCCTAAAGCAGAGATTACCCGACCCCTGGCAGGATATCGAATCGACAAGGAAGGGCGTAAGATCTCATTGAGCATCAAGCAGCTGGAGCAGAATCCCTGGCTTGATGCCGAGGCGAAATTTCCCGCCGGCACCAAAGTCAACGGCAAAGTGCGCGGTTTCACGGACTACGGTGTATTCGTGGAACTGGACTCAAGCCTTGAAGGGATGATCCATGTTTCCGACCTTTCCTGGACAAAGAGGGTATCTCATCCTCAGGACGTGTTGAAGAAAGGGCAGAAGGTAGAGGTGGTCGTGCTTTCGGTGGATGCTCAAAACCGGCGCATCGCCCTGGGGTTAAAGCAGCTTCAAACAAACCCCTGGTCGGAAATAGCCGGCAGGTATCCCATGGATACAGTGCTTGAGGCGGAAGTGGTGAGTATCACCGATTTCGGCGTCTTTGTGAAACTAAACGACGAACTTGAAGGATTGGTCTATGCCAGCGAAATCGATAAAGAGCAGTCGGCATCTTTGAAGCCTCAGGATAAGCTTAAAGTTAAGGTCATAAAGGTTGATGTTGAGGCAGGCAAAATCGGCCTGACCGCAAAGATATAAAGGAAGCTATGGATATCGCCAGGCAACTAGAGATAATCAAGCGCGGGGCAGTAGAGATAATTTCTGAAGCGGAACTTAAGAAAAAGCTTGAGGAATCTATTGCCCGGAAGCGCCCCCTAAGGGTCAAGGCGGGTTTTGACCCTACGGCGCCGGATTTGCATCTGGGTCATACTGTTCTATTACGCAAGCTGCGCCAATTCCAGGACCTCGGGCATCAGGTGATTTTTCTCATCGGTGATTTTACCGGCCGCATCGGCGATCCCAGCGGCAGGTCGGAAATAAGGAAGCAGCTTAGCAGGGACGAGGTGTTGGAAAACGCCCAGACCTATAAGAAACAAATATCCAAGGTTTTAGGTCTGGAAAAATTAGAGATAGTTTTCAACAGCGAATGGTTTGACAAAATGTCGATGCTGGAGGTCCTGGAGTTGACCAGGTTGGCGACTGTTTCCCAGATGCTGGCGAGAGAGGATTTTAAGAAGCGCTTGAGCCGCAAAGAAAATATTTCGCTTTTAGAATTTATGTATCCGCTCTTACAGGGTTTTGATTCCGTAAAGCTTAAATGCGACATCGAAGTTGGAGGGACGGACCAGATATTCAACCTTTTGGTGGGCCGCGACCTGCAAAGAGATTTTGGTCAGCCGGAGCAGGTGGTTATTACCATGCCGCTATTGGAGGGGACTGACGGCAAGCAGAAGATGAGCAAGACTTATGGAAACTATATCGGCATCAATGAGAAGGCAGAGGAGATATTCGGCAAAGTTATGTCTATATCGGACGAAATGATGTTGAAGTATTACGAGCTGTTGACGGACGCAAAGATGGAAGATGTCCGCGGCAAACACCCTAAAGAAGCAAAAGAGGAATTGGCCTGGCGCATCGTCAGGGATTATCACACGGAAACCTCGGCCGATAGCGCCCGTAGGAATTTCGATAATGTTTTTAAGAATAAAGAATTACCCGGTGGCTTAAACGAATACACCATAAGCGGGGACAAAAAGATCCTTGATATTCTTACCGACAGCGGGATTGTAAAGTCCAGGAATGAGGTCCGAAGGCTCATCCGGCAGGGAGGGGTTATTTTTGACGAACATAAAATAAGCAATGAGGATTTTCTCATCACCAAAAGCGGCATAGCTAAAATTGGCCCCCGCCGCTTCCTTAGGATTATCAGAAAATAGCTCTTTACCCCGTTACACCCAGAAAGCCAGGGTCTTCAGGCCGCGGATGAATGGCAGATTAAATTTAAATCAGCAAACCCCGCCCTTAGGGCGGGGTGTAACGGGGTCTACCTTAAAAATCCTATATGCGATTGGATAGCTTTACTAAAAATAGCCTGATTATATTTTTAGCGTCCGGCATCGGTAATTTCATAAATTTATTATATCAATGGTTCATAGTCAGGCTGGTAACCCCCGAGACTTTCGCTTCTTTGAGTTCGCTCTTATCTCTATTAGCCATCTTTATCCTTCCGTTTAGCGCCTTTGCAACCATGGTAACCAAGCATGTCTCATGTTTCAACGCCCAAAAGGATCAGGATTCTTTAAGGAGTATCTGGCAGGTATTGGCGCGCCATGCCTTCTTTTTTAGTTTTATAATTTTCCTGCCCGTAGTCATTTTTTCTTCATCCATATCCCGTTTCCTGTATATCGAATCCCGCGCGAGCGTGATAATTTTAGGCTCTATTATTTTTGTCAGCGGCATCGGTTCGGTTATCAGCGGCGGCCTGCAGGGCCTGGAGAAATTCAAAATTTTAGCGATTCTTTCTCTTATAGCAGGCCTGTTGAAACTCGTCTCGCCTTTTGTGCTGCTTAAATTTTTCGCGCAGCTTGAGGGCGCGCTTTTGGGTTTTCTGGCGCCTATGATTTTTGGGATTATTATAAGCATCCCCCTGGTATGGTCATTATTCAAGAAAGCGAAACCGACAAGAGTAAATACGAGAGAGCTGTATTTTTATATCCTGCCGGTTTTTGCCGCATCCCTTATTTTTTTATTACTCACTAATTTCGATATGGTCTTAGTGAAACATTTTTTTATCCTGCAGGCCCAGGATTACGCGGTGGCACAGCTTTTTGGGAAGATACTGCTTTTTTTGCCCGGCTGGATTTATCTTGTGATGTTTGCCCGCGTTTCGAGCCTCCACGCGCAAAAGCAAAGTTCAAAAACGGTCCTTAAGAGCACCCTGTTGTTCAGCCTGCTGCCCGGCCTATTAGTGACCATTATTTTTAACCTATTCCCGGAGTTGGCATTTGGTATCTTGGCTCATAGGCATTCTCCCCAGATTATAATACTGGGGAGAGTTTTTTCTTTCAGCATGCTTATTTTCGCTATGGTCAATACTTTATTTTATTATCAACTTTCAGTTGAGCGTTTCAATTTCCTGTTACCTTCGGCACTAATTACAGCTTTTGTGTTTTTATTGCTTTGGTTTTGGCACATAAGCGTTCTGTGGGTAGCAGGAATGTTGCTTGTTGCCTCCGTGTGTATCCTTATTATAAACCTGCGTTCTGCGTTTAATGCCGTATTAATATGAAGGAATTAAAAGGAAAGATATCTATTATTATGCCGGCTTATAACGAGGCCAGCCACATCGTTTCCAGTATTAAGGAGACGGCTGATGCTTTTGATGGTTTTGGTTATGAATGGGAACTCCTGGTCATTGATGACGGCTCAAGAGATAATACCTTTGAGGCAGCCTGTTCGCTGCTTGATAAATATCCCGGACGTTTAATCGTAAAGAAGAATCCGCTTAATATGGGCAAAGGCGCGGCGATCAAGCTTGCGGTGGAATATATAACCGGAGAATACGTGGTATGGCTGGACGCGGATATGGATTTACACCCCTCACAGCTTCCCACGCTCTTTGACATAATGCTCCTTGATGACGCCGGCGTAGTAATCGGATCGAAGCTGCATCCTAATTCAAGGGTCATTTATCCCTTGCAGCGCAGGATAATCAGCAACGTGTATTATCTTCTGATAAAGTTTTTGTTCGATCTGCCCTGCCACGATACACAGACCGGACTGAAGCTTTTTAAGAGCGAGGTGCTGCGCAGGGTATTTCCCATGATGACGGTGAACAAGTTCGCCTTTGACCTGGAGGTCCTGGCGATTGTTAACCGTTTAGGTTTTCAGATTGCCGAGGCGCCGATAGTCTTAAACCCCAGGAGGCGGTATGGCAGGATCGGGATGACGGCCATTATTACTACTTTCTGGGATACCCTGGTTGTATTTTACAGGATGCATGTTTTAAAATACTATGACCGTTTCGATAATAATCGCCGTTAAGGCCTGGCAGAAGAATCTGGCCGTTTGTCTAGATAAATGCCAGGGACTGAATTTCAAGGATTTTGAGATCCTGGTCCTGCCCGATAAAGCTTTTGATTCTCAGGTTTTACCTGTGGGCAGCGCGCCGGTGTCTATCATTCCTACGGGCCCGGTAAGCCCGGCTGAAAAAAGGGATATTGCCTTATGTTATGCAAAAGCACCTATTTTAGCCTTTATTGACGACGATACCTATCCCGATAAGGATTGGTTGAAAAACGCCGTGGGCAATTTCTCCGATCCCGAGATCGCCGCTGTCGGCGGTCCTGCGATTACTCCGGGTGAGGATACGTTAAAGGCAAGAGCAAGCGGGATTATCTACTCATCATTTTTAGTCAGCGGAAAGTTCGTTTATCGGTATCTTCCTATGAAACGGCAGGAGGTAGATGATTATCCCAGTTGTAATTTCTTAGTGCGTAAATCCATAATGGATCAGCTCGGAGGTTTTAAAACAAACTTCTGGCCCGGAGAAGATACAAAGCTGTGCCTTCAGATCACCCAGGAGCTAAAGAAAAAAATAATTTACGACCCGCGGGCATTATTATACCATCACCGCCGCGAGCTGTTTATCCCCCATATCCGGCAGATCCTAAGTTATGCCTTGCACCGCGGATATTTTGCCAAAAGGTTCCCGGAAACCTCCTTGAGGTTATATTATTTTATCCCCAGTATTTTCGTGTTTTTGTCTTTATCCGGGGGGCTCATCGGTTTATTTTTTGAGCCCGTTAGATTTGTTTACTTCATAGGGATTTACATATATTTGGCTATAGTATTTTTTACCGCTTTCTTTCTGGTCAGTGCGCAAAGTCATGATTTTTTGGAGAAGGGTGAGTTAGTTTTTTTAGTTTGGAGCGGGATTATCCTTACCCATATTACCTATGGGGGATATTTCATTAAAGGGTTACTTTCCAATAAATTGCAGGAAGAAAAATGAACCCCGTTATTCCTATGCGGGGTAAAGAAAGAAGAGAAAGGAATAACGGGGTGAAGGTATTGATCGGCTACCCTCCTTTAAGCACAAAAAGGGGGTATCCTACGGTAGGCCAGAACAGGCAGTTCCAGTATTTTAAGGAACCGACATTTATCTATCCCATGGTTCCCGCATCTGCCGCTACACTGCTTAAGGACAGCGGTTTCGAAGTCATATGGCTGGATGCGATCGCGCAAGGCATTGGACACGATGATTTTTTCGAGATCCTAAAGAAAGAAAAACCCGATGTAGTTGCCTTTGAGTCCAAGACCCCTATTATAAAGGAGCTTTGGAAGATAATCGATGAACTAAAGACTAACGACCAGCGACCAACGACCGTATTATTCGGGGACCACGTTACCGCTTTACCGGAAGAGTCCTTGTTGAATTCCCGGGTGGATTTTGTTCTTACGGGGGGTGATTATGATTTTTTGCTTTTGAATCTTTGTAATTTTTTTAGGTCGTCAGGTGCGTCAGAATTAGAAGCAGGTATTTACTGGCGTAAAGACAATGAGATCAAATCAACCGGACGTTTCAAGCTTAACCATAATCTCGGCGCTATTCCTTTTATAGACCGCGATCTGACCCGTTGGCGCATGTATTGCGAAAAAAACGGGAATTATAAGAGGACTCCGGGAACCTATATTATGTCCGGCAGGGATTGTTGGTGGTCAAAATGCACATTCTGTTCCTGGCCTACCATGTATCCGGAATTCCGCAGCCGGGAGCCCGAGAATGTCCTGGATGAGATCCAGATGCTTATCGAAAAGTACCGCGTGCGGGAGATTATGGATGATTCGGGATGCTTTCCCGTGGGGGCATGGCTGGAAGATTTCTGTCAGGGAGTAATAAAGAAGGGGATAAATAAAAAGATTTATCTGGATTGTAATATGCGTTTCGGGGCCTTGTCCAAGGCGGACTTTGTTCTTATGCGTAAGTCGAACTTCAGGCTGCTTCTTTTTGGATTAGAATCCGCAAATCAGAAGACCCTGGATCGGATAAATAAAAAAATCACGGTTGAGCAGATCGTCGAAGATTGTAAAACCGCCTCTTCCTCAGGATTGTTTCCTCATATTACCATTATGTTCGGCTATCCCTGGGAAAGTTTCGATGATGCGCTGGCTACTTTAAATCTGGGGAAATGGCTGTTAAAAAAAGGTTATGCCTATACCATGCAGGCGACTATAGTTATACCTTATCCGGGAACAAAGTTGTTTGACGAGTGTCGAGCTGAGGGTTTGCTGCGCAGCCAGGATTGGGATGATTATGATATGAAAAGAGGAGTAATGAAAAGCCCTATCACCGATGACAAGATGCGGGAGTTGGTGCAAGGGATGTACGGTGTCTCATTTTCTCCGGAGTTTATCGCCCGCAAGTTATGCGCGGTGCGCGATTTCGATGATGTCAGATACGGACTCCGCGCGGCGAAAAAGGTATTCGGACATATTTGGGATTTCAAGCGGGAGTGTGTATGTTCTGGAAAGTGATAGGCATGTCGGCTGCATTTTTGACCATGTTTTCTTTTGTGCCCCAGATCGCCAAGGCGTTAAAAACAAGATCGGTAAAAGACGTAAGCCTGGTTACGCTCATACAGATGGCGTCAGGCGTTACTCTCTGGATTGTTTACGGGATTTATTTGAAGGACGCGATCATTATCGTCGCGAATCTAGTAACGCTTTCGACTATGCTGGTTTTGTTGAATCTCTATCGCGCGTACCGCAAGAAAGGATAAAAATATGTCGGTAGTGGTGGTTACGGGTTCCTGCGGATTAATTGGTTCGGAATCGGTTGAATTCTTCGCAAAAAAAGGCTTCGATATAGCAGGCATAGACAATAATATGCGTAAGTTCTTTTTCGGTGAAGACGGTAGTATCATCTGGAATAAGAAGCGCCTGCTTAAAAATTACAAAAATTATCGTCATTTCGAGATAGATATCCGGGATAAAAACAGGATAGATTCCCTGTTTAAAAAATACGCTAAAGATATCGCGCTTATCATCCACGCCGCTGCCCAGCCTTCGCATGATTGGGCTGCCCGGGCTCCGGATATTGATTTCGGGGTAAATGCCGTTGGTACGCTTAATCTTTTGGAGGCCTACCGCAAATTTTCCCCTCAAAGCGTATTTATTTTTACTTCTACCAATAAGGTCTACGGCGACAGGCCTAATTCCCTGCCCCTTGAGGAATTAGAAAAGCGCTTTGAGATTAAAAAGGATCACCGGTATTATAAGGGTATTGATGAATCAATGAGCATTGATAATTGTCTGCACAGCGTCTTTGGCGCCTCTAAGGCGGCAGCTGACGTGATGACGCAGGAATATGGCAGATATTTTGGGCTAAAGACCGGCATTTTTCGCGGAGGATGCCTTACCGGGCCGCAGCATTCCGGGGCAAAGCTGCACGGTTTTCTGGCATATCTGGTGAAATGCTGTATTACGGGGAGAAAGTATACCATCTATGGCTATAAGGGTAAACAGGTGCGTGATAATATCCATTCATATGACCTGGTAAATGCGTTTTACCATTTTTTCCAGGCTCCCCGAACGGCCGAGGTTTATAATATGGGCGGAGGAAGGTTTGCAAATATCTCGGTATTGGAGGCGATCGAGCTAGTTCAAGAGATTTCCGGGAAAAAAATGGATTATGAATATGCGCAGGATAATCGCATCGGCGACCATATCTGGTGGATAAGCGATGTCTCTAAATTCAAAGCGCACTATCCTCAGTGGGTCCATAAATATAGTATTCAAGATACGGTGAAAGAGATATTTGAAAATCAAAATAAAAGGGAGATCGACGAAAGATGAAATATAAAACAATTTTGATCACCGGCGGGGCCGGATTTATCGGAAGCAATCTGGCCGTGGCTTTTAAGACGAAGTATCCGCGCCTTAAGGTTATCGCACTGGATAATTTAAAACGCCGCGGCAGCGAATTAAACATTGCCCGGCTGAAGGAAAATGGCGTGTTATTTGTTCACGGAGATATCCGCTGTCCCGAAGATTTACGCCTAAATATAAAATCCGCCTTATTGATCGAGTGTTCCGCTGAACCTTCTGTGCTGGCAGGCTTTGGTGAAAATCCGGCTTATATAATCAATACCAATTTAAGCGGCACGGTGAATTGTCTGGAATTGGCGAGAAAGAACAGCGCCGATGTAATCTTTCTTTCAACCAGCCGGGTTTATCCTTATGGCGGAATAAACGCGATTAAATGTAAGGAAACCGAGAACCGCTTTCAATGGTCGGGCCGGGGAGGGGTAAAGGGTTGGTCTAAAAAAGGGATCTCAGAAGGTTTCAGCCTGAGTGGTCCTAAGACCCTTTATGGCGCCACAAAGCTAGCCTCTGAATTTATTCTTCAAGAATATATTTCGAATTATGGTTTAAAAGGCGTGATCAACCGCTGTGGTGTGGTTGCCGGCGCCTGGCAGTTCGGGAAAGCCGACCAGGGGGTTTTTACTCTTTGGATGCTGGCGCATTATTTCAAAAACGATCTTAATTATATAGGTTTTGGCTCTAAGGGAAAGCAGGTGCGCGATCTTTTGGCAGTGGAGGATCTTTTTCGATTAGTTGAGCGGCAGGCAATGGAACTCGGCAAGATCAATGGCCGTATCTATAACGTAGGGGGCGGCCTTGATGTTTCTTTGTCGCTGCTCGAGACCACCGCTCTATGCGAAAAATTTTCCGGAAACCGGATCAATATCGGCAGCGAACCTAAGCCGCGGCCCGGTGATATTGCCATTTATATCACGGATAATACCAAGGTAACCAAAGAATTAGGCTGGCAGCCGCAAATTGCTGCGGAAGATATTTTGGATGGGATTTATTGCTGGATAAACCAGTATGAAAGGCAGATAAGAGAATCATTATTTTAAGTGTTATAAGGGGACTGTCCCCGCACAGCTATACCGTTAGTAATGTTGGAGGGGACTGTCCCCGCCATTAGAAAGGACCTTATATGAAAAAAGCATTAATTACCGGGATCACCGGACAGGATGGTTCATACCTGGCGGAGCTGCTTTTAGAAAAGGGCTATCAGGTACATGGCATAGTGAGGCGGGTAGCGTTAGAAGACCCCCGGCATCGTTTGTGGAGGATAAGACATATGCTCGATAAGCTGAAGCTGCATACCGCCTCTTTAGAGAGTTACGCGAGCATATTTAACGTGGTTGAGAAGATAAAGCCCGACGAATGCTATCATCTTGCCGCCCAAAGCTTCGTGAGCTATTCGTTTGAGGATGAATTCTCCACCATCAACACCAATATTAACGGAACAATGCATATGCTTTCGGCGATAAAGCAGCGGGCTCCGAAATGCAAATTTTATTTTGCCGGTTCAAGCGAGATGTTCGGTCATGCGAAAGAAGTGCCGCAGGATGAAAATACCCCCTTTCATCCCCGCTCACCTTATGGCATATCAAAGGTAGCCGGTTTTGACCTGACGCGAAATTACCGCGAGGCTTACGGTATGTTCGCCCTATCGGGCATCCTGTTCAATCACGAGAGTTTACCAAAAAATTCTCCTGTAGTTATTAAAATAGGTGGATTAATAGATATCCTGCCTATCGAAGATTTGTTTCATAAAGGGGAAAAACATCTTTATGAAGGTATCAAAGATGAATATAAAAATCAGTTTGTTTGGAATGGGAGCGGCTGGACTAAGATTATAAATGGGACAGTCTACATTGATAGAAAAAAGAAATTGAATCTTATTCAAACCCGCGAAGCTGTCATTGAGTTAACGGATGGGCACTATTTATTTGATGAAAATAATTGCGAGATTAAGGCTGAGGATGTGAAGAAGAGAAGCAGATTATATGAAATTAAACTCCCTAAAGAAAAAAACAAGCTAAGTGATACAGATACCGATTTAGCCTATTTTATTGGCTATATAACTGGAGATGGGCATATCGATGAGCGAGGAAGAGTTAGAATAACAGGAACAAATAAAGATGAGATATTGAGAGTTGGAAATATAGTAATGAATAAATACGGCTGGACACATAGAATACGAAGCTGGGGGCATGGGAGGTGGGTAGGGTCTACCAAGAAAGTATGGCAATTAGATATTAACAATGATTCGGAGTGGGGATTATGGCTAAAAAAACATATTTATACTTTATCTAAAGACAAGAAAATACCGAAGTTTATCTTAAATAATAATTCAAAGGTTAAATTAGCATTTTTTAATGGTTATTATCATGCAGATGGAAGGATGGGGGGGCATGAAATTTATGCATATAAAGGATGGACAACTAAATCCGCTGCCTTGAACCTTGGGTTAGTTTTTTTGATAAATGAATTAACCGGGCAGAAAGTAAAAACTAAAATGGAGTATAGAGAAGGAAGTAGATATTACTATACTCAATTAAGAAGTCCTAATGAAACCCAAAAAGGGCAGCATTTAATAAAAGATCTTAAAGAGGTAATAAAAATTAAAAAAATAAGTAATTTTAAAGACGGAACTTTTTTTGACCTGCAAACAAAATCTCATACTTTTTCTTCAGGCGCAAATTTAGTCAAGATTCATAATAGTCCCCGCAGGGGTTTCGAATTTGTTACGCGTAAAATAACCAATGCTGCCGCGGAGATAAAATTGGGCATTTCAAAAAAACTTTATATCGGCAACCTGGAAGCCAAAAGAGACTGGGGTTTTGCCGGGGATTACTGTAAGGCAATGTGGCTGATGCTTCAGCAGAAAAGGGCAGAAGATTTTGTCATCGCTACAGGAGAAACGCATTCGGTAAGGGAATTTGTAGAATTGGCTTTTGAGGTCGCGGGTTTAGATTGGAAAAAGCACGTTGTTGTGGATAACAAACTTTACCGTCCCGCAGAAGTTAACCTGCTCAAGGGAGATTATAGTAAGGCAAGGCGTAAGTTAGGATGGAAGCCCGGAATAAAGTTTGAAAAACTAGTGAGGATGATGGTTGAAAGCGACCTGGATAGATTAAGCAATTCAAGATAAAGTTTTGCCTCACTCGAACAATATAGGTAGATCGTAAAATATGAGAGTATTAATCACGGGTATTGCCGGTTTTGCCGGCAGTCACCTGGCAGAATTCCTGGTTAAGAAAAATAATCTTGAAGTATTCGGCCTTGATGTCCCCAAAGCCAGAACAGATCACCTAAAAAGCATCAGCAGGAAACTGAAGATTTTTCCCTGCGATATATGTGATTTTGACGCTGTTTCTAAGGTTATGGGAAAGGTGAAACCGGACCTGGTTTTTCATCTGGCCGCTCAGGCCTATGTGCCGGATTCCTGGGTGCACCCGGGAAAATCTTTGACCACTAATATTATCGGGACCCTGAATATCCTTGAGTCAGTGCGCAAACACAAGCTTTCTTCCCGCATCCAGATCGCCTGCAGCGCAGAAGAATATGGCCGGGTTTTTGAGAAAGAACTCCCGGTCAGGGAAACGAACCCATTCCGTCCTTTGAGTCCCTATGCGGTAGGTAAGCTTACCCAGGATATGTTAGGTTATCAGTATTCTCAGAGCTATGGCATACACATAGTGCGCACACGCGCCTTTAATCATTTTGGGCCGCGGATGAATGAAGGTTTTGTGGCATCAAGTTTTGCCAAGCAGGTCGCCTTGATCGAAAAAGGAAAGCAGGAACCGGTCATTCGCGTGGGCAATCTGGAGGCGGTAAGAGACTTCACGGATGTGCGCGATATCGTAAGAGGTTATTGGCTGAGTTTGACTAAATGCCCCAAGGGGGAGGCGTATAATCTCTGTTCCGGAAAAGGCCATAGGATAAAGGATATCCTGGATATCATTACGGGTTTTACTAAAGAGAGCGTAACCATAAAAAAAGATATAAACAGGCTTAGGCCTTCCGATATTACCGTTTTAGTCGGGGATTATTCCAAGTTCTTCCGCCAGACAAAATGGAGGCCTAATATTCCTATTGATAAGACTCTACGGGATATTTTGACCTATTGGAGAGAGAGGGTTTAATATGACCAGGATTAATGTCGGAGAGTTAAAATTGGGCGCGGAAGAAAAGAAGGCGCTTGGTGAAGTGATCGATTCCGGCCGGCTATCCGAAGGGCGCAGGACTTTTGATTTTGAAAAGGCATGGGCTCAATATATAGGCACCAGGTACGCGGTAACGGTTAATTCAGGGACTTCTGCCTTGATAGCCGGGATTACCGCCCTGAAGTTAAAATATGGGATTAAAGACGGGGCTAAGGTTATCACTACCCCGTTGACTTTTATCGCTACGGTTAACGCGATCATGCATTGCCGGCTTATCCCGGTTTTCGTGGATGTAGATGTCGACACTTATGTGATCACCCCGGAGAATATCCGTAAGGCACTTGTTAAGGAAAAAAATGTGGCTATTATTCTGCCTGTACACCTTATGGGTTATCCGGCGGATATGGATGAGATAAACAGGATAGCCAAGGAATACAGGTTAGTAGTCATGGAAGATGCCGCGCAGGCGCATGGCAGCCTTTATAAGGGTAAGCGTTTAGGTTCGCTTTCGGAATTAGGCGCGTTTTCTTTTTATATTGCCCACAATATACAGGCCGGGGAGATGGGGGCGGTCAATACCGATAACGCAGACATTTTTAAGCTCTTAAAGAAGATCAAGGCCCATGGCCGTATGTGCGAATGCGGCGTCTGTACGCGCTCAAGCGGTGTATGTCCGCCGCTTGACAAATATACCGGTAAGGAAGATTTTGACCCTCGTTTTTATCACGATATGATCGGTTTTAATTTCAAGGTTATGGAGTTTCAGGCGACGCTTGGGTTGATGCATCTGAAGAAGGCAGACAGTATCTTTAAAAAAAGAAACGCTAATGTGAAATATCTGAATGAAGGATTGGCGCATTTTGGCGATATACTGCAACTTCCGCGTTACTCAAGCGATGTCAGTTATTTAGCATATCCGGTGCTAATAAAAGATACCGAAACTATTTCCCGCCTCCAGCTGCGCAGAGACCTGGAGAAAGAAGGTATTGAGACGCGCCCGCTCTTTGGGTGCATTCCAACCCAGCAGCCGGCTTATAACTTTTTAAAGAAAGAATACAAAGACAGGCTTCCCATAGCTGAAAATGCAGGCAAAAACGGGTTTTATATCGGTTGCCACCAGTATTTGACTCGAAGCGATCTGGCTTTTATCATTTCAACTTTTCATAAGATCTTTAAAGGCAGGACATGAATCCTTTAGTTTCGATTAATATCGCGACTTTCAATTCAGCCAAGACTTTGGTTAAATGCTTGGATTCGGTGAAAATGCAGGATTATAAAAACATCGAAGTGGTGATTATGGACTCATTTAGCAAAGACAAGACTATAGATATTGCCCGTTCATATGGAGCGAGGATAGTTTATGCCCCGGATTTAGCCAGGGCGCGTCAGGCCGGTTCTGACGCCAGCCGCGGGCAATATATCTTTATCGTTGATTCCGACCAGGTCCTGGAACCGAACGTAGTCGGGCTTTGCGTAGCTGCCTGCGAAGAGGAAGGGTTTGACGGGTGCACTCTTTTTGAGAAGTCCTTAATCATAAAAAATACTTTTGTGGAGCAGGTTATTGCTTATGACAAAGAAATATTCCATTCTTTGCATGACGACGACCCTATTAAGGGTACGGCCATCCCGCGATTTTTCCGGACAAGTTATTTTAAAAGAGTGCGGTTTGAGGAGAATCCCCCCATAACTTTTGAACATACGATTATACATCAGAAAATAGTTGAAATGGGGGCTAAGATAAAGTTTGTGGATGCCTTTATCTGGCATCATGAGACCTCTACGATAAGGGAAGTGGCGCGTAAATTCTTTCGCTATGGCTACTATTATATTCCCGCCTTTAAATTTAATAGGTCCCTGGCCGTGCATCACAGTCTGCCCAGAAGGACGTATTTTCATTACAGGGCCTTAAAAAACCCAGTTCTTTTTATCGGCTTGTTTTATGTTTATTTTGTAAAAGCAATTTCGGCAGCGCTTGGGGCATACGTCTTTTTATTAAAATTAAATGACAAATAATAAGAGAATACGATTATCCGTAGTAATACCCACTTACAACAGGGCTAAGGATCTTAAGAAGTGCCTGGATTCACTTTTGCTTCAGACTTTTAAGGATTTTGAGATTTTAGTGATTGACAACGGCTCTACGGATGAAACTTCGCAGTTGCTTAAAGAATATCCAGTAAGAGTTATTCAGGATTCAACAAAAAACGTTTTTCATTTATTTAATTTAGGATGGAAGAATTCCCAGGCCGATATAATTGTTTTTACGAATGATGATGTAGAGACTGTGCCTGGATGGTTGGAGCAAATCCTTATTACTTTTGAGCAGTTTAAAGGCGCTGGCGCTGTAGGGGGGCCGACTGTCTTACCGCTTGCATGCATGAATAACCAGGAGATGTTAAGTCTCCATGCAAAAGCACAGAAAAATCCGGTTTTTAAAATTCTCTCCGGAATTTATGAGTCTTTCATAATGGAGGGAAAATATGCTAAGATCGGAGTTTTATGCGAAAGCGGTTCTTACAGCGTAGGAGGGTCGCTTTTGGAATCAACAAAGTTAAGCCAGCCGATTTCCGTGGATTTGCTAAGTATTACTAATTTGGCGGTAAAGAGGTATATCCTGGAGGAGGTAGGGGGTCTTGATGAAAATTTTATGTTTAACCATGGCGACGGAGATTTATTCATCAGAATGAGGAAAAACTGCTATCAACTTATCTTTAATCCTAAAGTGATGGTTTGGCATTATGTCAACCCCGCAGGGAATACCAGAGGGGCATTCTGGCGGGGTAGGGACCACGCCTATTTTTTAGAAAAAGATATCAAGCCCAAAACACTTTCTGGAAAATTTAAGTTATTCTTAAATGTCGTATTTTTTAATTTATTTTGGGTTTATAAAGCAATTGCAAGTAAAAAGATAAGCTACTTAAGAGGGAATTTAGGGTATCTCAAAGGTATGTCGGATTATTACAAAAATAAAATAAATAGTAAGCTTAGATAGAGAAGCCATGAATATTAAGAAAAGCAACGGACAAACCTTGCATTTTCAAAAAAACAACATCTACGACGACTATAACCGTAGGATTTATGCCTTAGTCGGGCAGAACCAGGCAATTCTGGATATCGGATGCGCAACCGGAAAGCTTTTAGAGTCTTTAGAAAAAGATAAAAATTGCCTGGTTTTCGGAGTCGAGTTTGACGGAAAAATGGCTGATGAGGCAAAAAAAAGATGCCGGAACGTATTTTGTTTAGATATAGAATCCTGCGAAAATTTGCCTTTTGAAAAAGCTTTTTTTGACGCCATAATTTTTGCTGATGTCCTCGAGCATCTAAAACGGCCGGATCTGGTTTTAAAAAAACTTACCCCTTATTTAAAACAAAAAGGGAGTTTATTGATTTCGCTTCCTAATATGGCCTTCTTTAGCGTAAGGTTTGGTTTGCTTTTCGGCAATTTTAACTATAGCGAATACGGCTTACTGGACAAATCCCACCTGCGTTTTTTTACCCTTAAAACCGCAAGGAAGCTGATTGAGGATTGTGGGTTCAAAATCACGCAATTGGAAGGCTATAATCAGGTTAGAATGCGTTATTTTATGTTAAGGCCACTGGGAAAAATCTTCAAAACTTTTTTTGCCACCGATTTTATTATCAAGGCGGTTTCAAAATAATAAATGGAGGATATAATTGCTATGCGTAGCAGCTCCGGAAACATTAACAAGCGTAAGAAGACAGGAAAATATGATATGCGTTCAACAAACCGGGCCGATTGATGTTTACGAAGTAATCGTAAATTAGACATATTTTTATATATGTCTATCGGCATTATCGGCATCGGAGAAAGGCAGTATAAATTTAATGGCAAAAAGGGGAATTTTAGTTACCGGAGGGTGCGGCTTTATCGGTTCTCATCTTGTAGACAGGCTGATCCTTGATGGCCATGATGTCAGGGTTTACGATATTTTAGAGCCGCAGGTGCACGGGAAAAAAAAGCCCAAATACCTAAATAAAAATGCCGAATATATTTACGGGGATATCCGTAATACCAGGAAGCTTAAAAAGGCTCTTGCAGGTATTGAGGTGGTTTATCATGATGCCTCTCAGGTAGGCGTCGGCCAATCTATGTATGAAATAGGAAAGTATGTTTCCCATAATTCATACGGCACGGCGGTATTGCTTGAGTTATTGATCTCTTGTAGAAACAGGGTAAAGAAATTAGTGGTCGCCTCCAGTATGTCTCTGTACGGAGAAGGGGGGTATAAATGTCCCTCCTGCGGGATAGTTTATCCTAGGCTACGTAATGAGGCGCAATTATTAAGCAAAAAATGGGAGATGCAGTGTCCGGATTGCCAAAAAGACCTCCTGCCCATTCCCACTTCGGAAGATAAACCACTTTTCCCTACTTCTATTTATGCCACAACCAAGCGCTGCCAGGAAGAAATGTGTCTTGAAGTCGGAATTGCTTATAAAATACCTACCGTAGCCCTACGTTACTTCAATGTTTACGGGCCGCGGCAGTCATTGAATAATCCTTATACCGGAGTCGGAGCGATATTCTTATCGCGGATTAAAAACAATAATCCGCCGCTGATTTTCGAAGACGGCAGACAAACCAGGGATTTTATTTATGTAAGCGATATCGTAGAGGCAAATATTCTGGCGATGGAAAAGAAAGAAGCAAATTACAGCGTTTTTAACGTAGGAACGGGCGAGCCGCATTCTATTTTCGATATCGCCCAGACAATCATAAATATTACCCGTAGGGATTTAAAGCCGCGCATCCTGAATAAATTCAGGGCCGGGGATATCCGCCACTGCTATGCGGACATTACCAAGATACAGAATAAGCTTAATTTTAAGCCCGCAGTATCTTTTGAAGAAGGGATGAAGAGGCTTATTGCCTGGTCTTCTCATGAGGCAGCAAGGGATTTAAGTTCTAAGGCCCAAAAGGAATTAATAAAGCGAGGCTTGGCAGAGTAACAGCTTGATAGTTGGATTCTGTTAGAGACGATGGAGAGTAAGCTTTTATCAGAGAAAAAAATAATTATCGCAAGCTATGCCCATATCGTCAATGGCATCTACACTACCATTGGAGGCCCGGCGCTTGCTGTTAAGAATTATTTACTGGCGAAGAAAATAAAATGTTTAGTATGTGTCTGGCAGCCGTTGCCTATTTCCGATACCTTGTCTGCGATAGAAGAGGTGTTTGAATACGGAGAACAGAGCAAAAAAAGAAAATTTAATGTTGTTAATTGGCCTTTTGGCAGGAAAAAGGCGATTTCGTTTATTTACATATTGTTAAAGGCCAGAGACGTTATATCAACACTGTTCTTTTCTTTAAGACTAAATGATCGTTTTGATATTTTTATCGGGGTTGAGTCTTTAAATGCGATCGTAGGGATTTTGTTGCGCAGACTAAAAGTTGTCAGAACGGTAATATACTACAATCTTGATTACGGCGAAATAAGATTCAAGAATCGCGTGCTGAATTATATCTTTCATGCTTTAGATATATTTTCTGTTACGCATGCGGATTATACCTGGAACCTTGCAGAAGGTATAATCGCTGCCCGAAACAAAAGAGGCAGCCTTAAAAAAGAAACCAGGCATCCTTTACTTGTGCCTATAGGTATTGACTTATCTGCAATTAGACCCCTAAATGTCGAACAGATTAAACGAAAAACTATAGTTTATCTGGGGACACTCTCTTGGACGCAGGGGGTCGGGCTTATTGTCGAAGCCCTTCCCGAGATATTAAAAAGCATGCCGGATGTCAAATTAGTCATTATTGGTTCCGGCCAGTTTGAGGAAACTCTTAAACGCATGGTAGCCAAAAATAACTTATCCAAACACGTTACATTTATGGGTATTATACCCAATAATGAAGTTAATGATATTCTCTGCGGTTGTGCTTTAGGTATCGCCCCTTATTTTCCCGATCCTTATTCGGTGATGAGGGGGTCTGATCCTACCAAGCCAAAAATGTATTTAGCCTGCGGTTTGCCGGTTATAATAACAAGAGTACCTCCGATAGCCGGCCTGATAGAAAAGAATAAGGCAGGCCTTGTCATAGGTTACAGCAAAGAAGAACTTACAAATGCCGTATTAAGGCTGCTTGAGGATGAAGAACTTTATCTTGAATGCAGGAAAAATGCCCTTGAGACAGCAAAGCAATTCGATTGGATAAACATAATGGACAAGGCCTTCAG
Organism: Candidatus Omnitrophota bacterium; assembly: GCA_026387405.1. GTDB lineage: Bacteria > Omnitrophota > Gorgyraeia > Gygaellales > Profunditerraquicolaceae > JAPLLP01. The sequence goes on from JAPLLV010000010.1 coordinate 26,366, forward strand.
TTATAATTATTGATCCTTAACGCGGGAAGTTGGTTAGAAAAATGCTAATTCAAAAAAAACGGTCAGCTTGTATTTCTTGCGGCTCGCCTCTGGCAGATGACATAGTGATTATTGGCGAGCAGTATCCTAGTGCTGTTTTTGTCTCCGATAGTAGTCCGGTTGCAAGCGGTCTAACGGCTACGAGTCTTAACCTCACGCGCTGCACCAGTGAAAGCTGCCGTCTGGTTCAACTCGCCAACGAGTACGATTTACAGTACGTTTTTGACCATTATCCTTACGAAAGCGGCTCAACGGCTACGATGAAGCAGATTTTGCAGGATGTAGTCGATGATGCCTTGCGGATAATACCGTTATGCAGCGATGATGTGGTTCTTGATATCGGAGGCAACGATGGTACCTTATTGAGCTTGATTAAGGAGCCTGTGCGCGCCCGGGTGAACATAGATGCTGCTGCCGGTGTTGCGCAGCTCGTTTCGGCGCCGGATTACCGGCACGTCCACTCTCGATTCAACGCCCAGGTTTATCGAAGCCTCGGCCTGCCGAGTCCACGGCTAATTTTCAGCGTAGCCATGTTTTATCATTTGAACAATCCGATAGATTTCTGCCGCGGCATCCGCGAGATCATGTCGGACAATTCAGTTTGGGTGCTCCAGATGACCTATCTGGGGACGATGTTGCGCGATAATATCTTCGATAATATTGTCCATGAACATGCGGCCTACTACTCGTTATCTTCGCTGGAGGCTTTATTGTCGCGGGTTGGGTTGCACATCGCCGAGGCTCGTTTGATTGAAAGCTACGGCGGCAGTCTCCGGGTCTTCATTGTTAAGGATCCGGAAAAGTTTCCCGGGAAATACCGGCGCAAGGACTATGTTGATATTCAACGTTTTGAAACCGAGCAGCAAACCAACACCTTCGAGGCTCTTCGCGCTTTCAACGGCCGCGCCCAGCTGCTCCGCGATTCTATCGGAGCTATCGTAGATCATCTTGTGCAACGCTGGGGTCCTTTGTGGGGATTCGGCGCCAGTACCAAGGGTAATATGATCCTGCAGTACCTCGGGATCAAGACGGACCGTATGTCGTGTATTCTCGACAATAGTCCCAAAAAGATCGGCACATGGACCATGGGTTCCATGATCCCGATCGTGGATGAGGCGCTATATCTTGATCGCCTGCCAGAATACCTGTTCGTATTGCCCTATTATTATACAAATGCTTTTGTCAGGATCATCCAGAAACGCCTTGCGGCCGGGAGCAAAGTTTATTTGTTCGTGCCGTTACCGCACCCTCATTTCGTCACTGTGGCATATAAAGGAGGAAAATAGTATGAAAAGCAAGCTTGGCAATATTGATGTCCTGGAAGCGTCATGTAATATAAGCACCGTTCAAGATGGCCGTGGAGCGATATTCACCTGGCTGCCCGATACTCCGATCGTAGAATTTAATATGCTTTACTTCCTGCCTAACAAAATCCGCGGGAACCATTATCATCCGGAATTCGTGGAGTATTTCTTGATAGTTGATGGTTCGGTAGTCATGGTTACAAAAGATCCCGCTACGGGGAAGGAAGTTAACATGCTCGCCAGCCGTGGTGTTTGTTTCCGCACGCCGCCCAATACCCCTCACGCAGTGCACGCGATAACGCAGTCTATCTGCATATCGTGTTTGAGCAAGCCATGGGAAAAGTGCGGCCGGCCTATAGTCTACGAAGACCTGATACCTTTTGATGCCGGATACGTCAATCATATGAAGTCGCAAGATCCTAACTACAACCCGAAGAACAATACCGGAAAACCTTCTAAGCGGAAATGAAAAACGTTGCCGTGGTCGGGGCGGCTGGTTTCGTGGGTACGCAGGTGGCTCGCGCTGTCGCAGCTAGCGGCCGGTACAACCTGATCTCCGTGTTGCGGAACGATCCCGCTATAGCCCTATTGGCCAAAGCGGACATTGTCGTTTACGCCGCTAACCCTGCCCGGCGTTTCCAGGCAGAAAAAGACCCAATGCAAGATTTTGAAGAGACAGTTGAAAAGACAGCCGGATTTCTCGCCCTGTCCCACGCCAAGCGTTTTGTATTGGTTTCCACTTTATCCTGCCGAACCCAGCTAAATACCAGCTACGGGCGTAACCGCAGGGCCTGCGAATTAATTGCCCTGCAGGCCGGTTCGCTTGTTATCCGTCTTGGGCCGATGTATGGAGGCGACCGGATAGACGATACGCTTCACAAGATTATTTCCGGAGGCCCTGTATTTGTGGCAGCCCAAACCCGCTATGCCTACGTAGATGTGTCCTGGGTAGGTAAGAAGATCGTTGAATTACTCGATGAACCGGGAGGAATCCGCGAGATCGGGGCCCGAAATGCTATCAGCCTCGGAGAGTTACGCGACTATTTTTCCTCTAAGAGCACATTCTCGGGTATTGACGATACCCAGATCCCTGAAGGCGCTGCCGATGGCCCGGATGCCCGGGATATATTTCGTTTCGCGGAAGAGGAAAGACGCAAGGGAATATGCAAATAAACACCGAGAATATTTTTATTGGCAGAGCAGGTAAGTCGGTAAAATCCCATCCATACGATTGGCGGTTTTTTTTAAAAACCTTTGAGTCTCTGGTAAGCAAGGATATGACGGTGGTAGAAATTGGTTGTTCTAATTTTCAAAAGACGCAGGATTTAGCGAGACGTTGCAAAAAGTTAATCGGTATAGAAATCGACAAAGCTAAAATTATTGAATTCGGGGGTAATATCGAGGTAATTAACGGAGATTGGCAGGATTTGAGTTCGATTGTAGGGAGGAGCAGCGTGGATCTGGTTGTGAGTTCGCATGTGATCGAACATGTCCCTGACGATTTAAGAGCGATAAACGAGACCTACGAAGCATTAAAATCCGGGGGGAGCCTGTTGTTCTTAACCCCGAACAGGAACAGGCTTACCAGGATTGCTGCCCATATGTTTGGTTTTGAAAAGAAACTTATATACCCGGAACATTTAAGGGAATACAGTTTTAATGAGCTTATGCATTTGATTTCCATGAGTAGGTTTAGACATTATTCGGTTCAAGGCGCGGTCTTAGGCTTACATACCGGCCCATTCTTGTTTTATCTTAAGAAAAGCCCTTTGATTTTACGGAATTTCGTCAATTTCTGGTTAGTTGCCTTAAAAAAATAAATTATGAATATCAGGCAAAGAAAATCCCTCATCCTAGCTGTAATGGTTTTCCTGTTGATTCTCTTTTTTATAACGTTCCCGTTATTGTTGCATTTAGATAAGTTTATTCCTGGGTTTTATAGTTCAGATGAGTCGTATGCCGTACTACAGGGGTTTTGGTGGCTAAAATTTTCATTCCTTAGCCATCGCCCATGGACTAATGAAGTTGTAACTGCTTATCCTTTTGGCCTCCAGCACTCACCCCTTGGTATTTATCCTTCATGGTTTCACTTGAGCAGGCTTATCTCGATCACGTTTAGTTGGGTATTGGCATACAACCTGCCGATGATATGTAATTTTATAATAGGTTTTATATCGATGTTTTTCCTTTTTTATCACTTCACACATGATGCGCTTATATGTTTTTTTGTGGGCACGATATATGCGTTGTGCCCGTATCAATTTGCCCGTTTTTGGCAACACTTTGCGCTTGCCTTTACCGGATTTATTCCACTATACATGCTATCCCTTGTAAAATTATACGAAAATAGGACATTTAAAAATGTCCTGCTATGCGTGCTGTCCTTTGCTTTGCTTCTCTCATTCGAGCTTCATTCCGCTTTTTTCATGCTGATTACTACTTTCCTCTTTATGTTTTATACTATGATTCATCGAGATGAGCATAAGGGGGGTTCACTGTATAAAATTTATTTTCTTGTTATTGTTTTGATTGCGTTTACTTCAATAGTTATTCTTTACCGTTCTTTTCTTGCGGGGTTAATTTTTGCCCCTAAGTCCACTATACCAAGCGCTTATAATGCGGTTCGTCCTTTTGAAGATTTATTTTCACAGTCAGCAAAACCATTGAGCTATTTTTTGCCGTCTATTGTCCATCCTTTATTTGGTAAATTTACCGAACAATTTATCGGGTCTCCTTTGTACGGGGAGAGCATCACCGAGCATACGCTTTATTTAGGATGGGTCCCGTTGGTTTTAGCTTTTATCGGGGCAAGAAGTTACTTTAAGAAAAACAACGAACATGGAGGGAGATTTTATCAGAATTTTTTTATTCTTTTGGCGATTGTAGCGTGGATATTCTCGCAACCGCCCTGGTGGAAAATCGGTTCTATAAGAATATATATGCCTTCTTTTTTCATTTATAAGATAATCCCCATATTTAGGGCTTACTGCAGGTTCGGTATACTGGTAATGTTTGCGGTTGCTATATTAGCCGGTTTTGGTTTGAAGTCAGTCCTGGAAAGGTTTAGCTCTGCTAAATCAAAGATGGGCATAACGGTCCTATTTTGCGCTTTAATCTTGTTTGAATTTTGGAACTGGCCGCCATATAAGGTTATAGATGTTTCAAGGGCTCCTGAAGTTTATTATTGGCTTAAAAATCAGCCAAGAGATATTGTGATCGCCGAATACCCAATAGATACAAACGGGGCAAACGAGATGTATAAATTCTATCAGACCGTGCATGAAAAAAGCATGATAAACGGCACTATCCCGGGGACTTATCCTAACCGGATTGCCTCAAGTATCACGAGGCTTTCCGCACAGGACACCCCCGCTATCCTTATCTGGTTAGGAGTGAGGTATGTTTTAGTGCATAAGCAGGATTACCTAAAGACAGAAGAAATTGCCGTATTAGAAGATTTAAATAGCATACCCAAGAATACCGGGCTTAAATTCATAAGAAGCTTTCCTCAGCAAGATTGTCCAAATGAAAATATAGCTTGTACTCAAGTTACCGGCCCAATTGATGTATATGAAGTGGTTGCACCCGGCGTTAAGCCAACCGTAAAACAAGAATGAATATATTAGGTATTTCCTGTTTTTATCATGATAGCGCCGCGGCACTGGTGCGGGACGGTAAGATAATCGCCGCTGCCCAGGAAGAACGTTTTACGCGTATAAAACACGATTTTAATTTTCCTTCTCACGTCATAAGGTACTGCCTTTCGGCTGGGGATGTTCATGCCGAAGACCTTGATTACGTAGTTTTTTATGAAAAACCTTTTATCAAATTCGAGCGGATCCTGGAGACGTCTCTAAGCTATGCGCCCGGAGGGATCAGTCAGTTTATCCAGGCTATGCCTTTATGGCTGAAACAGAAACTCTGGACCCCCGAGATCATCAAAAAAGAATTGAACTATGACGGTAAGATCCTGTTTTCGGGACATCATGAATCCCACGCCGCGAGCGCTTTTTATCCATCCCCGTTTAAAGAAGCCGCCTTTCTGACTATGGATGGGGTGGGAGAGTGGGAGACGGAAAGTTTCGGCGTGGGTAAGGGGAATAAGCTGGAATTAGAATATTACCTGCGTTTTCCGCATTCCCTGGGACTATTGTATTCCGCCTTTACTTATTACGCCGGATTTAAAGTGAATTCCGGAGAATATAAGTTGATGGGCCTTGCTCCGTACGGAGAACCCAGATATACCGAACTCATTCTGAATGAGCTGCTAGATCTGAAGGAAGACGGTTCTTTTAAGCTGAATATGAAATATTTTGCTTATTGTAACGGCCTGCGCATGACCAACCGTAATTTTGATAAGTTATTTGGTGGCCCGGCGCGTAAGCCGGAGAGCAAGATCAGCGGAAAAGATATGGATATAGCCGCCTCTATCCAGAGGGTTACCGAAGAGATCATGTTGAGGATGAGCCGGCATGTCCATAAGGTTACCGGTCAGAACAAACTTTGCCTTGCCGGCGGGGTGGCCTTGAACTGCGTGGGTAACGGCCGCATCCTGCGCGAAGGGCCTTTTAAAGATATCTGGGTACAGCCGGCAAGCGGTGATGCGGGAGGCGCATTAGGCGCGGCGTTATTGGTTTGGTATAAATATCTAGGCAACGGGCGTTTTACAGATGAAACCCATGATATGCAGCAAGCCTCTTTATTAGGGCCGGAGTATAATAACGAAGATATAGGATCTTTTCTTAAAGACAAAGATGCCGCTTATAAAAGATTAAACAAAGAAGAAATCCCGGATTTTATCGCCGGTTTGATCGCTCATGGAAATGTGATCGGCTGGTTCCAGGGCAGGATGGAATTCGGGCCCAGGGCCTTGGGTGGGCGCAGCATTATCGCAGACGCCAGAAGCCCCGAGATGCAGTCTAAGATGAATCTGAAGATTAAGTATCGGGAATCTTTCCGTCCTTTTGCGCCGACGGTATTAGAAGAAAAAGCCCCGGAATGGTTTGATCTGGAAAGGAAAAGCCCTTATATGCTGCTGGTCGCCCCGGTTAAAAAAGATAAAAGGGTTCCGGTAACGGATACTAATCTCGCAGGTTTTGATAAATTAAAGATAAAACGGTCTAGTATACCGGCGGTTACCCATGTTGACTATTCGGCCAGGATCCAAACCATGGTTAGGGAAGATAATCCGCTCTATTACGATATGATCAAGGCTTTTGAAGATAAAACCGGTTGTCCGGTGATCATCAATACTTCGTTTAACGTGCGAGGCGAACCATTGGTATGTACTCCACAAGATGCCTTTAAGTGTTTCATGCGCACTGAAATGGATTATCTGGTGATGGGGGATTACGTATTAGATAAGAAAGAGCAAAAGCCCATAGGGAATGATGTCAAGTGGCAGAAAGAGTTTGAGTTGGATTAACTCCCACTTCCACCGCGGGTCTTGAAGGGAAAAGTGCTGAAATTTTGCTTATGGAGAAAATAAAAACAGATAGCGGATCGCTAAAAAAATTCGGAATAACCATGGGAATAGTCTTTCTGGCTATCGCCACATTGGTCTTGTTAAGGCACCGGCATAACCCGAGCGCATATTTTATAATTTCGGCTTTATTTTTTGCTGCTGTTTTCATTTCTCCATCGTTATTAAAGCCTGTTTATTTTTTCTGGATGCGCCTGGCGTACCTATTAAGCTGGATCAATACAAGGTTATTGCTGTTTGTTATATTTTATTTTATTTTTTCTCCTGTAGGCTTAATCTTGCGGTTTATGCGCATTGACCTTTTAGATAGAGCAATAGATAAAGAAAAAAATACTTATTGGAAAAGAAAAGAAGAGGCATCTGATTATAAACGTCAATTTTAATAGGAGCTAAGAATGAGTATTTTAAGAGAATTCTGGGATTTTTTAAAGGTTAGGAAAAAATGGTGGCTGGCACCTATAATTATTTGTTTATTGCTGCTTGGCGCCCTGATTTTTTTTACTCAATCTTCGGCTGTGGCACCCTTTATTTATACGCTATTTTAGCGAGCACGCTTGGGAAAAAAGGAGAAGCTTGATGAAGAAGATTTTAATAGTCATACTGCTGGCATTTGTTGTTTTGTTCGGGGTTTCCATTCTCTTAAAGAATCTAAGTCTGCGTAGGATCACTGCCCGTTTGGTTTCTCTAAATACGGCAGAGATTAAAGAATTGCATTATCGTCTTAATATGCTTGGGTTTATTCCTGTTGGCGAAGCGGTGATTTATAAAGAGATACCCGAAGAATATGACGGACGGAAAATGTATCATCTTAACGCGAGCGCTTTTACCTACAATGTTTTTTCCGGCTTTTTTTCGGGCAAGGCAGAGGTTGATTCATTCGTAGATACGACCAGCCTGAATCCTGTAGTGTTCAGGCAGAAGTTGTTTGTTAAGAATAAGTACGATATAACTAAAGAGGTGTTCTATGATCAAAGCCTGGGAGTAATGACCATAGCCGGAGTGAAAAGGATCATCCCTCCAGGTACTAAAGACCCGCTTTCGGTGTTGCTTTATCTCAGGCGCATGGATCCGCAAGGCCTCAAAGAATTTGATATTAATATCAATACTAATCAGAAGACCTATAGCTTGAAAGGTGGAGGGGAAATAAATAGTAAATCCATTAATGAAAAGCCATACCAGCTGATAAAATTAAAAGCCGATATCAGAAGGCGCGACAAGAATCCTTACCACCGTTCTTCTCTTTCTATGCTTTTGGTCAGGGTTAGTGAAAATATACCGGTTAAAATAGACGTGTTTTCCGGAGGATTTTTTCTCGAAGCAGTGCTTATGGATATAAGGTAGCTAAAGATGCCCGAAAATATTTTTTTATCCCTTCTCATTCCTACGCTTAACGAGGAAGAGAACATCGTTGGATTATTAGAACGCGTTATGGGGGTCTTGGATAATTCAGGGGTAACTTATGAGGTAGTTGTAATCGATGATGCGTCTGTTGATAGGACGCCTTTTCTTGCGGAAAACGCTTTAGGAATAAAAGGGAAGGTTATTAGAAGGCGGGCCGTAAAGAGGAGCCTTTCGCTGTCAGTGTTAGACGGAATAAATATATCCGGGGCCGAGTATATAATAGTTATAGATGCAGACGGCAGCCATCCCCCGGAGCTGTTACCTGCAATGATCCGTTATCTCGCGGCGGGTTATGAATTAGTGGTTCCCAGCCGTTATGTCCAAGGAGGAGGGGTAAAGAATTTTCCCTTTACGCGCAGGCTTATTTCAAAATTTGCCTGCGGCGTGGGCAGAGCGGTCACGCGCATAAAAGATAATACCTCAGGTTTCTTCGGTATCAAAAAATCTTGTTTAGAGGGGATAATTCTTAGCCCCCAAGGTTTTAAGATTGGTTTAGAGGTATTTGTTAAGGCGCGTTACCGGAGTTTCATCGAGATACCGTATATTTTCGAGAACAGAAAAAAGGGCGAAAGTAAGCTTAAAGGGCTTGTTGTCCTGCAATATTTTCTCCAGGTTTTAGGCCTAATTGGCTATAATTTGACAAAAAATGCCGGTTAAAATTTTTGATTTTATCCTAAATTTATATTTTTATCTTTTCCTTGGTCTTTTTGTTACTGATTTTCATATTATTTCAAATATCGTCGGCCCCACAATAGGGTTGATGGTTCTGCTCTTTTTTCGTTATCATTTGCAAAAAGAATCTTTTTTTAAAATTGGCTTTGTTTCGAATATTAAGAAAATCGTTAATTCAAAGGATAATACTATAATTGTTTCTTCCATGGCGATTATAGCTGTTATTTTTTCCGGCATAAGCATAGCCAGGCATTTTGCCCTTTCTTCGGGTTCCCAGGATTTAGGTATTTTTGACCAGGCGGTATGGAATGCCTCTCATGGTAGAGGACTTTTATCATCCCTTAAAGGGAATATGAGCCTGCTGGGCGATCACTTTGAGCCCATCCTGCTGTTTATCGCTCCGTTGTACCTGGTCTGGAGCAGCCCCCTGGTTTTATTGATCCTTCAGGCGTTGTTATTAGCCTCAGGCTTTATCCCGCTCTTTCTGATCTTAAAGCATCTGATGAAAGAGCGTGCGCTCATAATGGCTTTTATCGTATCTTATATGCTCTCAAAACCGCTTAGGGGTATAGCATATTCCGACTTTCATCCCGAGTGCTTTATATTGCCGTTATTATTTTTGTGTTGTTATTTTCTTATTGTAAAGAGAGACGGACTGTTTTTGCTTTCATTATTCTTATTGTTGTTCTGTAAGGAGGATACGGTCATTTATTGCTGCGCATTCGGATTGTTCATCTCTATGATCCAGAAGCGCTATGCCCTGGGTTTAAGCCTGTGCGTTATGGGAGCAGCGCTTTGGTTTCTGGAAACCAGGATCTTTATCCCATTTTATAACCCCAGAGGGGTATATCCCTATATGGACAGACTTCCTTTTGGTCCAACCTACGCCGCCAATATAAGCGTAGTTATTTCAGCGCCTATGAGGGTCTTAAGGTTAATTTTCACCCCGGAGAAGATAGTATATTGTTTTAAGATGTTTGGACCGTTAGGATTTATATCTTTCTTGAGTCCGGCTCATTATATTCTTATTGCCTTGCCGCTTACAAGGGATCTTCTGCCGCAGGGCATAAATTTTTCCGGTTACTATAATATAACTTCTCATTACACGGCAGGCTTGATCCCCTTTATATTTATCTCGGCTATTTACGGCTCAAGCTTGATTATACGTAAGCTCAAGATGAAGAATATAGCGCTATACTTATCTTTATTTATTATATCCTCGTCATTGTTTTTTTACGGTAAAACAGACGGTTATAAATTCATGCGTTTTATCACTACTATCAAGCAAGAAAATACTCTTAAAAAACTTTCTTATCTAAAAATTATACCTCAGGATGCTTCAGTAGCTGCTAATTTTAATCTTGTGCCGCATCTTGCGCACCGCAGATTTATTTTTGAGTGGCACCCTGATTCCAAAGTAAGCGCGGTAGCCGAATATGTAGTGATCGATAAAGATTTACTGGGGTATATACTCAAACCTGACTTGCCTAAAGTGGATAAATTTATAAAAAATAGTGCCTTAAACGGTTATCAAATTGTTTTTAAGAGCGGAAATGGCCAATTTTTGATACTACATAATCCGGGCATAGATAAATCCCTGGCTGAAGCGGTGCACTAAATGATAAAAGGCATGGAATCAATGCTCATATTATTGGTTATGAATCTCCTGGTTGTGTTTAGCGCGTATCTACTGGCATCGCGGTGCTTTAAGTTAAAGAATGCTATTGATTCCTGGGTTCTTGTTTTTTTGCTTTATTTTACCCAGATAATCTTGACGGAGCTGATGCTGGGGATAGAAGGGCGGCTCTTTTTACTAAAACTGCTTATTTTAAATTCAGCGATACTATTTTCCGTTTGGATGATCACAAGGAAACGACAGTCAAATATCCTTGGGCAGGAAAACTTCCTTGAAATAATAAGCGCGGATAAGTCTTTGCTTTTGGCGATTTGTGTCTTATCGGGTTTTGCCCTCGCGAAGATATCCATAAACCTGGTTAATCCGCCCTTTGGCTGGGATTCTTTGAACTATCATTTTACCTTTCCTGTGGAATGGCTTAAAAACGGCAACCTTAATATGCCTATTACTATTAACGATGACCCCAGCCCGCCGTACTACCCGTTAAACGGAAATCTTTTTTTCTTTTGGTTGATGCTGCCGCTTAAAAACGTTTTCTTAGCGGATCTGGGCCAGCTTCCATTTTTTGTTGTTTCATTCTTCTTGACCTTTAGCATAAGCAGGAAAATGGGGGTTTCGAAAGAATTGTCCTTTTTTTCTTCCTGCCTATTCGTTTTAATACCGAATTTCTTTAAGCAATTACAAGTTGCCTATGTGGATATTATGGTAGCCGCGCTTTTTATGGCTGCGCTGAACTTCCTGCTATCACTAAAAGAGGAGTTCTCTTTGAGTAATGTATCGGCATTCGCTATCAGTCTCGGATTGATCATTGGAACCAAGACCATAGCCCTGCCTTATTCAGCGCTGTTGTTGTTTCCATTTTTGTACTTGGTTATAAAAAATAAATGTAAACCATATTTCATCCTTACTTTCATTAGCTTAGTTATCGCCCTGGGTGGTTTTACCTACATAAGGAATTTCATAACTACCGGAAACCCGCTTTACCCGATGGACTATAAGTTATTTGGAAAGGCTATTTTCAAAGGCGTAATGGATGCGGCTTCTTATGGGGCGCATTTTGAGGGCAAAGATCACAGTTTAACAAAAATTCTATTCCACGAAGGACTGGGTGCGCAGACTTTGATTTTTGTCCTACCGGCTTTATTCGCAGCCCTGCCCGCAACAATCATAAAAAAGAAAAATTGCAAAGATTTATTGTTCCTGTATATTTTGGCTCTGCCTGTACTTTTGTTTCTGACCTGGCGTTTCTTGATACCTCTGGCAAATATCCGCTATTTGTATCCTCTGTTGGGAGTTGGAATGGTAGCTGCATTTTACG
>JAPLLV010000039.1 GCA_026387405.1 Candidatus Omnitrophota bacterium
TTAGAAACTCAGTATTTGCTATCAATTGATTTGGGCTATACCGATAGCAATATAACAATAACGAATTTAATGAAAGAAGTCGGTAGCATGCTTTATTGTATGATAAATCCTAAACGCTATCCGCTATCCGCTAAACGCTAATAGATGCTTTATGTTGTTGCAACTCCTATCGGCAATCTCAAAGATATTACTTTTCGCGCAGTCGAGGTTTTAAGCTCCGTGGATCTGATCGCCTGCGAAGACACCCGCCATACGAAAGTTTTGCTGGATCATTACGCCATCAAAACTCCCACTACCAGCTTCTTCCAGCACAACCGTTTTGTAAAAGGGGAATATATATTAGCGTTTTTAAAAGAGGGCAAGGATATCGCCCTGGTTTCAGACGCGGGGATGCCCGGCATACTTGATCCAGGATACAACCTGATCAATCTGGCCATAAAAAATAATATCGCTGTAACGGCGATCCCCGGGCCTTGCGCGTTGGTTAATGCTTTAGTCCTTTCCGGCAGCCCTGCGCACGAATTTATCTTTGTGGGTTTTTTGCCGAACCGTTCTGTAGCGCGCAAAAACCGCCTCAAAGGACTATCCGGATCAAAATATACGGTAATTTTCTATGAATCCTGCCACCGTATCCTGTCTGCCCTGGAGGATATAAACGAGGTTTATGGTCCAAGGGAAATTACGGTAGTAAGGGAGCTGACCAAGAAGTTTGAAGAGGCCAGGCGTGGCAGCGCCCAGACGATCGTCGAGTATTTTCAAAGCGTTAAACCCCGCGGCGAATTTGTCATTGTAATACCACCTGCCTAAATAAGGCCTTGACAATCATTGTTTTAGGAGGTATATTTATTAAAGAAGAAACCTTTAAGCTGGCTCTGAGAAGCCGGCAAGGACAAAAAATGAGATACCGTACCATAAAAACATATACCCGGTTGCTTTAAAAAGCAGCTGGGTTTTTTGTTGCAGAAAGCAACACACTGGCCCAATTTCCGCTGCAGAAAGCAGCGCACCCGCCGATCCGATAAGGCGGCGTGCCATCTGGGCCAGGTGTAATAAGCTGGAGCTAATGAGAGAGAAAGCCAAGATACTGGATAAAGAATCGATAAATCGCGCGGTAATGCGTATCGCTCATGAAATACTGGAGAAGAACAAGGGTACGCAGGATCTTTGCCTGATCGGTATTCGTAACCGCGGGGCCTTTCTGGCCCAGAGGCTGGCGGACGCGATCCGGAAGATCGATAATGCCGGCGTCCCTGTGGGGGCGCTGGATATAACCCTTTACCGCGATGACCTAACTTTAATCTCCACACAGCCTTTGGTGCGTAAAACAGAGATTGATTTTGATATCACGGATAAGAATGTGGTCTTGGTGGACGATGTTTTATATACCGGCAGGACGATCAGGGCAGCCCTGGATGCCCTGATTGATTTTGGCCGGCCCAGATCCATACAGCTGGCGGTATTGATCGACCGGGGACACCGGGAGCTGCCTATCCGCGCGGATTACGCGGGAAAGAACATCCCCACTGCCAATAATGAGACAGTGGACGTGCGGCTTGAGGAGGTAGACGGCCGGGATGAGGCGGTGATAGTGGGAAAAGATGAATAATACATTGGTCTGGACGAAAAAAGATTTATTAGGGTTGGAGTATTTGACTAAAGAGGAGATCGAGCTTATCCTTTCTACCGCCGACTCTTTTAAAGAAGTCTCTACCCGCGAGATTAAAAAAGTCCCTGCCTTGCGCGGCAAGACCGTAGTGAACCTGTTTTATGAACCGTCGACGCGCACCAGGGTGTCTTTTGAGGTGGCGGCAAAGCGCTTATCCGCGGATGTGATCAATATCGCCTCCGAGACCTCAAGCGTCAAAAAAGGCGAGACCCTCATTGATACCGGCAGGAATATCCAGGCCTTAAAGGCCGATATCATCGTCATGCGGCATAACTATTCCGGAGCGGCAGTGGTCTTGGCGCGCAATGTGGATTTAAGCGTAGTCAATGCCGGCGACGGCTGGCACGAACATCCTACCCAGGCCCTTTTAGATATCTTTACCCTTAAAGAGAAACTAGGAAAAATCTCGGGGCTCAACGTGACTATTGTGGGTGATATAGCGCATTCGCGCGTGGCGCGTTCGAATATCTGGGGCCTTGCTAAATTAGGCGCTCACGTGACGGTATGCGCTCCGCAGGTACTTATCCCTCCGGCAATAGATGAGTTGGGGGTGCGCGTCTTGCACGATATTGACGCAGCCCTAAAGGATGCGGATGCGGTGAATGTCCTGCGCATGCAGTTTGAACGCGACGAAGAAAGCGCCTTCCCCAAGCAAATGGAATATTTCCAAAACTACGGCATCACTCAAGAACGCCTGAAGAAGGTAAAAAAGAACATCGTGATTATGCACCCCGGGCCGATCAACCGCGGCATCGAGATGTCCAGCGAGGTGGCGGACGGGGCAAATTCCGTAATTTTAGAGCAGGTTACCAATGGCATCGCGGTAAGGATGGCAGTGCTATTTTTGGTAGCCCAGGCCAGGGATAATAAGAGTAGCCAGGGGTGAGCAGTGAGGGATGAGGGGATACTGATTAAACATGGCAGGGTAATCGACCCGGCGAATAAGATCGATCAGGTGTTGGATATACTGGTTGAAGATGCCAGGATTTCCAGGGTGGCTAAAGAAATTAAGGTCAAAGCCGATACGGTTATTGAGGCAAAAGGAAAAATTGTTATGCCCGGCCTGGTAGATATGCACGTGCATTTAAGGGAGCCGGGTCGGGAGGACAAAGAAACTATTGAGACCGGCACCCGCGCAAGCCTAAAGGGCGGAGTAACTTCGTTATTGGCCATGCCCAATACCATCCCCGCGATCGATTCAGCAGATAATGTAAAGTTAATAAAAGAGATCATCAAGAAGACCGCGCAGGTAAACGTGTTTATCTCCGGAGCCATTACCAAAGGGCGTTTGGGCAGAGAGCTTACGGATATCGCGCGATTAAAAGCAGAAGGCGTAGTCGCGATTACCGATGACGGAGTTTCAGTGGACGACGAGACTCTTTTTTCGGAGGCTTTAAAAGAGGCTAAGGTCGAGGATATGTTGGTGGTTTGCCACTGTGAGGACAAGGCGCTTTCGGGAAAAGGCGTGGTGAACCGCGGCATTGTGGCTACGCGCACAGGTTTAAGGGGTATCTCCAATGAATCCGAATTCGCCCGCGTGGAGAGAGATATCCGGCTGGCCCAAAAAACAGGCAGCCGCATACATATCGCGCATGTGAGTTGCCGGGAATCCGTGGAAAAGATCGCCCAAGCTAAAAAAGAGGGGATCAAGGTTACTGCCGAAACCTGCCCGCATTATTTTGCCCTGAGCGAAGAATGCGTCTTAGGGTATGATACGAATTTCAAGATGAACCCGCCCTTAAGGAGCAAGGACGATGTAGAGGCGGTTAAAGAAGGCCTGAAAAACGGAACAATCGACGCTATTTCCTCTGATCACGCCCCGCATACCGAGAACGAAAAAGATATCGAGTTTGACCGCGCGGAATTCGGGGTAATCGGCCTGCAAACAGAGTTGGCAGTGGCGATCAGCGAGTTGGTAGAGACAAAAGTCCTAGACTGGCTCACCCTGGCAGAAAAAATGAGCTTAAATCCGGCTAAGATATTAGGTATTAATAAAGGCACTTTAGGGGAAGGCCAAGACGCGGACATCATTATCATAGACCCGCGCAAGGAATGGGTGGTAAAGAAAGAAGGTTTTCTCTCTCGGTCGAAGAACTCCGCATTTTTGGGTAGAAGCCTAAAAGGCGTGGTAACGCATACCATTTGTTCGGGTAACCTCTGCTTTACCAACGGCAAGTAGCATTAAAAGCATTGCATATTAAGGCCAATCCAGATATAATATTTAATTGGCGTATCGGCTCTAATCCAGGACAAAACTCATTGCTTAGGAGAGATTTATGGAATTCATAGCTGATTTTCATATCCATTCCAAATACTCAAGGGCCACCAGCCGCGATATGGATATTAAACACCTGGCAGAGTGGGCAAAAATTAAAGGCATCACCCTTATGGGCACCGGGGATTTTACCCATCACCTGTGGCTTGAGGAGTTAAAAGGCAACCTCGAAGATCTAGGGAACGGATTATTTAAATACCAGGACGTATATTTTATACTCACCACCGAGATCTCAAGCATCTATTCTAAAAACGGCCGGGGCTACCGCGTGCACAATATGGTCTTCAGCCCGTCTTTTGAAACCACGGACAAGATTAATGCCCACCTTTCCCGCTGCGGGAACCTGGCTTCTGACGGCAGGCCGATACTGGGATTGGATGCTTCGGAATTGGCCCGGATTGTTTTTGATATCGATGAAAACTGTATGCTGGTGCCCGGGCACATCTGGACCCCCTGGTTCTCCGTGTTCGGCTCGATGTCCGGATTTGACCGTATCCAGGATTGCTTCGAAGACCAGACGGCTAAGATATTCGCCCTGGAAACGGGGCTCTCCAGCGATCCGGCGATGAACTGGCGTTTGAGCGCGCTGGATAGGTTTACCCTTATCTCTAACAGCGATTCTCACTCGCCGTCTAAGATCGGCCGCGAGGCAAACGTCTTTGACTGCGAACTGGATTACAAAACTATCCGTGAAGTTTTGAAGACTAAGGATAGGAAAAGATTTCTATATACCATTGAGTTTTTTCCCGAAGAAGGAAAGTACCATTATGATGGCCACCGTCTTTGCGGCACGCGGCTTTCGCCCAAAGAGACCAAGCAGTACGGAGGCAAGTGCCCCAAGTGCGGCAGGCCGGTCACCGTCGGGGTGATGAACCGCGTAGAGCAATTGGCTGACCGGCCGGAAGGGTATATGCCTTCAAACGCGATCCCCTATAAAAATTTGATCCCTCTGGATGAGATTGTCGCCGAGGCAAGGGGAATTGGCAAGGCCTCTGCGGCAGTGGAGAGGGATTACCGCGCCTGCCTGGCTAAATTCGGGACGGAGTTCGATATTTTATTACGAGCTTCAGCGGAAGAACTGCGTAAAGGCCTTCCCCCTCGGATTGCCGACGGCGTACTCAGGGTGCGCCAGGGTAAAGTTAATATTAAGGCCGGCTATGACGGCGAATACGGGATCGTCTCTATTTTCGGAGAGGAAGACAAAAAAGAGGAAGGCGAAAAACAGTTGAGTCTGTTCTAAATGAAAGCAGCGGTTATATATTATTCTTATAGCGGCAATACCAGGGCTGTAGCGCAGGCCTTAAGTGCACATTTAAAAGGAGAATACGAAGTCCAGGCCATAGAATTAACCGCTCTTGACGAACCCGCCTCTTTCTTGGGCCAATGCCGCCGGGCATTTTCACATACTAGAGCCCAAATTGCTCCGGTTGATCTAGACCTGTCAGGCTGTGATCTTATCTGTGTCGGGACTCCGGTATGGGCCTTTGGGCCGGTGCCGGCAGTAAATACGTATCTGGATAGATGCTCCGGCGTGGAAAACAAAGAGGTTATCCTGTTTGCTACCTGCGGCAGCGGGACAGGCAATGAACGCTGCCTCCAATACATGCAAGGCCTGTTGGCTAAAAAAGGGGCCAAGGGATTTAAGCGTTTTTCTATTCAACAGTCCAAGGTCAAGGACAAAGAATTTATTCTTTCCAGACTCAAAAAGATATTTTAGATTAAGCGATAAGTATAAACCATATGCTATATGCGATTAGCCAATTAGGCGCCTGTGGCCCAATGGATAGGGCACCAGCCTCCGGAGCTGGGTGTGTGGGTTCGATTCCCACCAGGCGCATAGAAAAATCAGGGGACAGTTCTATCATAACTTCTTGTGCCCCAGCAAGATAAATAGAAACGGTCTAGAATTATGAGGAAGAAAGTCGTTAGTGTTATAGGCGGGCATGATTGTACGGAAGAGGTGGAGCAGATTGCCCACAAATTAGGCGAAAAACTGGCAAAAGTGGTTGAAATACTTGTCTCTGGAGGCCTAAGTGGTACAATGATGCAGGTTTGCAAGGGTTTTAAGGCCGGAGGAGGCTTAACTATAGGTATTTTACCAGGTTACGACAAAAATTCCGCTAATAAGTTTGTAGATATTGCTATACCTACTGGCCTGGGATTGGCGAGAAATGTCCTTGTGGTCAAAGCAGGAGACGTGGTAGTGGCTCTTCCAGGTAGGGCAGGAACGCTTTCAGAAATAGCTTACTGTCTACAGTTTGGCATACCGGTAATCAGTCTTAATTCCTGGGATATACCGGGAGTGATCAAGGTGAAGACAATTGATGAGGCCGTAGATAAGGTCAAGGAGCTGATAAAGTGAGCCGGAAGGTTATTATCTTAGGCGGCGGCCCTAATCGCATTGGGCAGGGGATAGAATTCGATTATTGCTGTTGCCATGCTGCTTATGCCTTGAAAGAAGAGGGCATTGACAGTATCATGGTCAACTGTAACCCTGAGACCGTCTCTACGGATTACGATACCTCGGACAGGCTCTATTTCGAACCGCTCACCTTTGAAGACATCATGAATATTGTGGGGCTTGAAAAACCTATGGGTGTGATCGTGCAATTCGGGGGGCAGACCCCCCTGAACCTGGCAGTGTCGTTACGCAAGGCAGGGGTGAATATCCTGGGCACCAGCGCAGACAGTATCGATATTGCCGAAGACCGCAAGCGCTTCCAAGAGATGCTGCATAAATTGGATCTGCTGCAGCCGGATAACGGCACGGCCTTTACCTATGAAGAGGCAAAAGCAGTGGCTAAAAAGATCGGCTATCCCATCCTCGTGCGCCCCTCGTATGTATTAGGCGGCAGGGCCATGGAGATCGTCTATGTCGAGAAGAACCTGGAGAAATTTATCAAGGAGGCAGCCGAGGTTTCCGGAGAACATCCGGTACTGATAGATAGATTCCTGGAGGACGCCATTGAGGTGGATGTGGATCTGATCGGAGATGGAGAAACGTTCGTCATCGGCGGTATCATGGAGCACATAGAAGAGGCGGGCATCCATTCCGGGGATTCGGCGATGAGCCTGCCTTCTTATACCCTGTCAGAAGCCATTTTGTCCAAAGTCCGGGAAGCAACTTATAAAATGGCCAAAGAGCTGCACGTAATAGGCCTGATGAACGTGCAGTATGCGGTGAAGGACGAGTTGGTGTATATCCTGGAGGTAAACCCGCGCGCTTCCAGGACCGTTCCTTTTGTATCCAAGGCCATCGGCGTGCCTCTGGCAAAACTCGCTACCAAGGTGATATTGGGCAAAAAACTAAAAGACCTGGGTTTCACCAGGGAAGTCATAACTAATCATGTCGCGGTAAAGGAATCCGTCTTTCCCTTTAACCGTTTCCCGGGAGTGGATGTTATCCTGGGGCCGGAGATGAAATCTACCGGAGAGGTCATGGGTATAGATAAGGATTTTGGCCATGCCTACATCAAAAGCCAGCTTGCCGCCGGACAACGGCTGCCTAAAAAAGGAAACGTCTTTATCTCGGTAAGGGATAAAGATAAGCGTTCCATAGTATTTATAGCCAAGAAGCTGGAAGACCTGGGTTTTAGCGTGCTTTCAACCTCCGGGACCGCAGCTGCCCTTGGGCGCAGCGGGATTAATGTCCAGGTCCTGCCAAAGATCGCCGAGGGAAGGCCCAATATCCTGGATCTAATGAAAGACGGCAAGGTGCAGCTGGTTATCAACACCCCTTCGGGCAGGATGCCGCGCGAAGACGAGGTAAAGATCCGCTCGCAGGTCATCATATACAATATCCCCTATACCACTACTATCTCCGGTGCGCAGGCCACGGTAAACGGCATCGAGGCGCTGGTCAAAAAAGATCTGGGCGTAAAATCGCTGCAGGAATACCACAAGTCGATATCAAAAAAAATTGGAAAGACTAAGCGTAAAGACAAATAGCCGGGTTGAGCTTATTGATATAACCGATAGGGTTCAGCAGATAATTTAACTTATGCCGGAATTACCGGAAGTCGAGACCATCAAGCGGGAATTGGAAAATTCGCTCCTGGGCAAAAAGATCACCCAGGTCTGCGTGCATCACCCTTTGGTGATCCGCCAGCCAGGCGTAGAGCAGTTCAAAAAAGGTATCGAGGGGGCAAGCGTTAAGAATATCCTGCGCAAGGCCAAGTTATTGATCCTGGAGTTATCAAACGGTAAGTCTCTGGTGATCCACTTAAAGATGACCGGCCAGTTAGTTTATCCCGGCAATGGCAAAAAAAGCCGGGTCACCTTTCGTTTATCCGATGGGAAAGATCTGGATTTTAATGATCAGCGCTTATTCGCGGAACTCAGGCTTCTGGATGACTGGCGCAGTTTGAAATTTATCCAGGGCCTAGGCCCTGAACCCTTTGATATCAGCGCGGGGCAATTCAAGGATATGCTCGCGAAAAAGAAGACCAGGATCAAGCCGCTTTTAATGGACCAGACATTTATCTCTGGGATAGGCAATCTCTATGCCGCAGAGGCGCTCTATCGGGCAAAGATCGATCCGCAGAGGCCGGCGCAAGGCCTTTCTGAGAGAGAGAAAGACACCCTTTTTAATGAGATAAAAGATACTTTGAGCGAAGCCATAAAGCACAAGGGGTCTTCTATCGACCAGTATGTGCAATTGACCGGCGCGCCGGGCGGGTATGTGAAGTATCACAAGGTTTATGGCCGGGAAGGAAAGCCTTGTCTCGAGTGTAATACCCCGATTAAAAGAATAGCCTTAGGCGGCCGGGGGACGTATTTTTGCCCGAGGTGCCAGAAATAACATGAACCCCGCACCTTCTAAGAATTTAAATCACTAATGTTATGGCTCAAAATCTTGAATAAAAAAGAAGGTGCGGGGTGAAAAAACGCCTGAAGATTAACGGGGTGTTGATCTTTATCTCCGCCGCGCTGATCATACTCTTTCCGCATATTTTCTTGCGCCGGTATTCGGCTGTTCTAGCCGATCAGGCAGTGAGAATATCCGGGGTTTTGCTGGTTATTATAGGACAACTTTTACGGGTCTCTGCCCGGGGATATAAGGCGGAGAATTCCGGCAACGGAAAGCTGCTGATCCAGGGCGGCCCTTATGCGCTGGTGCGTAACCCGATGTATTTAGGTATTCTTTTAATCGGCATAGGCATGGGTGGGGCGCTTTTTAAATATTGGGTGGTCTTTGCTTTCATAATTATTTTCATCTTCCGTTATCTAATGCTGATCTTTAGCGAGGAAAAGAAGCTGTTGGGTGTATTCGGCAATGCCTATCTTGAATATAGTTCTAAAGTACCCAGACTTTTGCCTCCGCTAAGAAAACTCTTTACCGGAGATATTCTTGGCTCCGTGCCTTTGAAGCCGGAGTGGCTTTATAAAGAGATCGGTTCGATCGTCGCTGTTTTGTCGGCGATAGTGTTCCTGTGGTGCTGGGGCTTGATACGCGGATGATCTATCAGACAAAAGCGCGCATACAATTAAATAAGGAGATCAATACAGGCTATTATCTCTGTGTTGTTAAATCAAACGAGATAGCTAAAACTGCCTTGCCCGGGCAATTTCTTAATATCAGGCTTACGGCAGATGGCTCTCCTTTGCTGCGCAGGCCATTCAGTATCCACAAAGTGAATGGACGGGACCTCGAGGTATTATATGAGGTGGTGGGAGAGGGGAGCAGGATATTTTCGCAAAAAAAACCCGGGGAATATTTAGATGTTATCGGGCCCCTGGGCAACGGTTTTAGTTTACCAACGACTAACGACCAACCCCGCCTGCCACTTGGTACACAGGGCGGGCAGGGACCAACGACAATCATCGTGGCCGGCGGTATGGGTGTGGCGCCCTTGCTTTATTTGGCAGAAAAGCTCGCATATAGCTTAGGGCATATGGCTTATAGTAAACCCCTGGTCTTAATTGGCGCAAAAACCAAGAACCAGCTCCTTTGTGGCAAAGAATTCAAAGCGCTGGGTTGTCAGGTTAAGATTGCTACAGATGATGGTTCAAAAGGTTTTAAAGGCCGGGTTACTGATCTATTGAAGAAGATTTTGCCACAAGCCATTAGCCACAAGCCATTAGCCATTTACTCCTGCGGCCCACGCCCCATGTTAAAGGAGATCTGCAGGATTTCCAATCAATACGATATTCCCGCGCAGGTTTCGCTTGAAGAGCATATGGCCTGCGGTTTTGGCGCATGCCTTGGTTGCGCCGTTAATACTATAGATGGATACAAACGCGTATGTAAAGACGGCCCGGTGTTCGAGGCGGCTAACATAACATGGAGGGAATGATGAGTAATAAACCTTTTATCTCCATAATCATCCCGGTAAAGAATTTTGAGCGCACCATTGAAAGGACATTCGATTATCTTTTGAATGTGGATTATCCCAGGGACCGCTGGGAGTGGGTGATCGCTGACGGAGGCTCAACTGATCAGACCATCCAGATCATTAAAAGCTGGCAGAAAAAGTACCCCTTTATTAAATTAGTGGAAATCCCCAATTGCCCGTCTCCGGGCTTTGCCCGCAACAAGGCCCTGGAAACGGTCAAAGGAGAATTTTTACTTTTCACCGATGCGGATTGCGCGCCCTGCAAGGAATGGGCCAATGAGCTGCTCAAGGCCTTTGAGAAAGACCCCAAGGTCGCGGCTGTGGGCGGCGAGGTCTATACCTTGAAAGTGGATCCGGATAATCTGGTAGAGGCCTGGTGCCAGCACTTCCGTTTTAATATGGTGGCGCCGCGCTACGGGTTTATAAAAGAGGGGTATTATCCGGATTTCCCCAGGGAACCAAAACCCATTGATATCGGAGGGCATAAGGCTTATTTTTTTGGCACCTGCAACGTAGCCTATCGCCGGAGCGCTATGCAGGATATCGGGGCAAAATTTTGGGAGCGGCCTACAGGCGAGGACATGGACTTAAGTTATCAACACCGCTCAAAGGGCTGGAAATTTTATTTTGCCCCCTTGGCCAAGGTGGACCATATGCACCGCGCGGATTTAAGATCCCTGCGCAAGGTCTGGGTAACTTATGGCCAGGCCCACCTTCCCCTGATAGATAAATATGTGAAGAAAAACGGGCTGCAGGTCATCCTGCAGTTCCTGAATAAAGCCCCGATTTTTACAATACCATTCCCCGCGAGGGGCTTTGTCTATATAGGGAATTTTCACCTGATGCATCTTTTTTCCCTGCTGTTCTTGATCGGGCTCATTTTTAGTATGTTTTTCGCCGGAGTTGCTGTAAAGATCTTAACGTTCGCCTCATTTGTCTTGGCCTTGCATTTTGCCTACCAATACGTGAAATGGAACTTCGCCATGGAGCCGAAGGATAAATTCTGGACCTGGTTTAAAATGAAATACCTGACTAACCTGAGTTTTATTCAGGGAGGACTGCAGGACTTTAAGAAATACGGCGTGCTCTGTATCGAGCCGAGCTTTTAAGTATAGGCCTGCCTGTCGGCAGGGCGGAGGGGTTTCATGAGTCTTTGTATAGTGATCTATGTCTTGACCGTATTCTTCGGCCTGGTTTTAGGATTTACTTTCAAAGGGGGTCTTTTTTTGATAATCGGCATAGCGGCGAGCGGATTCTCCATCTACTCCTGGCAGGATACCACGTTTGCTACTATAGCGGCGTTTCTTAGCTGCGCCCTGTCTACCTATTTTTTTATGTCCAAGGATGATAATTTTTGATGAGGGGGGAATGGATATGCAGTATCTATTTTATATCACACTGGGATTAGTAGCTGGAATATTCGGAGGCATGTTTGGCATTGGCGGAGGGGTTATCCTTATCCCTGCGCTGGTTTATATATTCAAGCTTACCCAGCACCAGGCCCAGGGTACGACTTTAGCCATCCTGGTTCCTCCTATCGGCCTGTTGGCAGCCTGGCGTTATTGGCAGGCAGGTAACGTCAAATTGAATATAGCCGGTTTTATATGTCTGGGATTTTTTATCGGCGGGCTCATCGGCGCAGACATAGTCCATGGCATACCCGATCCCCTTTTGAAAAAATTGTTCGGATTTTTTCTATTGTTTGTCTCACTAAAGATGATCCTTGCCAAATGAAACCAAATCTAAAAGTCAATATCGGCAGGCTCAAGCTAAAGAACCCGGTGCTGGTGGCTTCAGGCACTTTTGGTTATGCCGAAGAATTCTCCAGCTTTATTGATTTAAAACAATTAGGCGCGATTGTCACTAAGACCATTACATTAAGGCCGCGGCAGGGTAATCTTCCTCCCCGGACCTGCGAGACTCCCGCAGGAATGCTTAATTCCATAGGTCTGGAGAATCCGGGATTAAGGTCTTTCTTAAAAGATAAGCTGCCTAGATTGGCTGCCTACGGCGTTCCGCTGATAGTAAGTATTTCTTCCGAGCGTGACCCGCGGGAATTTACTGAACTCGCCAGGGCGCTGGATAAAATTAGATCGGTTGCGGCAATAGAATTAAATATCTCTTGTCCTAATCTGGGGAAGGGAACGCTTATTTCGCAGGACGCCTTGGCTACATATGGCGTGGTTAAGGAGGTGCGTAAATCCACAAAGAAAACCCTGATCACTAAATTGTCACCCAATGTTACCAGTATTACAGATATTGCCTCTGCCGCCGAAGAGGCAGGTTCAGACGCGCTTGCGCTTATCAATACTATCACAGGAATGAGCATAGATGTCGCATCGCGAAAGCCGAAGATCGCCATGGCCAGCGGCGGGTTAAGCGGCCCGGCAATCCGGCCGATAGCGGTGCGCATGGTCTGGGAGGTTTACCAGAAGATCAAGATCCCGATCATCGGTATGGGTGGTATAATAGATACTGACTCGGCGCTGGAATTTATTCTTGCCGGGGCAACTGCAATAAGCGTGGGCACCGCGAATTTTGTCAATCCCCAGACCACGGTTGAGATCATAGACGGCATCGAAGATTATCTAAAGAAAAATAAAATAAATTCCCTAAAAGACTTAACCGGCTCTTTAAGATGTTGAAAATAAAAGATAAGTTAATAGTTGCTTTGGATGTGGATACGCTTAAAAAAGCAAAATATTTTGTTGATCTGCTTTATCCGGAAGTAAGATTATTTAAGATCGGCAGCCAGCTTTTTACTGCCTGCGGGCCGGAAGCAATAAAGATGGTGAGCAATAAAGGGGCGCGAGTGTTTCTGGATTTAAAATTTCACGATATTCCCCATACAGTCTATCTTTCAATCGGGACTGGCGCGGCTTGCTCTATAAATATCATGTCGCCCTCTGCGGAAACAAAAACAAGGGTTGAGGATACCGTCATGGGCCCCGTTTTTATGATGACCGTTCATACTAAGGGGGGACGGGCAATGTTAGAGGGAGCAGCGAGAGCGGCCAAAGAGAAAGCAAATGAATTAAAAATTGTGAAACCGTATATTGTAGGAGTAACGCGCTTGACGAGCGATGAAGAAGCGCCTGATACTTTACAAGAAGTTATTAATGCAGCAAAACTTGCTCAAGATGCGGGATTAGATGGAGTAGTTTGTTCTGCTCATGAAGCAGAAGCAGTAAGAAAGGAATGCGGCAGGGATTTTATTATTGTTACCCCTGGCATACGCCTTAATGGGGCCCAGAAAGATGATCAGAGGCGGGTAACTACCGCGCAAGAGGCGATCAAGGCTGGCAGCGATTTTCTGGTGGTGGGCAGGCCGATCTTGGAGGCAAAAGATCCGCTTAAGGCGGTTAAGGAGATCATCGGAAGCCTTTAGGTTGACGCTGGTCAACCTTTTGATTATAATGAGTTCTTGGGGCGGTTAGTTCAGCTGGTTAGAACGTCTCTCTTACACAGAGAAGGTCAGGGGTCCGAATCCTCTACCGCCCACCAGAAATAGTTGTTGCCAAGAGAAGACTTTTAGTTTACAATTTAACAACTTGAAGTTTGGGGTCGTGGCCTAGTCCGGTTTATGGCGTCGCCCTGTCACGGCGAAGATCACGGGTCCAAATCCCGTCGGCCCCGCCACTCGCAGCAAACAAAAGGCATCCTTCAAAAGGATGCCTTTTGTTTTGACCAAAGCTCACTTTTTGCTAATGCCGTACGTGCTTGGCTCTGCTTGGGGGCTGGCGGCCGCCGCCCCTAAAACAGCTTGCCTCAAGCAATATCCTGTGGTATCTTATTGTGAATTGAGGCCTCATAAAACGTCAGAACCTTATATAATAGGCCCGGTTTCGCTTCACTTGTCAAGATAGCATATTTGGGTACTTTCCCGCCCGCGCATATGATCACCAACAAAAACTGTATTATCCGGCTTTCGCGCTACAAGAATGCCCTCTACCGATTAAGGGAGAGCGGGGCTGTCAAGGTCTTCTCGAATAACCTGGCTGACGCCATCGGGGTATTGCCTTCCCAGGTGAGGAAGGATTTTTCCTTTGTGGGGATCTCCGGCAACAAAAGAGGCGGCTATCAAATAGATGTCCTGATCGGAAAGCTCAACAGTATTTTGGGCAAGGACGAGCTGCAGAAGGTGATCGTGGTGGGGGCGGGAAATATCGGCACTGCCCTGATGAAATATAATGGTTTTGAAAAAGAGGGGATCAAGATCCTGGCCTGTTTTGATATCGATCCCAGGAAATGCCGCCGCTCCGGAAAGATCCCGGTCCTGCCTCTTAAGGAATTGAAAGATTTTGTAATTGCCCATAAGATCAAAATAGGCGTGATCGCGGTCCCGGATAGCGCGGCCCAGGCAGCCCTGGATATAATGATCGCCTCCGGGATAAGTGGCGTGCTTAACTTTGCGCCCATAGCCCTCAAGCCGCAGAGAGAAGCGGTGATCAACAACGTGAATCTTGAGCTTGAACTGGAGAGCGTGATCTATTTTGTCAATGCCCGCGCCAAGACAGAAAGAGGATCGGCAATATGACCAGGATCACGCCGTTATTATTGGCGCAGGTATTTTTGCTGCCGGCTGTATGCCTTGGCGGCCCTTTATTAGAGACCGAAGACTTTAAGCTGTCTATGGATAGTTATTTCCGGACCGATGTGGTGGCTCTCAAGAACACGGTTGGCCTGGATAGTTCCAATAAGGATGATTCTACCGTATATTTAGGAATAGATTACAATCTGGGATTTACCTACGAGTCCAAGAACAGCGCTGCGCGGGCTTTTCTTAAGCTGGAGAGGAACGGGCCCGGAGATTACGACGCGCCTTTATTTATACATAATACCTTGATCAATTCCGGGGGCAGGATCGAGAGGTACAGGAACGAACAGTTGTTGCCGCAGGTAGAAGAGGCCTGGCTCGACCTTCCGCTAGTGAGGAATTTTGGGCTTAAGACGGGACTATATACCTATGAAGTGGGCTATGGTTTTAGTTTAAACGGCAGCTTTGAGAATTTCGGCATGACTTTATACCGGGAAAATGAAGGCGCGCTCTGGAGGATATATTATTGCCGCCCGGAAGTCGTGTATAAAAATCCGCTTGGCCCTCATATCCCGCAGGACCAAGACCAGGGTTATTTTTATCACCATAACGCCTCTAATTTTTTTGGCACAGATGTGAAGTTCGGTAAAGAGGATAATTATCTGCAGCCCTACGCCGGGGCCCTGGTGGATTATACCTCCAGCGGCAAGAGGGATAATTTCTTTAGCGCCCCGATCAAAAGGGACATTTTAGGCACATACGGAGTTGCTTGGAGTCTAAAACAAGAGAAGTCGTTTTTGAAATTCGAGGCTGCCAGTAATTTTGGCAAGGGGCAGAGCGAAAGCGCGGATTTCGAAGATATTTATCATACCGGATACTTAGTCTATATCGCAGGCGGGCATGAGAGCGGGAAACTGGTCTCCAGCCTGCATTTTGTGCTGGCCTCGGGGAATAAGGTAACCCCGGACATGGCCTTAAATGAGGATACTACCTTGTCCAGCTCTAAGAACAGGGCCTTTAGCTCATCCTCTCCGTTTAATGATAATATCAGCACTACCATAGCCGCCTGCAATTCTGAAGAGCGGCCGGTGGTATTTATGGGCAGCGGGTGCGGCCTGCACACAGGCATAGCCCGGCCGGAAACGCTTGGTGCTTCGGATTTTGATAATTTGCTCATGCCGTCACTGGTATTTGATTACGCATTGACGCCCAAGGCTAAACTCGGGCTATATAATTATTATATAAGGTCTTTTGCCAGGCCCGTGGGCACGCTTGACGGCGAGGCCAGATATTTATCCCGGGAATTAGGGTATGAGCTGGATACGACCTTGGATTATAAAGTTAATCCGCATTTAACGTTTAGTTTTTTAGGCGGGTATTTCCTGCCGGGTAAATATTATAAGGAACGCAGGGATGATATAAACGGCAGCCTGTTCAGTCCCTTTTTGCGGGGAGACGGCAAGGCGGATGCGGCATATCAATTAGAGTTGTCTATGGAGATCACTTTCTAAGGGAGGGGAAAGATTATGATAAATATCGAAGATTTTAAGAAAATGGAATTAAAGATCGGCGAAATAAAAGAGGTCAATGACCATCCCAATGCCGACAGGCTCTATGTTATCACCGTTGATCTGGGAGGCAGGACCAAGCAGCTTGTGGCCGGCATCAAAGGGTCTTACCAGAAAGAGGAGCTTGTAGGTAAGCAGGTGGTGGTAGTGGATAACCTTGAGCCGGCGATGTTGCGCGGCGTGGAAAGCCAGGGTATGCTTCTGGCTGCATCGGATGCCGGCGGGATAGCGATTGTGTCTCCGGCAAGGCCCGTTGCCCTGGGGAGCATAGTTAAATGATAAAGCAATTTGT
>JAPLLV010000048.1 GCA_026387405.1 Candidatus Omnitrophota bacterium
GCATCAGCAGCGCAACCAATTCCGCTTATACCTTTACCCCTCAAGCCGGAGATAACGCAGCGCAGTTCAGGTGTATAGTCACCAATAGCGCAGGCTCAGCCACCAGCAATGCCGTAGGCTTAACCGTAAATGCCGTTCTGACTGTTAATGCCACAAATGGCATGGTAGCCAGTAATCCTTTAGGCACACAAATATCCGATGGTTATGGATATTCGGTCAATACAGTAGTAACGCTTACCGCAACACCTGATGCGGGCTATATCTTTAGCAGCTGGGATAATGCAGCGCCTACAACAACACCTAACATAGCCATAGTTATCATGGATAGCAATAAGACAGTAACCGCCATTTTTGATTTAGAGGATACTTTTTATAGTACGCCGACAGAGCAAAATGTATTATGTGTGTATAATAAGAACTCCGGTAGCTCTGATGAAACCGGTATATCTAGGGATATTTGTAGTTATTATTTACAGAAGCGTTACACCATCGAGAAGGGCTATACAGAGGATGACCGGGATATTTCAAACAGCAAGCATGCCTTGGGGCTTGATATACCAGATGAAGCTTTTATTACTAGGTATGATCAGATAAGAGAAATAATGGTTGAAAAGAATTTCGCGCAATATGTTTCGCAACCGATCCTTAACTATGTAACTAACCATCCAGAGCTTAACATTACACATCTGGCAGTGGCAAAAGATATCCCGATTCTCGTGTGTGATTCTTTGGGCGTGGAGGGAGTTTCGGGAAATCAGTTTTTGTTTTTCAATGCGAATAAAAATACGACAGTGGCTGATATTAAGAGTGCAATTGGTAAGTTAGATAGAGGCGGTATTCAGCCAGGTCAGCATTTTGATCCAAGTAAATGCCAGGCTAATAGCGCCGGGCTTAAATACCGTTTTGCTGTGTCGTATATCACCGGATATACCTTGGAAGATATAGAACATATGTTGGATAAGGCTCAGGGAGGACCGCCTGATCTTTCAAAGGATGAATATGAATGGCTCTTGGATATTGATTCGAAGGGTTCGTATCTTTCGGAATGCCGGGATACCAGGGACAAATTGCGTCTTTTAGGCATTGACCAAAATAACATCTCTATAGAGCAAACGAACACGAATCCGCTAAAGGTTAGCAAGAAATTAGTGGCCTATGGCGGTATGGGGAGTCATCATGAAGAAAATACGCCAGAGGCTTATGGGGCATATTGGTTGGGAGATGACTCGACCACAGTTGCGGTAGAAAAACCGGCCATATATGCGGATGTAGCAGACAGGGCAATCATTGATGCGTATGAAAGTTACTTTGGGGTCACTGCTACTTTAGGGGCCTGGGAGTCTCCGTTGGGGCAGGGGAAAATCTCACAGGCATTTCAGCCGAATACCTTTGGCGGGAACGAGTATTCCAGGAGTTTCTCCGGAGGTGTGGGGACGGTTGCCGAACCTCTTGTTCCAGGCCTTGTCAAATTCTATAATATTTTCCCGGAATATGCCAGTGGAAAAACCTTTGCCGAGAGTTTTCTTTCTTCCAGTTTTGATTCCTCCGGTCTTCAAAGCCTTTTTGGTATGGCGATAGGCGACCCGCTAATGAGGCTCCAGGACAAAAGGCCTGTATTTGTTCCGCCAACTAATGAAGCCCCTGAGATACGCGTGATCATCCCAAATCAAACCCTAAATCCCTCAACCTATCCTACGACATGGATCCTGAACAAACCCGGTCTCGAAAACAACATCTTTGATGATACCCTGCCGGTTGGTTCATCCATCACATTGACGTGGAGCATGGTGAGCGGGCCTCCTGGGCCTGATAGAGCTACGTTTGGCGGCCAGGCCAGCAGCGTGACCACATACCCTAATACTAATCAAATTGGATCTCCATATACTGTTTCAACCGAGGTTACGTTGCCCCGGGCAGGTATTTATGTGTTGCGTCTGACCGCTTCAGATGGCGAACTTTCTTCCACGCGGGATGTCACAATTACTGCCAATGCGCCTGCCTCACCGCCTATAGTATATGCGGGGCCAGATCAAACTATAACTGCCGCCACTCTGCCTGTTGACGTTTCTGTTGACGTTTCAATGCAAGGGAATGTTTCCCGGAGCGATTTAACAGCTGCGTGGAGATTTTATTCGGGGCCCAGGCCTGATAACAAAAGCCCTAAGTTTTCCAGTCGCACCTCTCCGACTGCCACGGTAACCTTTTATTATCGCGGTACTTATGTGCTGCGTTTTCAGGCGTATGATAAGGTGGATCCCAAGGGAAATGTGGTGTTCTTTAGCGACGTCACTATAACGATTAATTAACATTTATATTAATTAAAATAAAACCCCACACCCAGAAAAAATCGGGTGTGGGGTATTTTTTAAAGGAGGGGTGAACTTATACTCTGGTTACGTCGGTTGCCTGTTCTCCTTTTGCGCCCTGGGTGATTTCAAATTGCACTTCTTGGCCTTCCTCTAGGGTCTTGTAGCCGTCTCCCTTGATCGCGCTATAGTGCACGAACACGTCTTTACCGTCCTCTGATGTAATAAAGCCATAGCCTTTTTGGTTGGAAAACCATTTCACTTTGCCTTTTGCCATCTAATTCTTTTCACCTCCCCCAAATAAAAGCCGTAAAGCTGTCCCTTTTTAGTCTCGGTCTGCTTTACGGTCTATCTGAATCCACTTTTATCTTAATTCTCCTTGCTTTTACAACTTAAAAAAATTATATCAGCAAATTATGTTTTGTCAACCAAATTTTTGTGCTATAATGATTTTAATTTTGCCAGCGCAAAATTAAAATCATGCCGACGTAGCTCAGTTGGTAGAGCAAGTGTTTCGTAAACACTAGGTCGGAGGTTCAAATCCTCTCGTCGGCTTGAAATAACGCTGCCTCTGGCGGTCAGCGTTATTTCACACCGTGCTATGCACGGTGTCAACACTTCAACCCACCTTTTCTAATGTCCAGGTTTCATGAAGTATTAAAGACCCGCAGTTTCTTCTTTCTATGGCTGGGCCAGATAATCTCGCAGCTTGGCGACAGGCTCGACCAGATGGCCCTGATCGCCCTTGTCTATGCCCGCGCCCCCGGCTCACCCATGGAAATTGCCAAGATCCTTTCCTTTACTATTATCCCGGTATTCTTGATCGGACCTGTTGCCGGAGTATATGTTGACCGTTGGGACAGGCGCCGCACTATGTATTCTTGCGATCTCTTAAGGGCCGGACTCGTTTTGATCATACCTTTATTTCTTTTTAGCCTAAAACAGCTTACTCCCATATATCTGCTCATATTCGTGATTTTTTGTATTGGCAGATTTTTTATCCCCGCAAAATTATCTATTGTCCCGGAATTGGTGGAAAAGAAGGACCTGCTTATCGCTAATTCGCTGGTCAACACCACAGGAATGATCGCGGCGGTGATGGGATTCGGTATAAGCGGCGTCTTAATAGAGTGGTTGGGCGCAAAAAGCGGCTTTTATCTTGATTCCTTAAGCTTCCTGATTTCCGGGTCGCTTATTTTTTTGATCGCCAAAAGGAAGAG
>JAPLLV010000074.1 GCA_026387405.1 Candidatus Omnitrophota bacterium
GCCTACACCTTTAGCGGCTGGAGAAAAGAGAATGCCCCTGCGGGAGCTGTTTATGCTGCCAATCCCCTGAATTTAACTATGAAAGAGACGCTCACATTAAGGCCACAGTTCACTAAGAGCAGCAGCAATTCCAAAAGATAATGTGGAGGGGTGAAATGAAATCTTACAATTACAGATTAAAGCTGTTAGGGATAATATTAGGATTAATTTTAATTACTCCTTTGCATAGTCAGGCAAAGGATGATAATACAGATACTCTACTTATACAAGCGCAGCCGAGAATAGGCGCTCAAGGGGCCAAAGCAGCTGCTCCGCAATATGTTCCTGGTCAATTTATTGTTAAACTAAAAGAGGGGAAGGCCGTAACCGATATACAAGACCTCAATGTCCAATTCAAGGTGACCGTAGTAAAAGAAGTCTTTGAAAAGACTCCATCTCCTGAAGAGGAACTGCAACAGCTTAACGCCAAATTAGCCAATCTCTCCACAAGCCATAGTTCCTGGTTCTGGCAGCTGGACAAAAACTCCAAAGAATACAAAGAGTACATGGCAAAACTGGAGCAAGAAAAAGCGCAGCTGCAAGGTCAGATCAAAGCCCAGGAAGAGTTGATCGTGCATCTTGCAGAAAGGCAACAAAGAGCCCCGGAAGGGGTGGTTACACCTAACCTTGAAAACACCTATTTATTGAAAACCGCATCAGAGGCAGATATACGTTTAGTCATCGCCGCCTACCAGGGGGATCCCAACGTTGAATATGCCGAGCCTAATTATATCGGGAAGGCACAATTAATCCCCAATGACCCCAGATACAAAGACCAATGGTCCCATAAGACGACGCACGCAGAAGAGGGCTGGAATATTACTACCGGCACTCCGAAGGTAGTTATTGCGATTATTGACACCGGCGTTGACTATACCCACGAAGACCTCAAAGACAATATCTGGAAAGACCCCCTTACCGGCGCTCCGGGAAAAGACTTTGTGGATATTGATACTAACGCATACGAAAAAGCGGGTTATACCTTGTTCAAGGACGCTGACGGAAAATATAAAGAAGACTATATCGGCGTAGACGATGACCCTGCGGATTACTTGGGCCATGGTACCATGGTTGCGGGAGTTGCCGCGGCAAAAGGCAATAATAGCATTGGGATAGCAGGGGTTTGTTATAATTGTAAAATAATGCCGGTGAGAACGGGATTTGATATCATTACTCCTGATATGGGATTTTCCCCTACCAGTAAAATAGAAACCGCATTAAGCGAAGGCGATACTAATTCGGCTGCAATACGGTATGCCGCTGATAAAGGGGCAGATGTGATTAATATGAGTTTTAGTGAAACCGGATCTAACACACTTAAATCTGCGATTGATTACGCGCATGCCAAAGGAGTGGTCTTAGTTGCCTGTGCGGGTAATGATGGAAATAGCAAAGAAAATTTTCCCGCGGCATCAGAAGGAGTGATTGCAGTTGGAGCTACCGAGAAAGATGATTCATTATCGTGGTACTCAAACTATGGAGATTGGGTGGATGTTGTAGCGCCTGGTACACAAATACTGTCTTGTGTACCTAAGACAGGAGGGACATTAGCTAACTCAACGGGATACCATTATGATATAGGGACTTCTTTTTCCACTCCGTATGTTTCCGGAGTGGCAGGCC
>JAPLLV010000073.1 GCA_026387405.1 Candidatus Omnitrophota bacterium
ATTATAAATGATTATGGGATATGAGGTAGCTATAAATAAGGCCTGGGAGGAACTTTCGCAGTATAATATAGGTAAGGATACCGCGGTAAGATTCCTGGGGGATGAGTATTCGCTGGAGCAGGAGAAGAAAAAGGTGATCTCGCTGGCCTGCAATGTGCCGGCCAAGGATTTTACCGCGATTCTTATCTTGCATTATCTAGCGCAAAAAGCCAAAGGCCTGCCCGCTTTAACCGGGGAATGGGTGTCATTTAAGGAGATGTCCGGGGTTGAGGGGTATGCCGCGGCATTTCGCAAACGCGCCATTGAGCCGGTGATCAGAAAATATGGCAGTAGGCCTGATGGGATACTCTCGGTATTGGACAGGCTCCCCGGCAAAAAGGTCGATCAAGGCGATATCGGCATAGTCTTAGAGGCATTTAAAGATATTCCGGTGCTGGTGACTCTTTGGAAACCGGATGATGAATTCGGGCCGGAGGCAAATATGTTGTTTGACCGCAATATATCGCAGGTTTTCTGCATAGAAGATGTAGTAGTGATGGCAGGGCTGGTGGCCGGCAGCTTATAAGGAGAAATAGCATGGAAAGAAGGCTTAACATATTTTCTACCTGTTTCTTATTGTTATTTCTGACGGGCTTTTCCGCCTGTAACAAAGAGCCGCTCACGGTTTATTATTAAGACGAGGGAAAATTCAGCGTTCCTCTGGGCAGGAGTTATAATTACGCGGATATTCTGGTAAAGAGGGCGGTGGACGGAGATACGCTGGTGCTTGAAGGGGGAGAGCGCGTGCGCCTGATCGGCATGGATACCCCGGAGCTGCACGAATCCCAGAAGCTTTATCGTGACTCCCAGCGTTCTCATCAGGATGTGCACACCATCCAGAAATTGGGCCGGCGCGCCTACGAATTTACCAAAAATTTGGTCGAGGGAAAACGGGTGAGCCTGGAATTTGATGCCGAAAAGCATGACAGATACGGCCGGCTCTTGGCCTACGTGTATCTTAAAGACGGCACCTTTGTAAATGCCGAGATCGTTAAGCAGGGATTTGCTAATCTGATGACCATACCGCCTAATGTCAAATACGCGGATTTATTTTTAAGATTATACCGGGAGGCGCGGGATGATAAACGCGGCCTCTGGGGTGGATAAGAAGAAGGGGGTTGAGCTATGTTGCGTTATTTAACCGCGGGTGAGTCGCACGGGAAGGCGATTATCGCTATTTTGGAAGGTATGCCGGCAGGGGTAAAGATAGCGGCAGAGAAGTTAAACCAGGAGTTGAAACGCAGGCAACAGGGCTTTGGCCGGGGCAAGAGGATGCAGATCGAGAATGACCGTTGCCAGATACCCTCCGGATTAAAAAACGGTCTTACCCTGGGCAGCCCGATCACCTTGTGTATCGAGAATAAAGATTTTTCTATCGAAAAGCTAAGTAAGGTGATGTGCCCCAGGCCGGGACATGCGGATTTAGCCGGGCTTTTAAAATACGGGATGAGCGATATCCGGGAAGTCCTGGAGCGCGCCTCTGCCCGCAGCACTGCCGCCACGGTAGCGATCGGTGCGGTATGCAAGATTTTCTTAGCTGAGTTTAAGCTGGAGCTATTAAGCCGTGTGGCCGCTATCGGCGGGGAGACCAAAGAAAAGGCAATGATAGAGAAGATCAAAGAAGCAATGGAAGAAAAAGATACCGTGGGCGGGATCCTTGAGGTTGTGATAAGGGGCGCTCCGGTCGGGTTAGGCAGTTATGCCCAGCCAGATAGGCGTTTGGATGCCAGGCTGGCCCAGGCAATAATCTCCATCCCCGGGATAAAGGCGGTTGAGATCGGACTGGGGTTTGGTTACGCGGATAAATTCGGCTCCGAGGCGCACGATGCTATTTATTATAAAAAAGGTAAAGGTTATTTCCGTAAGACTAATAATGCGGGAGGGATAGAAGGCGGCATTTCCAACGGCGAGGATATTATTATCCGCGCCTGCATGAAACCGATCTGCACGCTTATGGCGCCTCTTGACTCCGTGAATATCAAGACCAAAAAGGCCTCCAAGGCCAGCGTGGAGCGTTCGGATATATGCGTGGTGGAAGCCGCGGGCGTAGTGGCGGAATCCGCCTGCGCTTATGTGTTGGCTGACGCGTTCCTGGAGAAATTCGGCGGGGACTCATTGTCTGACATAAAGGCCGCCTACAATAGTTATTTGAAAAGGCTCCGCTAAAAAAAAGTGTTAGAAAATCGCCTCCTTTACGTCTAACAGTAGTGAAGACACCCCGGGGGTGTCTACTACTGCGAAAGGGGGTGATATGCATGGAAGAGCTTAAAGAGATCAAGGTAGTGCGCATGCACCGGCTCGACGGCGATTTTAAACTCAAGGCCTTTGTGGATATCTCCATAGGCGATTTCCTTGTCAAGGGTTTACGCGTCGTAAAAGGAAATAAGGGGTTGTTCCTGGCTATGCCCCAGGAGATAGGCAAGGATGGGAAGTGGTATAGCACGTTCCTTCCCGTTACCAAAGAGGCGCATGCCAATCTTGCGGACGTGGTGCTGGCAGCGTATCAGGAGTAGTGTTATGTCTTTGCGAGCCCGCCACAGTTTGTGGCGGGCGAAGCAATCCCGTCTTTAGGTTGTTTCGTCGTCCGCCTGCGGCGGAGCTCCTCGCAATGACAATTTTAATCTTATGATGAATAATATTTATCTAGTAGGATTCATGGGTACCGGAAAGACCGCGATCGGACGCGAACTGGCCAAGAAAAAGAAATGGCAGTTTGTGGACCTGGATGAATTGATCGAACTAAGAGAGAAGAAGCTGGTTAAAGATATTTTCGCCAAGCAAGGGGAGGCATATTTCCGCCGCATCGAAAAACAGGCCTTAAAAGACATGGCCAAAGAAAAAAAGTTCGTGGTTTCCTGCGGCGGGGGGATCGTCCTGGATAAAGACAATATAGATACCATGAAAAAAACCGGTAAAATATTCTGCCTGAAGTCAACCCCGGAAGTGATCCTGAAAAGGACCTCAGGGTTGAGCCACAGGCCGTTACTCAATGTCCCCAACCCCAAAGAAAAGATAGAGTTCTTGCTTAAGCTGCGCGCCCCCTATTATGCCTTGGCGGATATCTGCATCGACACCTCCAAATCTTCCGTAACCCAGGTAGCGGAAAAAATCAGCAAAGCCCTCAAGGATAAAAAATAGTAGTATTCTAGTTAAACAGGTGTTTTCCTATTTAAATTTCTAAAAGTATTTGACTAATTATACCAAATATGGTATATTATAGTAAAGGTGAATAAATTATGAAGACAAAAGAAATGATCCGCAGAGGAAGCGACAATATTTTTGCTGATATCGGTGTTAATCATCCTGAAAGAGTTCAGGCTCGTGCCGAGGTAATGTTTCTCATATCGAACATTATTAAAAAGCGGGGCTTAACCCAGAAACAAGCAGCAGTGATACTAGGTATTCCTCAATCAAAAGTTTCTTGTTTGGTGAATGGTAAACTCAGTAATTTTTCGATGGATCACCTTTTTGAATTGTTGAATGCTTTGGATACCGATGTAGAGATTATCGTAAAACCAAAAACTAAAGCGGAAAAAAGCGCCACAACCCATGTTTTACAGGTGGCTTTTTCATAAAATTCAATGTTAAGCCTAGAATTAACAGACTGGTTACGTTTAGTTTTGACACCTGAGATTGGCTCCAGGCGGGGAAAAAGTCTTTTAGAAAGATTTAAAACCCCAAAAGCCATATTAGAGGCTTCTTTAGATAACATAGCAGAAGTAGAAAACGTAGGCAAGGAAGTTGCTAAAAAGATCGTTGAGGGTAGAAAAAGAATAGATTTAGATCGCCAGATTAAATTAATTGAAAGAAACAATGTTAGACTTATCCCATTAGATAGCGAGTCTTACCCTTCCAATTTAAAATCCATATATGACCCGCCTCTGGTATTATTTATAAAAGGCGAAATTTTACCTCAGGACTATTTTTCTATTGCCATAGTAGGGACGCGCCTGGCTTCTTTTTATGGAAGGACCATGTCTGAGAAATTGAGCGGGGAATTGGCCGAAAAAGGCTTTACTATTGTAAGTGGTGGAGCGCGTGGTATAGATACTTTTAGCCATCAAGCTGCTCTAAGAGCAAAGGGCCGCACTATTGCAATATTAGGATGTGGTTTGGACGTTACTTACCCGCCGGACAATAAAAAGCTGTTTGAAGAAATAGCTCAAAAAGGTGCAATAATTTCAGAATTCCCTTTATCTACGAGGCCGGACAAAGGAAACTTTCCGATGAGAAATAGAATAATTAGTGGTTTATCATTGGGGGTAGTAGTGATTGAGGCTCCGCACAAAAGCGGGGCATTGATTACTGTGACCCACGCCACCGAACAAGGCCGCGAGGTCTTTAGTGTCCCCGGACCCGCAGATAGTTTTGTAAGCAAGGGGACTAACCAGCTCTTAAGAGAAGGCGCGAAATTGGTTGAAAACGCGGACGACATAATTGAGGAGTTGGAGCCATTATTAAAAAACAAGATAAATGAACTTAAAGCTAACCAGCCAGAACCAGAACGGAAAAAACAAATTTCAATTAAGCCGGAATTAACAGGGGAAGAGGCTAAAGTATATAATTTGCTTTCTTCACACTCTCTTGATTTTGATGATATTATTGTTGAGAGTCAGCTGTCTGTAAGCGCTGCTTCATCTGTACTTATGATGCTGCAATTGAAGAAGTTAGTAAAGCAATCACCCGGCAAGATATTTGAGAAAGCGACAATTTATGATGAGGGTTAATGGGGATTTTTATACAGACTAGACACTGGATGAGCTGGTAGAAAAAACAAATATGGAAATTCCCCGTATTTCTGATATACTTTTGAGGTTAGAAATAAAAGATCTGATCGCCAATACTCACGGGACTTATCTCGTCAAAACTAGGGAGTAATATGCCTAAAAATAAGAGTTTAGTCATAGTCGAATCGCCTACCAAGGCCAAGACCATCAGTAAAATACTGGGTAGTGATTTTGTGGTGGTCTCTTCCATGGGGCATCTCATAGACCTGCCGGCCAAAGAGCTGGGCGTGGATATCGAAGAGGACTTTAAGCCTACTTATGTGGTTATCTCCGGCAGGAATAAGATACTGGCTTCTCTGAAGAAAGAGGCCAAGGGTAAAGACAACGTGTACATAGCCACTGACCCTGACCGCGAAGGCGAGGCCATCGGCTGGCACTTAAGGGATAAATTGTTCAAGAAACATAAGGTGCACAGGGTGGTTTTCCATGAGATCACCCCCGCAGCGGTAAAAGAGGCCTTCCGCAATGCGCGCGAATTCGATGCGAATATGGTGGAGGCGCAAGGCACCCGCAGGATACTCGACAGGATAGTGGGGTATTTCTTAAGCCCCTTGCTCTGGAAGAAGATCGTGCGCGGCCTAAGCGCCGGAAGGGTGCAGTCTGTGGCCTTACGCCTGCTCGTGGAAAGAGAGCGCCAGATCCGGGCTTTTATCCCGCAGGAATATTGGGAGATTGAAGCAGAATTGCGAAAAACCTCGGGTTCTCAAGCGCCTTTTTTTGCCGAGCTTGAGAAGATCGAAGGCCAAAAGGCAGAGATAAAGACTAAAGATGAGGCGGATAAATTAACCGAGGACATAAAGAATAAGGCCTTTCGGGTCCTGGAAGTAGATAAGAAAGAGAAAAACCGTTATCCTGATCCGCCGTTCATCACCAGCACCTTGCAACAGGAGGCTTTTAATAAGTTGAGGTTTAATTCTACCAAGACCATGATCGTTGCCCAGCAGCTTTATGAAGGCGTAAACATAGGGCAGGATGCCCCGGAGGGGCTGATCACCTATATGCGTACGGATTCCACGCATGTGGCGCCTGAAGCGCTAAAAGAGGTAAGAAGCTTTATCGTCAATAAATTCGGTAAGAATTATCTTCCCGAGACGCCCAATGTTTATAAAGTCAAAAAACTGGCACAGGAGGCCCACGAGGCCATCCGGCCGTCTTTGCTCTCCCAGTCTCCGGAAAGTTTAGAGCAGTTTCTTACTCCGGAA
The DNA here is from genome assembly GCA_026387405.1 of Candidatus Omnitrophota bacterium. Taxonomy (GTDB): domain Bacteria; phylum Omnitrophota; class Gorgyraeia; order Gygaellales; family Profunditerraquicolaceae; genus JAPLLP01. Next base: position 6,029 of record JAPLLV010000073.1, read on the forward strand.
CAGTATAAATTGTACGAATTGATCTACCGGCGTTTTGTGGCCAGCCAGATGATGCCGGCCAGGAACCTGGTGACTACGGTGGACATAGAGGCAGGCGGGTATCTTTTTGGCGCATCCGGGAGCACGGTGGTTTTCGACGGCTTCACGGTCCTCCACGATAAAAATAATAACGGCGAAAATACGAAGAAAACCCTGCCGGAATTGGAAAAAGGCGAAGCCCTGGAGTTATTGGGTTTAGAGCCTTCGCAGCATTTTACCAAGCCGCCGCCAAGATTCACGGATAGTTCCCTGGTAAAGGCGCTGGAAGAGGACGGTATCGGACGGCCTTCTACCTACGCGCCCATTATTTACACCCTGACCCTTAGAGATTATGTGCGTCGGCTTAAGGGGTACTTTTTCCCCACGGAACTGGGGATCAAGGTCTGCGACTTGTTAGTGGAATATTTCCCCAAGATCATGGATGTGAATTTCACCGCCCAGATGGAAGAAGAGCTCGACGGAGTAGAGGAGGGGGAGCACAAGCGCCTGCAGGTGCTCAATGACTTTTACCCCCCCTTCAAGGAGAGCCTGGATTTCGCGCAGAAGCATATAAAAAAGGAAGTCGTTACCACCGACCAAATATGCGATAAGTGCGGTAAGCCCATGGTGGTAAAATGGGGGAGAAAAGGGAAATTCTTGAGCTGCTCCGCTTATCCGGCGTGTAAAAATTCCAAGTCTATCCCTTCAGGGGTCAAATGCCCTGAACCCGGGTGCGGCGGGGACCTGGTGGAACGCCGTTCGCGGCGCGGATTCTTCTACGGCTGCTCCAACTTCCCCAAGTGCACGTTTACCGCCAAGACCCTTCCCCAGGATGGTTCAACCGCAGAAAATGTCACCCCGCGCTGATAGGGATTGCGCGGGTGTGCCGCCTTCTGCGGCAAAAGACAGCGATTAATGCAACGGCATATCGATAAATTTATCCGCTACCTGGAGATCGAAAGGAATTATTCCGGGCACACCGTATTAAATTACCGCCTGGACCTTACGAATTTCGCAAGGTTCATGGGTGAGGTTCCTCTTGAGAAAGTAGATTACCTGGCCTTTAGGAAATACCTGGCAGAGCTAAAACAAAAAAACGAGAGCTCAAGGAGTATCGCCCGCCACTTATCGGCGCTGAGGAGCTTTTTTAAATTCCTGGTCCGTGAAGGATACCTGAAGGCTAATCCCATACTCATCCTTTCCAGCCCCAAGCTTGACAAGCATCTGCCGCAGTTTCTGACCGAAGAAGAGGTGACTAAGTTGATCGATTCGGTTGTCTCAGAAGACGTTCGCTCTTTAAGGGATAAGGCGATCCTGGAGACTTTTTATTCCACGGGGATAAGGATTTCAGAGTTGGTAGCTTTGAGTCTGCAGGATGTGGATTTTATAAGCGGCGTGGTCAAGGTCATGGGCAAAGGGAAGAAGGAGCGCATCGTGCCCATAGGCGAGTGCGCCCTTAAGGCAATAAGGAAATATCTGGATAAAAGAGGCAAAGATACAGATACGATCTTCCTGAACAAAAACGGAAGACGCATCACCGATAGAGGGGTGAGGTGGATGTTCTCCAAATACCTGCGCCTGGCCAGCATAAAACAGGGGATCTCTCCGCATACCTTGCGGCACTCCTTTGCCACGCACCTTTTGAACCACGGCGCCGACCTGCGCAGCGTCCAGGAACTGCTCGGCCATGTCAACCTCGCCACTACCCAGATATATACGCATATGACCACCGAAAAATTAAAGAGCGTCTATGATAAGGCCCATCCCCGGGCATAGCTATTATTGTCATTGCGAGGGCGATAGCCCGAAGCAATCTCAAAAGCGAGATTGCTTCGCTTCGCTCGCAATGACGCCAACATAAAATTATGTTTATAGTATACGATTTAATATTTCTGTTTATCTCAATTTTTTACCTACCGGTTTATCTTTTCCGCGGCAAATTCCACCGCGGTTTTTTATTGCGCCTGGGTAGGCTGCCTAGGGGTTTGAAATTGGACCGGCCTATCTGGGTCCATGCCGTCAGCGTGGGAGAGGCGATCATGGTCCGGCCCCTCATTGAGAAGCTGCGTCAGGAATTTCCCGGTAAACATTTTGTCATCTCGACTGTTACGCCTACGGGGAATAAGATCGCTAAGGGACTCGCGCGGGAAAAAGATCTCGTTACCTACCTTCCGCTGGATTTCAGTTTTATAGTCCGGGGAGTTATAGATCATATTGATCCCTGTTTATTCGTTATCGCCGAGACAGAACTTTGGCCGAACCTGATATGGTCTCTTTCCAGGAAAAAGATCCCCGTAGTGGTGGTTAACGGCAGGATCTCCGATGCCTCTTTTAGGGGTTATCGCGCCATTAAATTCCTGCTGGGTACTTTCTTAAATAAGGTAACTAAGTATTTGATGCAGTCTGCGCGCGATGAAACCAGGCTCCTGGCTTTGGGCGTCAAAAAAGACAAGGTGCAGGCAACGGGCAATATGAAATTCGATAACGCCGATTGCGTTGGCGTAAAAAAGGACTACGCGGAGTTTCGCGGCAAGTTAAACCTCCGGCCTGAAGAGCGGCTTTTGGTGGCGGGGAGCACTCATCCCGGAGAAGAAGTGGTTGTCCTGTCTGCTTACAAAAAGCTGGCAGAGAATTCCGGCGGCCTGCGGTTATTGATCGCCCCGCGCCATCCGCAAAAGGCTAAGGAGATCAGTCGGTTAGTATTGAAATATGGTTTTCACCCCGTGTTTATTTCGGAATTAAATCAATCCCTCACCCCTCACTACTTACCCCTCACTACCATATTCATCCTCGATACCGTGGGCCAGCTTATGAATTATTATGCCATAGCCGACATCGTCTTTATGGGGGGAAGCCTGATCAAGAAAGGCGGGCATAATATTTTGGAGCCGGCGTTATTTGCCAAGCCTATTCTTTTCGGCAGATATATGTTTAATTTCCGGGATATCGCGGATCTATTCCTGCAGAACCACGGCGCGATCTTAGTCCAGCGCAAAGAAGAACTGCCTCTCAAGTTGAAATTCCTCCTGGATAATCCTGCCTTGATGCTGCAATTAGGTAAGGCTGCCCAAGAGCTTGTTTTAAATAACCAGGGCGCTGCGGATAGGAACCTTCATATCATTAAGGGACTGATGTCAGGCCATGGCTCATGATCCCGGGTTACTGCCAATTCGGCTTGAATTGGACGAGGCGATCACCTATGGCACTAAGAGTTCCGCTTTAAAGATCGCCAGAAGCGGGTTAAGGCAGGCCCAAAAAACCGGCCCTGCGGGAGAGATCGAATATTTTAAAGGCCAGATCGCGTTGCTGCGCGGTAATTTCGCCATAGCCATCGGGCATTTTGATAAAGCCATAGAGTATAATCCTAAAGACGGCGCCTCGTATAATGACCGGGCCTTGTGTATGGTGGAGCTGGGTATAATCGATGATGCTTTTCATTATTTTGATAAGGGGATCGAGGTTGAGCCGGACTACGCCACTATTTATCACAACAAAGGCTGGCTCTTGAATAATATCGGCAGGCACAGCGAGGCGATAAGATATTTCAAAAAGGCCTTGGGCCTTGAGCCAAACCGCGCGGTTACCTATGATAATCTGGCCGACGCGCTCTTAAATCTCGCTGATTACAAGGGGGCGCTTGAGGCCTACAGAAAAGTGCTCATCCTGCTTAAGCCGTCCTGCTGCATGGGGATAAGGAAAAACATCATCCGGCAGATAAAAGCCATAAAAGATAAGGGTCTTGAGGGGTAATCCCAGCAGGGCCATTTAATATAACCCAAGCATAGAAAAATGCTTGGGATTTTTGTTTTTTAGCGGTATAATAATACACTTCTGTAGGGCTGTTTTTTCTTAACATATTGCAATAAAAATGGTTTTGCTTCTAAATTAAGGACGTCATGAAAGGGTATCTTTATAATCTGGCTACGGATAGATACCAGGGGTTCTTTTGCGGGTTGGTGAAGATTTTCCTCTTGGTTTTATCCGGGATCTACGGGTTGATTATGAGGTTTCTAGCAGTATTTTATAGCCTAAGGCCCTGCAGATTAGCTTGTAAGGTGATTAGTGTAGGCAATATCACCTTGGGAGGCACAGGCAAGACCCCTTTGGCAGAATACATCGCCAGACTGCTTAAAGAGCGCGGCCATAAGGTGGCAATACTCACCAGGGGGTATAAAAGAAAGGTCGCCAGTCGCCAGTCGCCAGTCGCCAGCAGTGAGGCGATGGGGGATGAGGCCCAGATGCTGTCTCAGAACTTGGCCGGTATCCCGATTATAGTGGATGCCGACAGGTACAGGGGCGCAAAGACGGCGATCCGGGATCACGCGGCAGATACCGTGATACTGGACGACGGCTTCCAGCAGTGGCGGATAAAAAAAGACCTTGAGATCGTAGTTATTGATGCCGTCAACCCTTTTGGTAACAGGCGGCTTTTACCTCGGGGGATCTTGCGCGAACCCCTTTCTTCGCTCAGGCGCGCGGATATTTTTGTGCTGACTAAAACGGACCTGGCAGCAGATTTCTCCGCCGCAAAAGATTATTTACGGCGGATTAATGCTCCTGCGCTGATCGTTGAATCACGCCATGCCTTGAAGAGTCTTTACGCGTTGGCTGACAGGGCTGATATCTTGCCGCTTGAGGCATTAAAGGATAAACAGGTAGCGTTGGTTTCAGGCATAGGCGATCCCGCCTCCTTTGAAGAAGGAATAAAGAAACTCGGTATCAGCATCGGCTCGCATTTTATATTCAGCGACCACCACCGTTATTCCCGGCAAGACCTCGATGGCATTTTTGCCTGTTGCCGGCAGAAAAACATCACTACCGTTATTACTACAGAGAAGGATGCCGTCAGGTTTGGCGGGCTGCCCATTAAAGAAGCGGGGATCCCTGTTTTTGTACTTCCAATTCAGCTGGAGCTGACTAAGAATGAAGAAGGTTTTATTAGTAGATTATTCAGCCTATATAACCCTTAAGGTATTAGGGCCATTTTTGCGGGTTTTACCGAGGGGTTTTAGCCTTTTTCTGGGCCGGAGGATCGGTGACCTGGTATGGTTATTGGATTCCAGACACAGGCTGGTCGCCTACGCCAACATCAGGCAGGCCTTGGGAGATAAATTATCGCCGCGCTGTTTAACGCAGATCACGCGTAAGTTCTACCGTAATTTCGGTCAGAATATCATCGAGATATTTTTCATCCCCGCCATCGATAGCGCTTATATAAAGAAATATATTTCCTTCGAGGGGCTGGAGCATATAGAGGAGGCCTTTAAGCAAGGTAAAGGGATAATCTTCGTATCTGTGCATGCCGGCAGCTGGGAGCTTTCTAGTATTATTTGTTCTAATCTGGGCATACCTTTTAGTCTGCTGGTGCGCGATCAGCGTTATCCCAGGTTAGAGCGTCTTCTAAATTCATACCGCAGCGAAAAAGGCTGCAGGTTTATCCAGCGGGAAAACCAGCTGCGCGAGATCATCAGGGCTTTAAAGAATAACGAATCTATCGGGATGTCCCTGGATCAGGGAGGGTTTGCCGGAGAGCGGGTAAATTTCTTTGACAAAGAGGCCTCGATGGCCTCGGGCGCGGTAAAGCTGGCTTTGAAATATGATGCCCCGATCATCCCGACCTTCTATGTCCGGGTAAAGGGGCCTTATATAAAGACTATCATTGCTCCCGCCTATCGGGTAAAGAGAGGGGATGACCCGCAGGCAGATGTTCAATATAACCTGCAGGAGTTAGTGCGCATTTTCGAGAAATTCATCCGGCAATACCCCCAGGAATATCTTTGGACCTATAAGATATGGAAACACGGCCGCGCCAGGCGCATCCTGATCTTGAGCGACGCCAAGACAGGGCATTTGCGGCAGTCCGAGGCCGTGGCCAGGGCGATCGAAAATATTTATCTAAAGAGGGGGATACGCGCGGAGACCGGCGCTGTTGAGGTGAGATTTAAAAGCGGTTTTTCTAAGCTTGCCTTTATGGCGGGCAGCGTTTTATCAGGCAAATATAATTGCCAGGGGTGTCTAGGGTGCTTTACCGGATTTCTTGATAAAGAAACATGCAGGTCTTTATCGGCGGCCAGGCCGGATGTAATTATTTCCTGCGGTTTTAGCCTCTCCGCGGTAAACTTCATCCTCAGCCGGGAGAATAATGCCAAGAGTATTTGTATAATGCGGCCGGGCATCTTAAGCACGCGAAGATTTGACGCCGTGCTCATCCCGCGGCACGATGATCCTCCCCGGAGGAAAAATATCGCCCTTACCGAGGGCGCGCTTAATATTATCGATGAGGCATATCTTAAGGAACAATCTCAAGCCCTGCTTGCGGCCGGCGATACCCGGTTTGATGCCGGAGCCCTTTATCTGGGTTTATTGCTCGGAGGAGATACCAGGAATTTTTCGCTTGAGCCGGAGACGGTAAAGACAGTCGTTGCCCAATTAAAAGAAGCAGCCGAAGGCATAAACGCCTATCTTTTGGTAACGAGCTCGCGGCGCACCCCCGCGGCAGTGGAGAAGTTCCTTAAAGAGGAGCTGGCTGATTACCCACGCTGCAGGCTGCTGGTCATTGCCAGCGAAAAAAATCCTGCTTATGCCGTGGGAGGCATATTGGCTTTAAGCAAATGTGTGGTTGTTTCTCCGGAGAGTATTTCTATGGTTTCCGAGGCCGCCTCTTCGGGAAGGCCGGTTTTGGTATTTAAATCGCGAGTGGACAACCGCCACAGCGCGTTTTTGCATAACCTGGCGGATAAGGAATATATACATCTGGTTGAAGCGGAGAGGATTTCTTCTGCCATACGCGGCCTGTGGACTCAAAACCCCGTAAACGCGGTTCTTAATGACAGCAAAAATATAGAGGAGTTTTTAGCGGGAAGGCTTTAGGGCTTAGTGCTGCTCCGGGAGCCGGTTCTTGTTCTGTTCCATAAAAGACCTGTATTCGTTCTTAGAGTCTTCGATGATCTTTTTATAGTCGTTTTGTTCCGGTGCTTTATGTATTTCTTTTGGCCGGGCAAGAGGTTCGGGCTTAGGCATAAAAAACGGCAGGATGGTTACGCGGAACATAACTACCAGCAGGCAGATGCCTATAATTATGCCGCCCACGATGATCAGTTGTTTCAGGGGAGAGGTTTTGAATTCTTCGTTCATAATAATATTCTAACATAAAGGATAAAGGAATTAAATGAATATCTTGCAGATCCTTCCGGAACTGAACGTGGGTGGAGTGGAGACCGGGACTCTGGACCTGGCCAGGCAGCTGGTTAAAAGGGGGCACAAGGCAGTGGTGGTTTCCGCCGGAGGAGAACTGGTAAAAGAGCTGGAGTCCTGCGGGGCGATCCACTACCAGCTGCCGGTGCACAAGAAATCCCTTTTTGTCATGTTCAGGATGGTCTCCAGCCTGGTTGAGATCATCCGGAAAGAGAAGATCGATATAGTCCACGCGCGTTCGCGCATACCGGCCTGGCCGGCGTATTGGGCCGCAAGAAGGACGAGGACCGCTTTTATTACTACCTGCCACGGCTATTATAAAAAACACCCCTTTAGTTATGTAATGGGTTGGGGTAAGCGGGTGATCGTATTAAGCAATGCCATTGCCCGGCATATGATAGATGATTTCGGCGTAGCCCATGAACGCATCAGGCTTATCCCGCGCAGCGTGGACCTGGAGAAGTTTAAATTTATCTCACCCGACGAAAAAAGAAAAGAAGAATTCAATGTCGGCATTATCGGAAGGATCACCCCTATCAAGGGACACCTGGTCTTTATAAAAGCCATGGCCAAACTCGCCCGCGTTGCGCCGCGCCTTAAGATCTGGATCATCGGCGATGCCCCGTCTTCCAAGGAGGCCTATAAGGAGCAGATACACGTATTGGTGCGCAGGTTAGGGCTCTGGTCTTTTACACAGTTCCTGGGTACTCAAAGGGATATTCCCGGTATCTTAGGCCACCTGGACCTTTTGGTTATGGCCACTACTACGCAGGAGGCCTTTGGCAGGGTGATTATCGAGGCCCAGGCGGCAGGCGTGCCGGTAGTGGCGACCAGGGTAGGGGGAGTCGTGGATATCATTGATGATGAGAAGAACGGGCTTTTAGTCCCTGCCTCTGATCCTCAAAGCATGGCGGATGCGGCCATCAGGATATTTAAAGACGCGCAGCTGGCCAGGCGCCTGGCAGAGAATGCCTATTCCAAAGTCAAAGAGAGATATAATATAGGGCTTATGGTGGATAATACCCTGGCAGTCTATCGGGATGCCCTGGATAGTTTTAGTATCCTGATCATAAAATTGAGTTCGCTGGGAGACGTGATCCTTTCTACCGCGGCAATAAAAGCGATCAAACAGAAATTCGGAGCCAATTACAGGCTCAGCGTGCTCGTCGGAGAGGGGGCAAAAGACGTACTCTTGAGATGCCCCTATATCGATGAACTGTTGGTCTGCGATCTTGAGAACAAAGATAAAGGCCTGTCCGGCCTCTGGAAATTAGGGGCCATTTTACGAAAGAAGAATTTTGACCTGGTGGTTGATCTACAGAACAGCCGCAAAAGCCATACCTTAAGTTTCCTTTCATTCTCCTCTGACCGCTACGGATATGACAACGGTAAGTTAGGCTTACTGCTGAATCATCGCGTTAAGAATGATATGCCTCTCCTCGATCCCCTTAGGCATCAATTCCGGATATTGGAGATGTTGGGTATAGATTCGGTTAACGCGCGCCTGGAATTATGGCCGTCGGAACAGGACCGTCTATTTATCGAAGATTTACTGAGCGGAGAATGGTTGAGCAGCAACCAGAAGATCGTGGGGATTAATTTGAGCGCAAGCAGTAAATGGGCCACTAAGAATTGGCCGTTGCCTCAAATGACTAAATTCTGCGAAGGCCTGCTCAAGCGCGATCTGCGCATTGTGCTTACCGGCACTGACGCGGACCTTGCCGCGGCAGCCCAGCTGATGGAAAAGATCAAGGACCTGAAACCCATAAACGCCTGCGGAAAGACGAGCATCAATCAGCTCGCGAGCCTGATCAAGCGCTGCAGCGTGTATGTGAGCGCGGATTCCGCGCCGTTACATATCGCTGCCTCAACCCAGACCCCGTTCGTGGCGCTTTTCGGGCCTACTGACCCCCGCCGTCATCTTCCGCTGGCAAAAAAATTCGCGTTAATAAGAAAAGACTTAGACTGCACTCCCTGTTATAAGCCGCAATGCAAAAAGAATGACTGTATGCAGTCAATAACCGCGGAAGAGGTTTTAGCGGCAGTGGACAAATTATTAGAGACATGAATATCTTATACCTGACCAATCATCTTAATACCGGCGGTATTACCAGCTACGTTCTCACCCTGTCCATAGGCCTGAAGAAGAAGGGGCATAATGTCTATATCGCTTCTTCCGGCGGAGAGCTTCTGGGAAAATTCCTCAGCGAAGGCATAAGCTTCATACCTATACCCATTAAGACAAAATCAGAGATCCATCCCAAGATATGGTTGAGCTTTATGATGTTGAAGGGGCTCATAAGGAAAAAAGATATCAATATCATTCACGCCAATACCCGCGTGACCCAGGTCCTGGCGCATCTCTTAAGCGATTCCTCCGGCAGGCCCTATATATCCACCTGCCACGGATTTTTTAAAAGAAGGTTCTTCCGCCTGGTTTTTCCCTGCTGGGGCAAAAAGACCATTGCCATAAGCGCGCAGGTCAAAGAACACCTCATGCGGGATTTTAATGTACCGCAGGAAAATATCGAAGTGATCCATAACGGTATAGACGTAGAAAAATTTGCCCGGCTTTCTCATCAGTCTTCGGCAGTCAGGTTTCAAATCAAGAAAGATCTGGGGTTGGGAGAGGGGCCGGTAGTGGGTATTATTGCCCGGCTCTCCGAGGTCAAGGGCCACACCTATCTTATCCAGGCGATGCGGATCGTGCGCGAGCAGGTCCCGGATGCGCAGTTGTTGATCGGAGGAGAGGGGAAGCTGGAAAAAGAATTGCGCGCCCAGGCGTCTGATCTGGGCCTGGAGAAGAATATTTTTTTCTTTCCCAATACAACCGATACCAGGAAGCTTTTATCGGCTATGGATGTGTTTGTCCTGCCCTCTTTGCATGAGGGGCTGGGCCTGGCGCTTATGGAGGCAATGGCAGCAGCCGTTGCGGTAGTGGGTTCGGATATCGGCGGTATAAAAAGCCTGATCCAGCACAGGCACAGCGGGTTATTGGCCGCTCCCGGAGACGTTGGAGCATTGGCAGGGGCGATAGTAGAGCTGCTCAAGGATCCCCAGAAAAGAAAATTATTCGCAGAGAGCGCGCGGGACCTTATTGCCAGGGATTTTTCCCAGGAAGAAATGGTCTTTAAGACCGAAGAGGCGTATCTGACATGTTTAAACGAAAAAGGCTAATTTTAGTTTTTGTTATATTGGTCACCGCGGGGCTTTTTGCCTCCGGCCTCCTCCGACGTAATTATGTTGTGCCGATACTGATGTATCATTCGGTTGCCCCCGAGTCTCGAAACGCCCTCACGGTATCCAGCGAAGCGTTTGAACGCCAGATGAGGTTCTTAAAAACCCATAAATATAACGTGGTAACGTTGGAGGCTTTAGCTGATTTAGTCTCGCGCGGAAAAAATATCCCTCCCCGCACAGTTGCCATAACCCTTGATGACGGATACAAGGATAATTTTACTAATGCCTTTCCCATATTGAAGAAATACGGGCTTAAAGCTACCGAGTTTATCATAGTTAACGAGGTTTCCCGCGCGCAAGGCGACCGGTTGAGCTGGCAGGATATCAAAGAGATGCGGGATTCGGGGTTAGTCACTATCGGCTGCCATACCCTGGGTCCGGAACCGCTGATCGATATCAGGCAGGAAGACCTGCTGCGCAGCCAGATATTCGACTCCAAGAAAATATTGGAAGAAAAGTTAGGCGGCCCGGTAGATGTCTTTAGCTACCCCGGCGGCATGTTTAACGCGCATATCAGGCAATTAGTCATTGACGCGGGGTTCAAAGCCGCCGTATCTACAAACCCCGGCAGGAATTCGCCCCCTGATGATATCTACGCCTTAAAGCGTTTGCGTATATCCGAGAATTCAAAAAACATGTTTATCTTCTGGTTCGAAAGTTCGGGGCTTTACACCTTTATCAAGGAGCACCGCCATAAAAAACACCATGTTGAAGAATAAGGCGCGGCGTATACTTGTTTTTAATGTCAATTGGCTGGGGGATGTTTTATTTTCTACCGCGGTCATCCGCAATATCCGCTATAACTTTCCCGATGCCTTTATCGCCTGCGCCATACCGCCGCGGTGTTACGCGGTCTTAAAAGATAATCCCCACCTCGACGAGATCATTATTTATGATGAGCATGACCGCCATAAGGTCCTGGCGGATAAAATGAAGTTTATTCTCCAGCTTAAGGCTAAAAAGTTCGATACGGCATTTCTTTTGCACCGTTCATTGACCAGGGCGCTCATCGCGCGTTTGGCAGGTATCGCAGAGAGGGTGGGTTATCACACCCGAAAAAGAGGTTTTCTCCTCACTAAGAAAATCGAACCACCCCCCGTAAACAGCATG
>JAPLLV010000042.1 GCA_026387405.1 Candidatus Omnitrophota bacterium
CGCGTATTGCGCGTGGATAATTGCTATGCTAGAATTACGGTTGGTCTGATTCAGGATGAAAGAGGAGATAGCGGTCTGTAATAGCATGCTGGATAACAAGGACAGGATTGCAGCGGCCAAGAGCAATTCCGCAAGAGAGAACCCTTTAGCGTTTTTGATCGCCTGCATTTTTTTAAAGGATGGTGCCGGAGAAGGGACTTGAACCCCCATGAGGTTGCCCTCAACAGCTTTTGAGGCTGCCGCGTCTGCCATTCCGCCACTCCGGCAATATTTCATTGACGTTTAGCATTTTATATTCTAAAATAGCAAAGGTCAAGGAATTAATGGGGCTGTAGCTCAGCTGGGAGAGCACTTGCATGGCATGCAAGGGGTCAGGAGTTCAATCCTCCTCAGCTCCACCATTTTTTTATTTGTCAGAAAAAAATGGTGGCACTAAAGCGAGCGTTAAAAACCCCGACAAGGGGTTTAGCGAGCGTAGTGCCTAATCCTTTCCTACATTAAAAGGGCGGTTTTTACCCGCCCTTTTTCTATTGCAAATTGACTTTAACGAGCAATGTGTTAAAATAAAAAGATGTTACTCGGCGTGCATATCAGCGGCGTACCCAAATTGTACAAGGCTTTTGAACGGGCAAAGGAGTTGGGCTGTAATACCCTGCAGGTTTTTTCGCGCAACCCGCAGCAGTGGCGCCACAAGGATCTTGATCCCGAAGATGTCGAGGAGTTCAGGCAAGAGCAGGCCTCCTCCAATATAAAACCGGTATTTGTGCATATCCCTTATTTGATTAACCTGGCCTCGCCGAACCCCAGGCTTTATAAGGCCTCCATCGAGGCCTATGTCGAAGATATAAAAGAGGTGCATGCGCTAGGCGTCGATTATATTGTTACGCATATGGGCAGTCATAAAGAGACCACGGAAGTAGGCGGTTTGAAGCGCCTGGCCCGGGCCTTAAACCGGATTATCGAGCGCACCAAAGATACTAATGTGGGGATACTGCTTGAGAATACCGCCGGTTCCGGTTCATGGCTGGGATATAGGTTCAGCCATCACAAGAAAGTGCTGGGTAGGCTTAACGATCCCCGCCGCGTGGGATTGTGTTTGGATACGGCGCATGCATATTCGGCAGGCTATGACCTGGCTGCCAAAGAAGGCCTGGAAAGATTGCTGGGCGAAATCGATAAGGCAGTCGGCCTATCCTTGCTCAGGCTTATCCATCTAAACGATGCCAAGGCCGAGCTCGGCTCGCATAGAGACGTGCACGAACACATCGGTAAGGGAAAAATCGGATTGGAAGGGATAGCCAGGATCATTAATCATCCCGGCCTAAGAGACCTTCCTTTTATCCTGGAAACGCCCAAGAAAGAGGAAGGCGATGACGCCAGGAATTTAAAAACCGTAAGAAAATTAAGGCGGGATTGACCATGGGTTACAAAATATTAGTAGTGGATGATGAGAGGGATGTTGTGGAGACGCTGGAATCCCGGCTTTTGAAAGAAGGATACGCGGTTGCGACGGCTTATGACGGAGAAGAGGCGTTGGCGAAAGTAAAGGCAGATGATCCCGATATCATTCTATTAGACCTTGCTCTTCCCAAACTTAACGGCTTTGAGGTATTAAAGCGGGTGCGCGAGCTTTATACGGATAAGTGGCGGCCGGTGATCATTATCAGCGCCCAGAACGAACTGAATTCGATAAAAAAAGGCTATAGCCTGGAGGCGGATCATTATTTGACCAAGCCCTGCACTATAGAGAATATATTGCGGGCAATTGAAACCATGATCTCGCTTATCCCGGTCAGGAAAATAGATGAGCTATCCCTTTAAAGAGATCGAAGAAAAATGGCAGAAGCTCTGGCAGGAGAAGAGTCTGTTTTCTGCCAAGTCCTCTCCGGAGAAGAAGAAATATTACCTTTTAGAGATGTTCCCCTATCCTTCGGGAAAGATCCATATGGGGCATGTGCGTAATTATACCATCGGCGACGTAGCCGCGCGTTTTAAGATCATGCAGGGGTATAACGTTCTGCATCCCATGGGGTTTGATGCCTTTGGCCAGCCGGCAGAGAATGCCGCCATCAAGAATAAAAGCAAACCCGATGCCTGGACCCACAAATGCATCGAATGGATGGAAAAAGAACTTAAAAAAATGGGCTTTTCCTATGACTGGGAAAGGGAAGTCTCTACCTGCGACGCCGGCTACTATAAATGGAACCAGTGGATATTCTTGAAGATGTTTGAACAAGGCCTGGCTTACAAAAAGGCATCAAATGTTAATTGGTGTCCGTCCTGCCTTACTACCCTGGCTAACGAAGAGGTCATTGACGCGGGATGCTGGAGATGCCATAGCAAGGTGGAGCAGAAAGAGTTGGAACAGTGGTATTTGAAGATCACCGAATATAAGGAACGTCTTTTAGAGGATTTGAAGCTGCTGGATGCCTGGCCGGATCGCGTTAAGGCGATGCAGAATAACTGGATCGGAAAAAGCGAGGGTGTGGAGATTTTTTTCCGGCTTAAAGAGAGCGGGGAAAAAATCCCGGTATTTACCACAAGGCAGGATACTATTTTCGGCGCCACCTATATTGTCTTGGCCCCGGAGCACCCGGCGGTCTCCGGGATTATTAAGGGTAAGGCTCAGGAGAAGGAAGTTTTAAAATTTATCGCCAAGGTAAGCAAAGAAACCAAGGCCATCCGCGCGTCTTCTGAGGTAAAAAAAGAAGGCGTATTCACCGGCAGTTTCGCCGTAAATCCGGTGAACAATGAAACTATTCCCATATGGGTGGCGGATTACGTCTTGATGGAATACGGCACCGGCGCGATCATGGCCGTTCCCACCCACGACCAGCGTGATTTTCTCTTTGCCAAAGAGCATAAGCTGCCGATGCGCGTGGTTATTCAATCCAGCGACCAGCCCCGCCTGCCACTTGATAAGCAGGGCGGGCAGGGACTAACGACTAACGACCAGCTAACCGAGGCCTATGAAGGAGACGGGACCCAGGTTAATTCCGCACAGTTTGATGGATTACCTAACCAGGAGGCAAAGAAAAAAATTGCCGAATGGATGGAGAAAGCCGGCATTGGCAAGATCCAGACCCACTGGCGCCTGCGCGATTGGTTGATCTCCCGTCAGCGCTATTGGGGTACTCCTATACCCATAATATATTGTCCTAAATGCGGGGTGGTCCCTGTTCCTTATGGGGATTTACCGGTAGAGCTGCCCGAGGATGCGCCGTTTACCGGAGAGGGAGGCAGCCCTCTAGGTAAGGTCAAGAAATTTGTGGAGGTATCTTGTCCTAAATGTGAAGCGGCGGCGCGCAGGGAAACCGACACTATGGCTACCTTTTTTGATTCGTCCTGGTATTTCTTGCGCTTCTGCTCGCCAAAAGACAGCTCGGCGCCTTTTGACACAAAAGAAGCCCGGTACTGGATGCCGGTAGACCAGTACATCGGCGGCATTGAGCATGCCATCCTGCATTTATTATACTCGCGCTTCTTTACTAAATTTTTTAAGGATCTGGGAATGGTGGATTTCGGGGAGCCTTTTAGCCGCTTATTGACCCAGGGTATGGTTTTAAAAGACGGCGAGGTGATGTCTAAGTCCCGCGGCAACATAGTGGATCCCGATTCTATCATCAGTAAATATGGCGCGGATACCCTGCGTTTGTTCGTCCTTTTTGCCGCGCCCCCTGAAACAGAGCTGGAGTGGGATGACGCCGCGATAGAGGGTTCTTTTAAATTCTTGAACCGTGTCTGGCGCATCCAGGAAAATCTACGGGAAAAAGCCGACCCGGCTTTAATCCGTTCGTTGCATAAGGCGATTAAAAAAGTGACCGAAGATATCGGTGAATTTAAATTCAATACCGCGATCGCCGGGCTTATGGAATTGACCAACGCAGTTTATCAATACGGAGCGGATAAGGAAGTATTTGTTCGCCTGGTGGTGATGCTTAGTCCGCTCGCCCCGCATTTTTGCGAAGAGCTCTGGCAGCGGATGGGGAATAGCGAGAGCATTCTAAAAACCCCCTGGCCGGAATATGACCCGAAATGGTTGATTGAAGATACCGTAACTATTGTAATACAGGTAAACGGTAAGCTGCGTTCGAAATTGGATGTCACGCCAAATATTGCTACAGATGCGCTTAAAGAGCTGGTCCTGGCAGATGAGAAGTTAAAGCCCTGGATCCAGAACAAACCCCTGAAAAGCTTCATCATCGTCCCCAAGAAACTCGTCAATATCGTCGTCTAACCCTATAAAAAAATCCTGTTAGATTTAGCCGCTTCTTACGTCTGATAATATAGGCAAAAATATGCTTATCTTAACCAGACAAGAAAAGCAGGTTATCCTATTTTTAGGCGCTGTGGCATTGGCGGGGATAATTATATGCTTCCTTACCAAGATGAACAGCCGGGTTGAGTCTTCTATCCGGATCGAGGATAAACTTATAAAGATCGACCTGAACAAGGCCGGCATAGAAGAGCTTATAGCAACCAGGGCTGTTTCGGAAAAACTGTCTCTGAAGATCATACAATATCGCCAGGCGCATGGCGAGTTTAAGGATATCGAGGAGATAAAAGAAATCAAAGGAATAGGTGAAAACAGGTATGAAAAGTTGAAAGAACTTTTTTTTGTGGAATAGATGCGTTATCCTTTTGTGTGGTTGGCCTTTTGTTTTTGTTTAGGTATCTTCGCAGCCAAGAACATACACTGCCCCTTTTTATTGATCTATTTTGCGGCCTTGTTTTCCTTTGTTTTAATCCTCTCGGCAGCAAAGAGGACGTTTTTGTTCGGGCTGTTTTTATCCCTTTTTGCCTTTTTATTCGGCGCGCTATTATTAAGGTACCACCAGGTCCTGCCCAAATGCCACATTGTCCGTCAGCTATTTGATCAAGGCACCTGGCCCAGATTGGAATTGGGTCAGTGTTCGCTTACTGCGAACAAGGTTTCCGTTGTGGAAGGAGTTATCCGCAGCCAGCCCATATATAAATTCAACAGCACGATTTTCTTATTAGAGGCGCGCAAGATAGAAAGCGGCCCTGCAAGTCAAAGATGCTGCGGAATCGTGCTGGCAAAAATAAACGGCAAAAAAGAATTACGCTATGACGATATTGTTATGGCGCGCGGTAATCTCTATAAGCCTTATAGAAATACTGCCCCGGGGAATAACAGTTATCGCGAATACCTCGCCCGGCAGGGAATTTATTGCCTGATGCATATCCGTTCGCCGTACTGCATAAAAATATTAGGCAATAATAATAGTTTTTCGCCACAGGCTCTTGCGCTGGGCTTAAAAAGTAAAGTCGAAGGTTTATTGTTTAAATATGTGTCGCCGGTTCCCGCCAGCATATTGGACGCGATGATCCTGGGAGAGAGAAAAAGCATCCCGCCTCTGGTGAATCTTGCGATGATGAAGACCGGCACCGTGCATATCCTGGTAGTAAGCGGTTTTAATACCTCGTTGGTAATATTTGTGATTATGCTGTTGCTCAAGATCCTGCGTCTTTCGAGAAAATTACGTATTGCTATCGCGCTGCCCCTGATAATTTTATACTGCCTGATGACCGGAGCTTCTACGCCGGTAGTGCGGGCAACGGTGATGTCCATAATTTTCCTCTCGGCCTATACCTTAAAGAGAGAAGGCGAGATCTACAACTCCTGCGCCCTGGCCTTGGTTTTTATCCTCCTTGTAAATCCGTTGCAGTTATTTGACATAGGATTACAGCTTTCTTTCGCCAGCGTCCTGGCTATTAGTTATCTTTATCCTAAAATAAAAGCGCTATTGCGTATCGAAAACCCCAAGAATAGATTTGCGCGTTTTTTGCTGGAGGGAAGCCTGGTCTCGTGCTCTGCCTGGATAGGCACAATGGGTATCGTGGCTTATTATTTTGGGTTATTTTCTCCGGTAACCGTGTTAGCGAATATGTTTATTGTGCCGCTAGCCACCTTGATTACTTTGTCGGGGGTTGCCCTGGTATTTATTTCCGTAACTTTACCGGGGTTGGCGCCTTATTTTGCCGCTACAAGTGAAATGCTGGTCAGCCTGCTTCTCTGGACGAACCACTTGTTGCTTCAGATCCCCTTTTCCTGCTTTAAGTTTTCCTAGAACCAGGCCCCGGTGTTTGCCAAAACATTCTCTTGCGATAGGAGATATATTACTTTATAATAATAAAAGCATACCCAAACAAAGCAGCTTTTAATTGACAATCTTGTAAGTTTAAGTATATTATTGTTAAATATTGTTAAATCCGGAGTGACAATCTTGCTATGAAAGAGAAACCCATCATGAACTTAAAAGAGGTTGCGCAATATTTAGGTCTAAGCCAGATGAGTATTTA
>JAPLLV010000008.1 GCA_026387405.1 Candidatus Omnitrophota bacterium
ACAGTGGTCCAGGAGAGCGATGGCCCTCATGCTATTGTAAAGACTTTTTACGCGAGATAAGAGAATCCTCACTCTTATCCTCCGGCCCTAATCGCGGATAGTTTGCGGTTAGGGCTATTCTTTTATTCTACGTAACGGGATATGATGCGTGATGACAGCGCCTTCAGAGATCGAAACATTCTCGCTAAGCGCTTGTTCAGGCAGGTAGTATACGGGTATGGTATTTAAATCCAGGGTGATAGTATGCGTTCCAACCGATACATTATTAAAGGAGTATCTTCCCAAAGTATCGGTCTTTGTTTTTTGTCCGCTCTCAAGGCTTAAGAGTATCCCCCCTACTCCTTTATCTCCCTTATTGTATTCGCCGTTTTCGTCAACATCCTCAAATACGATACCGTTTATCTCCGTGCGCGAAGCGATGCCGAAGTCAACCTTTACCGCGCGCTTATGAACTATAGCCACCTCCTGGCTCGCCGGTATGGTCAGTACGAAACCCTGCGGGATCGTGGAAGTATCGAGATTAATATATGCATTACGGCCTTTTACGCCCTTAAATTTATAATATCCGAATAAGTCTGTTATGCAAGATTTATCCCTACCCAGCCATATCTTTATTCCCTCAACCGGAGGTTCATCGCGCTGGCGCAGGCCGTCCCCGTTTAAGTCTTTAAAGACATAACCTTCGATGTCTCCCTTGGCTTCAAAACGAAATCCCGTATCCCAGAGATAACGCATTCCGGCATTAAAGGTGCCTTCAATGCGTTTGGTGACGTTGGGATTTCCTGCCCATACATTGCGCACGCGGGAAGAACCATACAGCTCCACTTCATTATTAGGCCGGTAAGACAGCTCTGAATAGCCTTCCAGGTAATCTTCTCCGGAAAGAAAGCTTAAATGGGATTCGGTATCTTTTTCTTGGCGATAGGTCAGGCGAAAACTTCCAAAGAACGGTGAAGTCTTGCCGATCTGGTCGGACCATTCCACACCCGTCTCCATAGCTTTAGGATGGGCCCAGGTGCCGTAGGATCTTTCCTGCAGCCAGTTAAGTTCCCAGTTATAATAGTAATAAAACTGGCCTATAATGCTGAAGCGCAGGCCTAAATTCAAACGGTCGTTAATATAATCCGAGGTGTGCGAGGAAAAATTCATAAAACTCTGATTGGAATAATTGGCATAGGTAGAGATATCTTTGATGAAATGTATTTTCCTTGAGCCGTTCAGGCCTGCCGATTGAGAGCGTGACTGCGATATTTCCCCCAGGTCATTGCGGAATGAATAGTTTAATCCCAGCGAGGTCAAGGGATCCAGGCGATAGCTGGCGTTCCAGTCTAAATCTTCGTTCAGGCGCTCGGGATTCTCCGGTGCAGGATAAAGCCGGTCTTTATAAACGTCTAAGGAAGTGCGCATTCCTAAGGTTTCTGTGGGTTGGTAGCTGGAGGTGACTAATCCCCCGATCTCGCCCTGTCTCCATCCGGTGTTGGTTATGCTCATGAACCTCTTGTCTATATCCCTGAATTGTACCGTGTTTGTCATTTTGTCAGCATTATAATGCGCATCCACAATATGCGCGAAAGTCTGGGTATCGTTCGCGATCTCATAACCCATACCCCATTTATTAAAATTCCATCTTCCGGACATATCATAGTCGTAGGGGTGAAGATAATTTGTCCTGTCTCTCCCCCAGCCATGCGCCACGGTAAATTTATAGGTTTGAACCTTGTCCGGAGATAGGGCCGCATTAAAACCTTCAACAAATGAATTCAGCGTTTTAGTCAAGCTTGGAGAAAGGCCTCCGTATCTGCCGCCGCCTTCCCTGCCCCAGAAAGCCGTGTATTCCAATTTTTTATCAAATGCCGGGGTATTAAACATGCCGCCGCGCAAGGTTGCTCCGGAAAAGGCGAGGTCTGAAAAAGGCGGGCTAATGTCAAAACCTCGGATATTGAACCCTTTAAAATTGCCGTATTGTCCGTTTGTCAGCCCTACAGTGAGATAGTTCATATCTGCCCTGCTTGATGAGTTTTCTGAACGTATAGAGGTAGTGGCATCAAAATCGCCGTATGGTGTTGGGCCAAGAATATTCAACCCGTGGGTCCAGGAGTAAGAGGATCTTCTCCACTCATGTATGCTTTTTCCGGTTTCATAGGAGAGCCAGTCAACAGAGTAGCGCAATTTGAAATTGCGTTCCTGTTCCGCCTCTTTACGCGCCAGCTCTTCATATAGGGGTGTCTCCGGCTTGGGAAATATCCCCAGGAATTGCTGTGTCCAGCGTCCGTTATCATCCCAGATAATCACATCTGTGTAGCCTATAGTCTTGCCAATGATATCCAATTCATCCGCAGACCTTTTTTCCGCGGAGGCTACAGTTGGCTCTGTGATAAGGTATCGGCTGATATTTTTTCCAAGAATAACTATCTCTTTTCCCTGCTCGATCTCTATTTGCTGCGGCAGGGCATTAGCGGTTTCGCTCAAGATTATGATCCTGGGGACGTTGGTTTTAGCTGCTGCTGTTCTTGACGTCGACCCGAAGCCAACCGGAGCGGTGAGCCTCCTTTTACGCATAGCCTTCTCATAATCTATCATTTCTTTCTGGATCTCGGCAAGGTCCAAGATTTCCTTGAGGGTCATCTCTTTTGTCTTGTTTTGAGCAAAGGCTTTTGCCTTAGGGATGACTATCCTGGCAGGAGGAAGGTTTGTTTCAGGGGTGGCTTGATAACTGTCATTGCGAGGGCGCGCAGCGGCCGAAGCAATCTCAAGATCGTGATTGCCCGTCTGTCCGGCAGGCAGGCTTTGCCCCTTTGGGACTCGCAATGACGATTGCTGGATAGCCTCTACTTCAGGTTCTTCTTCTGGCTGCGGCTGCCCGAGCGCCTGCTCTGTCATCTCAATATATTTTAGGGCGGGCTGGTAATTCGGCTCTACCAATAATACCTTCTTGAATTCTCCCAATGCCTCTTCATAGCGGCCCTGGCGGAAGAAATTCATCCCTATTGCGCAGAGATAATCGCACATCTGGCCGGCATAAAGGGGCGCCAGAGACAAAAAAAGAAAACCAACTATTAACAATATTATAATTGGTTTTCTCATTACTTCAGGGGTCCTAAATTTACCACTTCTCCGGTCTCTCCTATTTCTATCTCCGATTCTTTGACTACTATCGGGCCGCGGCCTAATTGTAATTCTTCTAGGGCTTTGCCTAGGTCCAGGGTAACCACTATATCGTATTTCCCTGCGGGCAAGGATTGTTTCCAGGCAGCGCTAAGTTTTGCCGTATCTCCGGGCAGGGTATAACCCTTATTGAATTCTCCGCGGGCGTAAACTTTGCCCCGCTTATCGATGATATCAAAGGTCCCTCCGCAGGTAATATCCACATTGCCGGTGTTCTGGAAGGTCAGGTTTATATCCAGGCCGCCGGTGGAATCGTTTTTCTGCACATTAAAATCGGACAATTGATGGAATTTTCTGATGCTCCCTTCCGGCTCGATGTAGAACAAAGAGCCCATTCTAATGGCCAAATTTACGCTCACACCTTCGGATGTTTTATTCGGTTCGCCGACCTCAAAAAACATTATCGCGTAATGGCCGCCCTGGGCATTAGCCGGAACCCTTACCGTATAGTTCAGTTTTTGTTTGGCATAGGGGAGCATGGTAAATTCAACCGGCAAAAAGTTTATCCATCCGGATGCCGAAAGATTTGTTGTCCCTGCGGGAGAAAATTCTTTGGAGCCATCTTGGGCGGCATAGTTCCAGTCTTCAAGATAGACTTTGACATGGCGGGTTTCATCCGAGGGGTTCTCTACCATTATAGATCCGCTCTTGCTTGAGCCGGGAGCAATAGTCAACCTGACCTTTGTTTTGTCGAGCTCAATTACCCCTAAGGCAAAGGCAGTAGAATAAAAAAATAGCGCTCCACAAAGTAAAAAGAGTATTTTTTTCATAGTTTTATTGCCCGAAACAATACAACTTACCCCAACTTGTTACATAAACTTTACCATTACTTAGGTAGAGGTTGCTAAAACTTACACTAGAAGAATAGCTCCATTTCAGCGTTCCATTAATAGCGTCAAAGGCATATAACTTACTGTTTGGATTGAAGCTTTCACTGAGCCAAACAATATTTTTTGATATAGCTGGAGTTTGCCCACCTATATTAGCGTAAGACCAAAGTTTTACACCTGTATTGGCATCTAAAGCAACAAGATTATATATTGAACCAAAATATACATAAACTGTACCATTAAACACTGCTGGAAAATAGTAATTACCTGGGTAGCTTCCTCCTGAATCATATTTCCACTTTAAAGTTCCTGTTGTGGCATTATAGGCTTTCAAGTCAGAACCATTGTGCACATATACTATGTTGTTAGAGATAATAGGAGTGCTATAAACATAGGCACCCACAACGGCCTTCCACTTTAAAACACCAGTAAGCGCGTCTAAGGCAATGAGATTACTACAATCTATTACATAGATAGTTCCATTGGCTAATGCTGGAGAACCAAGAAAAGCACCACCATTAGTAGCGGTATATACCCATCTTAGCGTTCCTGTTAGGGCATCAAGAGCATAGACTTTAGCATAAGAAACAAAAAGTCCGTCCTTATAAAGACCGCGGTCGCCAATATAAATCATACCATTTTCCACTAAAGGAGAACCATCTAAATTACCAGTATCAAAACTCCATTTAACCGCACCTGTATTGGCATCCAAAGCGTAGAGTCTTCCTACATAATTGGGATAATTTGAGGAGCTTTTTTGCCAATATGAAGGCACGTAAACTATCCCATTAGAGACAGTTGGAGCTGAAGTGTTATGAAGATTGTAAGTAATAGTAGACCACTTCAAAACTCCATTGGTAGCATCTATGGCTAAACACCTTCCCTTTATAGGGGAAGCGTCAAAACTGCTTCCACTCGATTGCACATAGACAATCCCTTTAGCAACTACTGGTGCTCCCCCGATACTCCCAGCTGTTGCATAGGGAGCGATGAATGACCACTTTAGATTTAAAGGAGTGGATGTAGGACCATCTGGGAAATTCCCAGTCCGGGCTAAGTCATATGCAGCCATCGTTCCATTAGAGGAAATGCTTGGATAGCTGAAATTCACTGGATTGCTTGACTTGTTGGGTGGGAACAAAACTGTAATAGGCACTGTGCCGCTTGCTCCAGAGGGAACAGCTACTTTAATCTGCGTATTTTTCCACAAGAGATACCTTGTGGCTTTGGTATCTGCGAATTTTACATAGCTTCCGCTCTGGCTGCTTCCAAATCCGTAACCGGTCAAGGTAATAACCGTTCCCGCATTGCCGGAAGTAAGGTCAATAGTTTTGATAAAGGGAGCCTTAAACACCTGCACAGTAAAATCAGAATAAGGGTTGCTCAAACCAGAACAAGCTGTGTGGAATGTTCCGGCAGTGTCCTGTCCATACCATACCTTGTCCACATTAATTCCTGTATAGTTGCTGGAACCAACAAGATTAAAATTATTATCCAGCAGATACAGGTCGCTATTTCCTGATGTCGGGGTAAGGGTTACGCAGTATCCGTTTCCCCCAACAGCATTAAAACTATACCACTGGGTCTGGTTGTAAGGAACTCTGCCGGTAGAAGGATATGTCGAATCAATTGTTAACTGCGTTTCTAGATCTGCCTGGGAGGGTGTAATAAAAGTAATACATAACATTGAGCAGGCGATAAAGATTATTTTTAGTAAACCGTATTTCTTTAGCATCGCGCCCTCCTTTTTCGTCATTGCGATCCATCGTAGCCGAAGCCGCGAGCGAAGCGTGGCGGGAAGCAATCTCTGATTAAGGGGATTGCTTCGTCGTCCGCCAAGATTCGCGGGGGACTCCTCGCAATGACGGAGTGTTTCTGAAGGTTGAATTTTACAAAAAACCCCGCTGGCACCAGAAAGATTGATTTAAATCAATCTTTCTGGTGTAACAGAGTCTACATTGAATTCAGCTTATATCGCGCTGATAGTTATAGTCACGCTTCCCGAGTAACTACCTGCAATCTGGTCTAAGGAGATAGGATCTTTGTCTTTATCATAGTCAGCATACGGGAGTTTGGTTACGCCATTTACCTTTATTTTGGTAGTCGGTATGCTATACCATGCTTGGATGATCTTTTTAGTGCCTGGTGATTCGCTGCG
>JAPLLV010000013.1 GCA_026387405.1 Candidatus Omnitrophota bacterium
CATTAGCTATTTGCCATTCGCCACGTGCCATTTGCCATTTGCCACGTGCCATTTACCATTAGCCACGTGCCATTTGCCATTAGCCACGTGCCATTTGCCATTTGCCACGTGCCATTTGCCACGTGCCATTTACCATTAGCCACGTGCCATTTGCCATTAGCCAGGTGCCATTTGCCATTTGCCATAACTAGGGGCATATCCTTGTTGGGTAACCATCCTGGGCAAGCTTATCTTCTAGGTCCTGCGCCTCTTTTATGGTTTTAAATTTTCCTACCTTGACCCGGAAGGATTTTTCCTGCGGGGCAATACCCGACTCCTCTATGAAAACAGGATAACCCTTAGCAATCAATTTCTGCGCCAGGGCTTTGGCATTGGTATCCCTGGCAAAAGACCCTACCTGGACCGAATAATAATCCGCGCCCAATAGGCTATTATCTATTTCAAAGCCGGATTCCGGATTTACGGGGGATAGCTCTTTTAACTTGGAAGCGAAATCTTTTGCCTCGCTGATATTCCCCAGTTTTGAGGCACAAATGCTTAAGCGATAATAAATAGGGGTAGTGAGCCTGCCCTTTGGATTATCATTGAGCAGCTTTTTGTAGCGCGCCTGCGCCTCATTATAATTTTCTCGCAAAAAATATGTATCAGCCAGGCCTAATTCCGCCTCCTCCCTGAAACCGCTCCCCTTAAATTCATTAAGTATGATCTCGAATATATCCGATGCGCGCAGGATATTACCGTCTTTTAGATAACTTAAACCCAGAATATAATACAGCTCATCCAGGCCTTGGGTCTTGCGGTCTGTATTGGCCAGTATCTTTTCTCCTTCTGAAACAGACTCCTTGTAATCTCCGCTCAAGAAGCAGATCTTAAGCTTACTTAAATCCAGGGCATAGCATACAAAGACAAAAGTAAAAAGTAAAAAGTAAAAAGTAAAAATCAGAATATAAAATTTTTTAACAATTACTCGCTCATTCATTTTTTAAACCTTATATTATTACTAAAATACTAAAGCCGTTGACGTTTCGTTTAAATTTTTACTTTTTCTTTCTTACTTTTAACTTGTACTTTTACCTTCTTCCTTTTTACTTTTTACTTTCTTTGATATTTCTTTCTGCAGTTGCAGTATTATCCCGTGTCTTCTCTCCTTCTCTGCCTGCGGCACGTCATCTTGCATAGCCGCCGCGGCTGTCCCGGGACGAACGGAATATTTAAAAATATAGGCCGAGTCGAAACCTACGTCCTTGAGCAGATCATAGGTATCCTGAAAATCTCCTTCTTCCTCGGAAGGGAATCCCACGATGATATCTGTGCTCAATAGCGCCGGCTTAAGCAGCTTGCGGTATTTATCCACCAGTTGCAGGTAATGCTCCCTTGAATAGCCGCGGTTCATGGCTTTGAGTATCCTGTCCGAACCTGATTGTACCGGAAGGTGCAGATATTTTTTAAGCTTACAGGCTTCCGCCATAGCCCTGAATAAATCGACAGAGGTATCCTTAGGATGAGAGGTAATAAAACTAAATTCCTTTAAACCCTCCAGGCCGTTAACCAGCTTCAATAGCCCGGCGAAGTCGATACCTTCATATTCATAGGCGTTAACATTCTGGCCTAAGAGGGTAAACTTAGATATTCCCTGATCAATAGCCCCCTTGATCTCTCTTAGTATATCCACCTGGCTCCTGTGCCTGATAGGCCCGCGCACATAGGGGACAACGCAATAAGAGCAAAAATTAGAGCAGCCCTCGGAAATAACCACATAGGCGTGTTCCTTATCCTGGAAAAAACCGGTGTGGTAAATTTGCTCCGGCCGCGCTTCGCCATCCGTCTCCCAGATCTTCCTCTCAAAAATGGAACTCTTCCCGCTTTCTGTGGTCTGTCCCTTTTTTCCTGTAAGCGATTCTATAATTCCGGGTATCTTGCCTATATCGCTGGGTCCCACCACAAAATCCACATCCGCAGAACGCTCAAATATCTTCTCTTTATAGTTCTGCGCCATACATCCGACAACCCCGATAAGGGGTTTGTTATTCCCGTCATTGCGAGGAGCGCCTTCAAGCGACGAAGCAATCTTACGTCTCC
This sequence comes from Candidatus Omnitrophota bacterium, assembly GCA_026387405.1. GTDB lineage: Bacteria > Omnitrophota > Gorgyraeia > Gygaellales > Profunditerraquicolaceae > JAPLLP01. The sequence continues at coordinate 2,080 of JAPLLV010000013.1, forward strand.
GCTTCGCCAATCTGCCGATCTCTGACCAGACCTTTTCCTCGGCATGCTGACGCACCGCGCAGGTGTTAAGCAAGATGACGTCCGCCTCTATAGGATCAGCCGTTAGTTGATAGCCATTAGCCGTTAGTAAACCTGCTATAACCTCCGAATCGCGGACATTCATCTGACAGCCCAGAGTTTTAATAAAAACTTTTTTTGTATATTTTTTCATACCAATGTGTTGTAAATTTGCAGTTAAGTGTCTAGAATTGTCTAAACCGATGAACGAACGTGATGTGCATTTTTTTAAAATCTAGTTCAATCAAAAAAATCTAATCCCCAACATTCACGTAATTCTTTTTCTTTATTCGGCCGGCCAGTTTCGTATAAAAGCCTAAGCATATTAAAAACATTTTTATTGTCTTTATATTTTAATAATGGCGTAGATTTTCTCAAAATATATTTCAAAGAATCCAAAGAGACATATTTAACCAGAGAACATAGTGCTATTATTGTGGCTGAACGAACACGCCATGACTTATCGTCCAGCATCCTGACTATCTTTTTAACTATTTTTTCGTCTAATTTATCCCCTAACCTACCCAGCGCTTCTACTGCGGCTGAACGAGTAAACGCTTCCTTGCTCTCCAGCATCCCGGCTATCTTTTTAACTGTTGGCGTATCTACTTTATCCGCTAACCTGCCCAGCGCTTCTACTGCGAGTGGACGAATAGACCCTTCATCGCTCTCCAGCATCCCGGCTATCTTTTTAACTGTTGATGTATCTACTTTATCCGCCAAGAAGCCCAGGGCTTGCACTACTAATTCAAGCCCTGCCTTCTGCTCCAGCATCCCGGCTAGCCATCTAACTGTTTTTTCGTCTGCTTTATCCGTCTCTTTCAGTAACCAACATGGTCGATATAATGCGCCTGAACCATCCTTCCAATCCTCCAGCTTCACGGCTATCTTTTTAACTATTTTCTCGTCTACTTTATCTGTTTCATCCAATAACCTGCCCAGCACTTCTGCAGCGGTTTTACTAAGACAAGGATTCTCTAGCATCCCGGCTATCTTTTCAACCGTTGGCGTATCTACTTTATTCGCTAAGCTGGCCAGTGCTTCTGCTGCGGTATCACGAAGAAACGTATCCTCCAGCATCCCGGCTATCTTTTCAACCGTTGGCGTATCTACTTTATTCGCTAAGTTGCCCAGCGCTTCTACTGCGGTTAAACAATCTTGACAACCATGATCCTCCAGCATCCCAGCTATATTTTTCACAAAAGCATCGTCTATTTTTCCACGCCATACAAGTGAACTCACGAGAAAAACTCCGTCGCTTGCATCTTTAAGCTCCACCAGCAATCTATTCCGCAACCTATCACTTATTTCAGTTTCTATTGCGCATTCTGCTGCCAGAAATAGCCGAGAATGAATTATATTGTCCTTGCATTTGTCGGGGAAAATTCTTTTAACGATCTTTTCACGTTGAATGCCCGCTAAAAATTTTATTGTTTCTTTCCATTTGGGATTCCATTGTTCCCGGATAATTTTATTCACGAATTCATCGTTCTTCGCTGCGTATTCTGCCGCGAGAAACTCCTGGAACGATTGATGCGTAAAATATAAATACAATGACGCGCTGCTTTCGATAATCAAATTGACCAATCCGTATTTATCCAAATCCGTAAATTCAATTCCGGAACTTTCCCCAACAAGACACTTTTGACAAACAGACTTACTAATTTTTTGAATCTGCGGAACCGGTCTATCCAAAGACTCGAAAGCGATCCGGCCTAACACATCCCGATTTTCATCCGTATCAAAATCTTGACTAGCCAGTTCACGATTTGGCGGATGGCAGGTCAATATATGATTGATAAAACGTTCATAGACCTGCGTCCGTGTCGAAACTCCTGCGTCTTTATTAGTTGTTATCAATCTTTTAACCATATAGGCCAACATAGGGATACGTGTTAGTTCCGGAGATAAACGCGCGATGTTCTTTGCTCTCTCGTAATCAACAGTGCCATAGTATTTTTTCTGATCATTGATTGAAAAAGATTGCAGGCGAATAAATGCGATATCCGGACTAGTTTCATATGCAATTACAGCTGAGGGGCGGGATGTAATAATAAATGGCGTGTTGTTTGCGTACGCAATCTTAGTGATTTTCTCGACGGTCTTTACATAATCTCCGCTCGTGATTTGATCAAGCCCATCAAACAGCAGAACAAGCCTATCGTAATGATTTTTTAAGACACCTCGTACTTGCTCTTGATCGATTTCCCAATGAGCATAATCAACAAAAGAACCTGACCGATGTTCTATGATATCATCCACGCTATCTACATTTCCTGTCTCAATATCATAACAATTCAAAACAAAAGGTATTTTATCGGTTTTTTCAATAAATTCCCGAGCAAGCCAATAAATAAATGTAGTCTTCCCCATTCCGACCGGTGAACTCAAAATATATTCCCTGTCTTTCATCTGCAAAATATCGCCTATACGTACCGGCTGCCATTGACGTTTATGCTCAAAAAGCAGCCCTTGATCAGGCTTATCAAGAGGTTTCTCTTCAGAGGATTCCCTTTCCTCAAAATCTACCCTCTTGTATTCTCCCTTTTCCAACTGAAGTTGAACATAGTCAGTATTATTAAGTCTCTGTTCCAATTTATCTTCCATTTGACATCCAATAATCTTACGCAAAAGGGCGGCATCCACGGTCTTTTTTGTTTTTTCATTTTTTATCAGACTAACCCACTGATTATCCTGCATTCTTAAATCACGCATCTGCCAAAGAGAGTCATCGCGAGTTGATTCAGGATGATATTCAATAATGCGGCATGAAAATTTACGATCTCTTTTGTCAATTTTTAACAATAGACAGTTGTTGCGGTATTTTGAGTCTTCATAGCTTGCGCCTGTGGAAATCTGCCACGCCCCTCCGCCTTTTCTATCCCACCAACCGTCGGGTATACAATGGGTATGCCCGGAAAGCATCAAGTGGCAACGCATACTTAAATAACCGCATGTTGCCGGACGCCCGGGATAACTGGTTGTTTCCTCCCCATGGAACCATTTCTCAGGATGATGAAAAAGGGCCAAGGTTATCACAGAGGTGTCGTAGTTTTGGTCGCTAATCTGTTTGTTGGCGTTCATTACCTGTAATTGCGGTAAGCCAAGCCATAGCCGGCCGTGAATATATGGTTCATTCTTAAAATGGTACCACGCAGAATTTAAAGCTAGTAATTTAAGACCGCTGATCTCGCGTATGCCATAATAAAACGATGTTTGGTCTTTAACCTTATACGGCGAGATTCCCATCTTCTTGCAAAATGCCCCATATTCCGCAAACCGATCTTCCATTGTGGACACCTTCTCTAAAGCCAATTCTTTATCAGCGTCTTGCCAGGTGGAAGGAATGGTTGAAGCACCGACTTTACTCCGATCAAGGTCATGATTACCGGGAACAAAACATAGCGCGCTTACTTTTAGCCCAAGCCCAGGCAAAAGTTTATCAAACCATTTTTTAGCTTCTCTGTAATCCTCTTTTTTTCCGGCCCAGGCGATATCGCCGGTAACAACAATAATATCCGGCTTATCTTGTGCCGGTAAATCAACCAAATATTTTTTTAAGTTATCCAGTGCGTTCTTGCGTATATCTCGCGCTGTTTCCGGGATATCTGGATCCGTATACTTCTCTGCGCCAAAATGCAGATCAGATAAATGTAATATATTAATGATTTTCTTATCCATCGTGTCTTTTTTGTATTAATTCACTTTTCTAAAGCCTTGGTTATTTTTTCCCATAGTCCCCTTATAGCGCATCCATCGGCCAGCCGAAACTTTTATGTATATCTTTTTTTCATAACTTATTGCTCCGCAGAATGAAGACAGTTCGCTTTCCTTATTTCTCGTTCACTTCCGGCGGCTAACGTAGTTGTTTGTTTCTGCGCAGGCAAACCATCCTCCGCATCGGGACTTACGGCATATTCTCCCATCAGCTCAAACGCGCCCCAGTAAAACGGGCTGGAGTAATCCGCCTTCTCGCCGGACGAATCTTGTCCTTTTTTCATCACCGTTAACTGCGCCTGACGCAAAGCCTCAGCGCGGTCTAATTCTCCATCCTTCAAATTCCGGAAAAATTCCGTCACCAACTGGACTGTGGCTACAACAGGAACCTGCCATAGACTCGCGCACACGCTCTCTGTTCCGGCGATAAAAAACGCCATACTCAGTCCCAAGAATCCCTCTCCGCTGCCCAAGCGTCCTAATCCCGTCTCACAGGCAGAAAGCATCACCACATCAGTATCCATCTCTAATCCCATAACCTCCTGCGCCTGCAGAACTCCATCCTCGACGGAATCAGGTCCTGCGGTCGAGAGAAAAAGACAGGACAACATACCGTTACGTATATCTGCCCAGCCATGCATACTAAACAATACATACTTCCAATTACCCGGCAGGAAATCCTTTTGTTTCCAGCCAAGCAACCGCTTAACCTGCGCTTCATCCGCCCCTAATCCGCTAAAAACAACCGCTCTTCCTTTCGGAGTGTCTGTCATCTGACTGGTAAAGGTCTCCGGCGCAGCAAATAGCTTAGCCACACGCGTCGCCTCTTCCTCAGTCTTAGAAAGATTATCTAACTTCAAACCCTCGCTTTTATAATACTCCCACCGCATTGTACGCACCCTCGCCATAGAATCATCCGTGCCGGACGATAATCCCTCATTTTCTATCGTATACACCGGATTTGCAAATGCCAATAGATCTGCGCGCACACCCTGTCGTCTGGCCCGCCGTTGTGCTTTTTGCCTGCGGATTGTCTCCAGGATTGTCATCGTCGGCACATACGAGACTGCGAATCGTTCCACCACGTAGCAGGAACCTGAGGATTCTTTCAATCGCAGTATGGCAAACGGCACCATATGCAAAACTCCATCTGCCACAACCAATAAATGGCGAATATCTTTATCCCGAAATTCTTGCAGCACCTTCTTGGGCAAAATAACAGCACCCAACCGCTCCAAAACCGCTTGCTCTTGTGCTGCGTTTACCGGCTTATCCGAGTTTTTACTTTCTACTCTAGCCCGTGCCAAATAAACCAGCCCTTCCAATCCAATCTCCAGGGGTCGTTGCTTCCAGGCCTTAAGAAGCTGTGGTAATTCTATATTTTGCCGCTTGTGAAGTTCTGGTAATGCCCGTACCGCCACCGGCAGCTTATAAGCGGTTATTCCTTTATGCGTTAATACAAGAAGATAGCTTCCATCTTCTCCTATAGAATATTCCAATACAGCCGTATGCGCCGTTAATTCACCTGCCATCTGCGACGGCAGACGGAAATCAGGCGCGATATATTCACCTAACCGCGTGCGTTTAATTTCTCCCTCAATCTGCGCCATACGCGACTCAAGCGCGTCAATCTCCGAGGTCAGAGATTTCCAAATGTCGGTTTTCTCAAGCTGTAGTTCTTTTGGCTTCTTGCGCAATAGTTCTTCGAGCGATAGTTCCTCTCGCCCCTTGCTTAGTTTGCTCAAACGCAGAGACAATTCCCTTTGCTCTGTCAGTAAATCGCCTCCTTGATCCCCGAGATTAAGCGCGGCCCGTTCGCGTAAAGCATCTTCCAATGCCCTACCCTTGCCTGCTTCCGTAAAATGAAATGCCGCGGCGGCCGCTAATCCCTGCTGTGATGGAACACCTTCCATCCAACGCGCAATTTCCGGCTCGGTAATTCGCGCCTCTTGGTCTGACCAACCAACCAACAATGAAACCGCAGTCCTAAACACCTCGGACGGTTCTTCAAAGACCCCGACCCGGTTCTCCATGGCAAAAACGCCCTGGCGCGCTTTTTCGGCAAGTTGCGTTGCTTTAACCAATTGCTTTGCGGATTTCTCCTTGTCTCCCAGCTCTCCTCTTTGGTGATAGGCCTTAGCCATGCCATTGGCTATCCACCAGGAAAAACCATACTGAGAAGAACGCTCAAACGCCTCCAATGCCTTGGCAGGCTGACCTTGGGCCAAATAGTCTTCACCAATATGGCCAAAGCAACTAGCCTGATACCCCTCTGTACCTGATACTTGACGATACAACTTCAGCGCTTGTTCTATCTTTCCTATGGATTCTTCATATCGACCTAAATCCTTCAGTGCTACGCCGATGTTTACATAACAACTTGCCCGATCACGCTCTGTGTCTGGCAGTTGGGCAAGTAATTTCAGCGCTTGTTCCTGTTTCTCCATGGCCCGTTCATGCTGACCTAACCCATCCAGCGCCAAGCCAATGTTCCCATAACAACCTGCTTGAACCCACTCTGTGCCTGGCAGTTGAGCAAGTAATTTCAGCGCTTGTTCATATTTTCCTATGGCTTCTTCATACCGGCCTAAACTCTTCAGTGTTAAGCCAATGTTCCCATAACAACTTGCTTGAACCCACTCTGTACCTAATAGTTGCTCATACATCTTCAGCGCTTGTTCATATTTTCCTATGGCTTGTTCATACCAACCTAAGCCATTCAATGCATCGCCGATGTTCTGATAACAACCTGCTTGTTCCCGCTCTGTGCCTGATATTTGACTAAACAACTTCAAGGCTTTTTCCTCTTTTCCTATGGCTTGTTTATACCGGCCTAACTTCTCCAGTGCTACGCCGATGTTCGCATAACACTTTCCCCACTCCCCCTCTGTGCCCGATAGTTGCTCATACATCTTCAGCGCTTGTTCATATTTTCCTATGGCTTGTTCATACCGGCCTAAACCATGCAGTGCTAAGCCGCTGGTCCCATAACAATCTGCTTGTTTCCGCTCTGTGCCTGGCAGTTGGGCAAGTAATTTCAGCGCTTGTTCTATCTTTCCTATGGATTCTTCATACCGACCCATCTTCTCCAGTACTATGCCAATAATCCCATAACAAATTGCTTGTTCCCCCTCTGTGCCTGGCAGTTGAGCAAGTAATTTCAGCGCTTGTTCCTCTTTTCCTATGGCTTCTTCATACCGGCCTATCCCACCCAATGCTGCAGCGATGTTCCCATAACAACCTGCCTGAGCCCGCTCTGTGCCCGGCAATGCGCTATAATCCCTAAACGCAGCTTCGAATGCTTCTTCCGCTAATTTATAATCTTCGTTTTTCATTGCAGTCATACCAGCCAGAAAATACCGCTTTGCCTCTTGATATTTGTCTGCTGACTGATCCGCGCTGTACGCTACTACAGTCATCAGCGTAAACGACATGCAGGCACATAAAGCAATGACTACATTGCCGTGAATCGCTAACCGAACAAATTTTTCGACCATGACTCTTTTCTTCCTTTTTATCTGCAGACGCATCGTCATATGCCTTGCATGCCTCATCATTGCGGCCTAAACTTTTGTGCGCGGCCCAAAATGCGCCACGCCGCAGGAAACACACAGATGCCGAGCCCTTTAACCCCCATAGACTCGCTGGGGGAGATTCCCTTTTCGGAACAATTAGAAACGCCCCCTATCCTTATTGAGAACGCTGCATCATGCGAAGAGTACGAGTGGGGATTTCCTTGATAACAGTCTTTTTCGCGCGCGCAGTATCTTCGACCGGCAGACTTTTCACCTCAATCTTCGATCCCACTTCAATAATCTCTCCTACCCTGTACCCAAGAAAACACGGATGATCAATGGTAAGATTCCGCTGCTCATTCGCCTTCCATTCCGAGCTCAATTTCGCCTTTATCACTTTCTCAATCTCTCCCCCTGGCGTAACTTCGATCTTAGTGCCTTTTTCATCAAGCAATTCGTATTCAAGCATGCTGACCTGCAGCAAGGCTAGAACCACAAACTTATCTGATAACTGCAAAGCCGGCCGTTGTTTCTTGAGTGCCGGAAGAAGCTCACTCGTAAGCCGGTCCTCAGAGATTATATATTGGTATGCGCCTGCCAATTTCAGCCTAAACTTCTTCACATGGAGGGCGTTGAGTTCGCCATGAACGTATCCGATAATATCGGGCGTTACCCCCAGTGAGAATTGCTGTTCGCCTGAAATCGAAGGCAGTTGAACACCACCTTTGAGTGAATTCATGAGCTTCTCGTTCACTTCCTGAGAGAATACATCCCTTATAAGTACGACCGGGTTTGACCTTAAGTCTGCTTTCTTATAGACATCACCAACATTCTGTATCTCCGGGATAGGGGTGATTGGCGCGAACCGGTTTTCTTTCAACAGACGAGTGAGAGGATCCGTCGCACATCCGGCCACAAGCCCCACAAGAGAAAATAAAAGGATATTTTTCCAGGATAAAGCCTTCATAAATCCCTCCTTTCGATTATGATCGATGTCAAACGTCATGCCTGTCTTGAAGCGCACACCGCCATCGATTATTTCTTAAACATCCAGTACCGACCCTCCGGCGTATCAACCGGGCTCAATCCGAACCGTTCATTCGCGCGTTTTCCATCGTTTATCAGAGAGAAAATGTCGGATATAACAGAACGGTTTTCAGCAAAGTATGAATGTCCCCAAAAACTCGTATCAACATCCGTAGCGTCAATTGTCTCAATTCCGGACACGACAACCAATCCTAAACCGCTATCGCCCGCTCTGGGATAGCCATGAAAAGTCTTTGAAATTTGAAGTGCTTTATCTTCAGAAGAAGCATATAAAGTAACTCTGGTCTGATGGCCGATTATATAAGGCGCAATCTCTTTTTTGAATACCTCGGCGTCAATATCAGGCGCAGTAAGAATCAGTTCGCGGAATCGTTGTCTTAAAGCAGGTTTGTCAATAATAAGATCCCTGAATGCCCGAGTGAGGGCGCGGTTTCCCATGCTATGCGCAATCAAATAAATCTGTTCCGCGCCGGTTCGCGCCACAAAATCGTCTAAGAAACGTTTTAAGTTCGTCTGCGTCCACTCAATGTTTGTCTCATCTACCGGATATCCTTTTACCGTCCCCTGAGATGGCCAACTATAAAATACCGGCGCTCCATCAAACCCGAGATCGTAGGACATCTGCGCAGTTCTGCGTGCAGCATTCTCAAATGTTACGTTATAACCGTGAATAAATATAAAAGCACTTTTTTTCGATGATCTTATGATGCGAGCCCTGAGTTCGGAGAAATACTTATCTTTGTCTTGAATGGAAATATTTAACAAAACGACATGCTTCTGGGGATCCTGGCGAAATTCTAATCTCCAAATTGACGGGGTTTCTAATTCGCCTATCCGATGGTCTCTAGGAATGTTTACTTCACAAGTGCCATAACTAATCTCCGCCCGGTCACTCCCATACATCTCGGAGGGGTTCGGATTTGAAGTCCGATTTCGGTCAGTCGCATAGAAAACCCTCACTACTATGTAATTCGCCTTTGGCATTCTCATTTTGTAATAGAATGTCTTCCCTATAAAAATAAGAATAGTAAGCGCAATGACGACCACAATAAACTCTACGAGCATTAATCCAAAGCGGTTCATATAACCCCTCTCTTCAACATTGCTTCATATTATACAACATTTAATGTAATCCTTACTTTTAGTCAGTTTTACCGCAACTCCATAATTCCAAACCACTTAACCTATTTAAAATGTCCAAAATCATATCGCGGTACTTGCACCAATGGTCATCCCAGAGTTTTTATATATATTTTCTTCATATCCTACTATGTATTCACCTTTAAACGGCTCATCCAAATAATCGCAATAAAAGCAATAAGATAACATATAAAACCAATCCAAAATGCTGTAGATATGCTAGAATTTATGGCTATCACGACTGCAATCACTGAGGCACAAACTGATGTTGCCCCATTTATTCCCCAAAGCCAAGGAGTTATTAAAACTGATTGGGTAGATGCCAATTTCATTCCGAGAGGAAATGGCATCCCCATAAAGAATCCTAAAGGAAAAAGTATCCCTACCGCTATAAAAATACGCAACATAGTTGACGATCCCTGAAACCTACTAATAATATGTGAGGTAAATAGTCCAAATATTGAAAGCATACATAGAAGAAGTAACAAGCGCGCGATTGCTGCTCTTTTCATAACAGAATTACCTGCCTTCTGTGTTGAATAACTGCCAAGACCGCTGGATAAAAGAATGGCAAAAAGGACGACGGACAGACTATAAACAGGGTGGCCTAAAAAAATAGTCAACCTTTGCATTTGTGAAATCTCAACCAGCATAAAGCCAAACCCTATAGCCATAAAAAATATAAAAAGGGGTAAAGCTCCTTTTAGCTCTATCAGTGGGTGCCGAAATATTTATCGGATACTTCGCTGTAAATTTATCAAGATCGTTTCCGGAAGCAAGTGTTGCAAAAGTCGAATCAATAGAAAATCGCGGCGTAAGAACGACATCAAATTGCATATCACCGGCAATCTTTTCAATAATATCCAGCTCCTTACCTGAAAATGGCTCTTTGCTTATTAGTATCGTCCCTATACCATCTGGCTTATCTTTTGACATCCCCAACATACATTTCACAATAACGATGTGATTTCGGGGATCTTTTACACCCAGCTTCATTAATGAAGCACTGGCTAACGAAGTTAACCTGTATACTTCTCCCGGATTATCCCTTAAGTACCAACGAGAAAATGTTAATATTCCATTGGAAGTGAGATGCTCTAGGAAAATCTTCCATGCTTCAGTAGTATAAAGCGAATTCTCTGCGAGAACAAACGCACCTGATGCAGTTGCCGCCCATGTATCTATAAGTGAAACCTGAATAATACCGAATTTGTCTTTTGATCTTACAGTATAGCTTCTTGCCTCGTCATTAATAAAAAATACTTTGGGATTTTTGTTTAAGTGACCGGTAAAATCGCCGAATCTTTGGTTAACTATATCAATTATATCCTTATTTATCTCCACGCCAAAAATTAACCTCTGTTTAAATACTAATGCAGAAAGAATATCTCTCCCCCCTCCTGCACCAATAACTAAAATCTTCGAATCCGACCTTAGGTAATGAGCTAAATTTGTCACATCATACTTAAGATACTCGAGCTTATTCAGATCTCCATCAAAAGCTATAATGGGGGTATATGCACTAGCATCTATATTCATATTTAATTGTCTGACTTCTTGGCCAGAATGATAATTACGGCTAATACCCCAGCTAAATGGTTTTTCTAACTTTTCTGGATCGCCCCAAACTCTAACACGTGAAAATGCATTCCATTTCTCATAAACAGGCCGACTTTCATACCCGCCTTTCACCCAAACAATCCTTAAAAGCGGAGATTGTTTGTGCACTAAATATGTATGAGCAATTGAAATAAACGCGAGCAATAAACTGGTTATAACAGCCGCCTTTATCAACTTGCTAAATCTTTTTTCGGCGGCAAAAAAAACCGACCCAACGCTGGCAAGAAAAGCTATCACGATCACCGCTGTAGGACCATCGGTAATTCTGAGAGTATATATCAAAAGAATACATCCAAGTGCGGCACCTGCAAGATCGACAGAATACAATTTACTTATATAACGCGGAAACTTAGTCAGCGCCAAAGACACACAAATTCCACTAAATACAAATGGCACTGACAGTACGGCGTATGTCAAGGCGATAGAATACAGCCCAACTATTGTTTTTTCAGGAATGAACGGAATACATAACTGCGTTAAAAAACAAAAAACCAGTGATACAGAAAATAATAAGGAACTCACGGCAAGTTGATACCTTGCTCGTTCTTGAGTAAAATAGTTAGGGAACAAATATATTATTATGGCACCTATGGTCATTCCAAACATAGCAACAGATATAGCTACAAAGGCGAAATGATACCACATAGTCACACTAAAAATGCGCGTCAAGAGTATTTCGAACATTAAAGTAGCAAGCGTAACCATGAATAGCCCGGCATAAATACTTTTTCTCATGATTTCAGATCCTTTTTCAGGCATACATACGCTTTCCCAGCTAAACGGGAATAGTTAAAACTTATACAGTTTACGTTACTTACTTGCCGGCTTCCACTTTCAAAACTTCTTTGGTGTCGGTCGAAAGATTAAGGTTATCGAACTCCTGCGATTTCGGAAGCTCCACAAGAAAACGATTGATATCGTGTATCTAGTATACAGACACTTTCCCAACTAAGCGGGAAAGTGTCTTCTTATTCTGCTGGAAAGTGTCTTTTCTAGGTTATCTTAATAAAAAAGTTCGTTAGAAATCTCTTCCCTCTGCGTCTAATATACTAGAAGGAGGTGATTAAAATGCCTGCGGGTCCTAGACTGTTAATAGAACATGCTTGTTACCATATTACCACGAGGGGCAACCAGAGACAACCGGTTTTCCTGGATCAGAAGGATTATCGCGTATATCTGACGCAACTGTGTAAATATAAGAAACAATGCGGATTCCTACTCTACGGCTTTTGCCTCATGCCTAACCACTTACACATTATCGGCGAACCTAAGGTGCAGGAAAACCTCGCGAAGTTTATGCAAAAACTATCCCGTTCATACACCGCCTACTTTAATAAACGCTACAAAAAAGTTGGTCATCTCTGGCAGGGCCGGTTTAAAAGCAAAGCCATAATTAAGGACGGTTATCTGATAGACTGCATTCAGTACGTTGAGATGAATCCGGTGAGGGCAGGATTAGTAAAATCGGCATCTGACTATCCTTGGAGCAGCCACAGAGAAAGAGTGCTTACTGAAACTTTGCATAACCGCAAAATGCTGGATAAACTTACACTCTAAGAAAGACACTGTCTATCTTTACTCAGGGACACTGTCTCGATTAGCTGGGAAAGCGTCTGTGTTTTTGTTTTGCTACCTTCTATTTTCTTTTCTTTTCGGTAACCCAGAACTCCATGTATCTGCCCAGCATAAGCCTTGTCTGGGCATCAAGGGCAGGTACGGCGCTTAAGAAAATAGAGATTATCGGCACAAGCAGCCATTCAAAAAAATGACCGATCTTCCTCAGCCAGTTATACCTTATGGAGAATCTGGGCAAGAGCAAGACGCTTAGAACGCTGGTAGTCAATAATCCCAGTGAGGCAAGATTAAAGATAGTGGCCTTGATGCGCGGAGCGCTATAATAAATTACGGTGCTGGAAAACTCCCTGCCGGCAAAAAAAGCGGGGAACCAGCTGATCACCCCTAAAAGAAACGGCCAGGAGGCCCAGGAAACGTGGCCTTCAAAAAGCTTGAAGGCATGCTTAAACCTCTTGATCAGGGGAATTTTCTTCGCCCGCAAGAATGCCCGCATGACAATAGGATAATTCTCCACCCCCCACGCCCATCTGCGTTTCTGCCGATAGACGTTTAAGAATGTCTTGCGCCAGGAACCCGCATCTGCCACATCCATTGAAACCGTTATATATAAAGGCACAACGCGGTAATCGCCGTCAAAATGGATAAATGACTTCCAGAAGATAGCCGAATCATCGGAGATCAGATCTATTGGCCAGTACCCCACATCTACCAGGGCCTTAAAACTCATACTATGGCTGGAGAAAGTCACCAGGCTTGCCGGGTTCGTAGACTCGATGAGCTGGAAGAATGACGAACCCACATCCAGCACGCGGGCAAAGGCCGGGACGTCCCAGATATTATTATGATACACCGGGATAGGCTGGAAACTTGCCTGATTGCGGTCAGGACAAATCATAAAATTATATGTCAGGCAGGGGAAATAATTCCGGTCCACCACCGTATCTGCGTCAAAACAAGAGACGATAACATTCCCGAAACTGATGCCCTTTCCTTTTAAATATTCAGCGGCATGGCGCGCGGCAAAGCTTACATTGGCGCCTTTGACCCTCGCCTCGTAGGGCAGGCCGTCTGGATGCATAACGATCAAAAAATCAAGGAAATCCCGTTTGAATTCACTCTGTATCTTATATGCTCCTGTCCTGGTATCCTCAGAGGCCCTATCCTCTACTGCCAGGACTACCAGGATTTTCTTAGACAAAGGATTACCCCTGGTCAGACTGGTAACGGTAGATTCTATTATCTTGGGGGATTCTTTGAGTATCGGCAGGACCACCAGATGATAAATCTCTTTGGAGGAAGACGGCAGATTCTTAGAACGCCACAAAACCTCCAGCCGTTTGTAATGTTCTACCAAAGACCTGCGTTCTTTTAAAGACAGGCCTCTCTGTTTCTTGGTGCGCTCCAGGCATTCCTGCAAATGGTCTATATCATCTATCCTCTGGAGCCAGTTCGTCTTTTTTTCAATCCCCATCTTTATATAGGAGATCACCAAAAATATTACCATATAAAAAAGGCGCATCAGCCAATAAAGGTCAAAGGCAATAATCAGTATTGCCGCTAATAGCGGTTTCCAAAAAGATACACAAAGCATCCCCACGATAATAGACCAGCTGGTGGCGGCAGGTATTATCTCAAAAAAACGCTGCAGGTTGCGTTCTCTTTTATCCAGAGTTTGCCGCGAAAATTCGAATTTCATACTAGAGATATCCTTTTTCGGGTATTATCTGTACACAAGAAAAATTCCCCGTTGACTGATTAAGATAGTATAGCCTGCCGTTCTGCGCATTATAAAAAATAGCGCTGTTCTTCTTGACATCAAAAAGGGAAACGAGATTTGGGCTGAGCTCCTCTTCTACTCCCAAAAGATATACCTTATCGCTATCCAAGAATATGAGATGTGTCCCCTTGTACACCCAGAAGCACCCTGTGACTGCCCTACCCTCATTGAATAACCATACGAGTTTGGGCTCATAG
>JAPLLV010000040.1 GCA_026387405.1 Candidatus Omnitrophota bacterium
TTTGGCATAGGCACTAGCGGCAGGCTGACCCAGACAGGCCAAGTGCTCAAGACCCATGAATGGATAGATAGAAATGGCAAGCCCGCAGAACTTAAAAATGCCACTTTACCGGCACTAAACGTTACTCACGATACCTTTAGCATCTCCGCCCCTGACGGGACATTCCTCGCAGGCTATGATAGATCCAGGGTTGAACCTAAATTCTCCGTTGGTAAAACCGGTAATGTTATAGAAAAAAATACCGTCTCCATGCTGGGATGGGATAAGGCGAGCAATACCAAAGATGGCCGCAGCGTAGAAGGCTTTGGCATAGGCACTAGCGGTGATATTGTTCTTACGGTCAGGGATCCCTTTCAAATTGCCGTCAACAACTTTAGCATCTCCGCCCCTAACGGAACATTTTTAGCCGGCTACGATCAATCCCGGCATATATCCAAAGACGGCTCAATCAGACCTACAAGCATATTGGAGGCAGAGGATTATTTGCTCTCCAAGGGCGCTATTAAGGAAACAACTTTTCTGCCTAACGGCAAGATGCAGGTTACCGAGACGCCTGTCTCCGGCGCGGCTAGAATATATATAGAAAATGAAAAAGGAGAGATGGATATAAAGAAGGTCGGAGATGCCGATGCCAGGTGGGGGCCGGGTTCAAGCGAATCAGTGAGGGTGATCGAAATAAAAGGCATAGATAAAAACGGGAAAGAGGTCTGGATCCCTAATATTGAACTCTCTGACGGTGAACTGACTCCTATCAAAGTAGGCAATCTCACTAAAATATACGAGACAGCGAAAAATCTGCACCGGGACCATAAAGCCGGCGCTTCGCTTGGAGATTTTGAGGCATTGCGCGCCGATATCGCGGCGTCGCAAGACCCCAATGACTTACTGCGCAGACTTAGGGGTACGCCAAAGTACGCCAAGGCCTTACAATACTATACGGCTATAATGCGGCAGGCAGTGGTAACTTCGGCGAACAATGAATTGGCAGGGCCTTGCGTGGTGGCGCACTGCGCTCCAGGTGCCGGGCAGGTAGAAATAGCCAAAGAGTTAGGCTGGATACCGGTCTTAGTCGAAGGCCTGCCGGATAGTTCAGGGGCAGTACCTAAGGATAAAAGAGGCAATCCCATAGGGCACGTGGCCTGGTATGATCCGGTAACTAAGACAATGGTTGACTTTACCTATCAACAGGAATATCCGGACAGCGCAAAGATAAAATTTAAAGAAAAGACAATTACTTATACTGAACTTAAAAGCGGCAAGGCAGCCGGCCTTAGCGCAGCCATCTCCCCGGAGGCAGTTTATTATCAACAGACAGGGCAACAGTTCTTGGATCTAGGAGATATAAACCAGGCCATATATTACGCGAATAAGGCATATAGTGCGGATCCCCTGATGCGGGTAGAAGGCCTGACCGCCCTTTTGATTAATATCGGCAACACGTTATTGGATAAAAAAGACGCTGTCAAGGCAGGAGAAATTTTCAGATTAGCCGCCAGGGTAGCGGAAAAACAAGGTAATTTCGGTGAATCAGGCCGGTTGATTGCCATAGCCAACTTCTTAAAAGAAAATAAAGATTTTTCCGTGACTAAAACTGTGGGCAGTGACGGCAAGGCCGTGACTAATCTTATAGGAAAAGCGAGTTCGGGCGCAATGGTTCGTCAGTCGTCTCCTGCCGCCTCCGTGTTTCGCACTGATCCCCGGTGGACCAATGTGGTGGATAGCCTTCCGGAGGGCGTGAGGTTAGATAGCACAGGCGCAACTGTAAAGGCAGTAAAGGAATATACGCAGAGCGGCAGCGCAGGCCCGCAGCAAGGAGAATTGGTCGGCGGCGTAACCTCTATTGAAGGCAAGAAGTTTTCCATAGTGAGAGATCAGAAAGGTTCCCTGGTTTTGGTAGGCGAGGACAACAAGGCATTGCCAAAAGGGAGCAGTGTTTCTGTGGCCGATTCCGAAGGTAAAGATACGAGAATGGAGGTTTTGGCGCAGGGTTTACAGAGGACCTCTATAAGGGGAGAATTTAAGCTAGTAGAGATTTGGGATAATAAGGGACCGCGGGCAGAAGCTTTTCGCGGCACAGAACCATTTGAGGTAAGGTATTTAAATGGCCAGATGTTTGCCTATAAAGAAATTCGCAATGATAGTGACCCGGCCAAAATAAAAGAAAGGGCCCTGTGGGATCTATCCACCGGTAATAAAGTGGAATTTAGTAACACGCCTGTGGATCCGGCTTCGCCATCCTATATTGAATCTTTAAAGGCTTTAGCCCAGAGAGCAGCGGGCAGCGATCCTGCCGAGGCTGCGAATCTGCTCCGGAAGGTTGAGACAGCGGGGAATGACCCGGCTAAGATAAGACAGGCGGCTGCGGCTATTGTGGATGCCTGGGTTAATAACAGCAAGAAGCAGCTTGCCGCGGCCCAGGCCGACGAGGGTAAGCGACTAAAAGAAATGGGCAAGAGCACTACCGACAATAGTGATGGTATCCGTACCGCTCCCAATCCTTATTATGCTAAGGCATATCAGGAAGCCAAGGCAACTAAGGAGTCTTTAGAGATGGAAGTCGCGGTTGTAGAGAAGATCTCCAAATTTTTACAAGACAATCCGGGCGCAGACATTACCGCGGCTTATATCCTTCAGGCGCAAACCCTGTTGGAAGATTATAAGGCGAATGGTAACCAAATGTCTGATGCGCAAAAGAAGACGACAGTCCAATTATCACAGGAATTATTGAATAGTTATATAAAGGTGGCAGGGATCACTGTCGAGGCATTTAGGCTATCTACGTTGCAAAGCAAGATATTAGACGCGGAACTCTTTGTGCAAAACTATGACGATGATGCATGGGCGCCTCTCAGGAATATAATGAAGCAAAACAACATAACGCGGGAAAATTTTTCCAAAATAGTAGATTTCCTGCTGACAAACCGGATCGCCAGTATCTACGCCTTAAAATTACCGCAGTGGCAGAGGGAGAGATTTGAGACGGAGCAGTTAAGCAAAACAGCGGAGTACAATCAAGCTGTAGCAAGAGTCAAAGCTAACGGGTATCTGAATATTCTATATATACCGGCTTTTGCTTTTGGCGGCGGCATCATATCATTATGCAAACTTTTTTCTAACCCTAATTCTCTGGCCGAAGACGGTGATCTGCAGGCATATAGTTATATGTTTAACTCCTTCTTTTTCATGACCAAAGATTCTCCCAGCATAAATTTTGCCTATCGTCATCCGAATATGGACTTACGCACATTGTGGGCAGGCGCGAGCGTAGTTTTAGCCACTATACCTATACAGATTTATCTTGTCGGGCTGATGATCCCTTCTGTGTTGGCCGGGTTGGCATTGAATACCGCGGTAATAGGCACTACCTCGGTTGCCGGCAATGCATTACTCAATCGCAGTATTAATAACAGCGGATTGGGCTGGGGGCAAATAGCGGCTATTTTTGTTTTATCCGCCATTCCCGGAGGGTTAGCCAGGTTGAAGTTTGGCGGAATGCCGGGTGTTTTCTTAAAACAGGGCCAGAATTTCGCTTTAACTAATTATCAAATCGGGGATGTTTTGCATTTTGCCGTTAAGGGTAAGCCGTTAGGCTTTGGCGAAGGTTTATTTGCCTTGGGCACAGGATATATTCCAGGCGGGCTTAAGAGTTTTGAGAGCATAGCGTGGTATTCTAGAATTGCTGCAGGCATTGCCCTGAACGTAGGCACGGCGCAAGGCTTGAGCCTGCTTTTTACCGGTAAGCCGTTAAGCGGCTGGAGGACAAATCTCTTCCTTGCGGCAAGCGGCGCATTCTTTGGCCTTTCGCCCAGCCTCACCAATATATCGGTTAAATCCCTGGCAGGATTATTGAGGTTGGGCAGAGCAGAGGGTAAATTTATCATAACGCTTAATACCTTAAGGAGATTAAATACGTTAGGGACGCTGAATACCATTATTAATACTGGTAAATTTGGAGGAGTTGTTTTAAGTAAAGGAGAGATCCTCACATTAAAAATAGCGAGGACTTATTTGAGTTCTTCTCCCTTGACGCAGGGCCTGATCAATTATGGCGGGCGGTTTAGTGAATTTACGTTATCTCAAGCAGGTTTATGGAGCGAGACCTGGCTTTTTACCAGTATGGCCTCCGGCGCCTTGCGCGGCCAGGCCCCGACTTTTGATTCCCTGTGGAAGGATTACTGGAAAGGTTTTGTGGGCGGGCTTTGGATGGGCGGCCTTATAGGCCTGGCAACTACTTCCCTTCCTTTTGGCATGGCTAGAATTGGAAACTGGGCCAAGAGTATTGATGCCAAGTTTGCGAAAGCCGATCAAACCAGTAAATTGGTTAAAACCGGCAGATGGGCCTGGGAAGTGGCTAAGGACCCGGCTATCCGCGTCACAGCCTTGGGCGCTTTAACCTTTCCTGTCTTTATCGCTGTCCTGGAAAAAGAAAATAACGAGAATGTTTCTATTTGGCAGTTAATTAAAGATAATTATACGCTTTCAACTATCGCGCGCGGCGCGGTAATCAGCCTGGGTTTTGCTTATGGCACAACCACAAGCAGCGGCATATTGGCAAGGGCGCCGTTAAGAGGGGTGCTGAGGAGCGACTTTAAAGGCGCGTCTCCGGGCTTAAGCAGGTTCCTGTATGGCGCTGGCGTTGGCGCGGTTGCCGATGGAGGCGTAAGCTTTGTTTCAGATTTCTTCAGCAAGGGGGGCTTGAAATCCGGGAGAGTTTATCTCTGGGATATGGGCGAGGGCGCTTTATTAGGAGGCCTAACCGCTTTATATATCGGTAAACAGACCAAGGGTTTTAACAAGGGGTTAGAGCCTTTACGCGGACAGGGGAGCCCCCAGGAGGTCAAGGCCTGGTTTAATAGGATAGACTTAGGTAAAGCCCTTGGCCCGCGCCTGCTCTATAATCAGGCGCTGGCCGGAGCAATTGACTGGGTGGTGATTTCATCCGCCTTTTCCTTAGGCGGCGCGGGCTGGACGAGTTTAAGGGCATCATGGGGCGGCTACGGAAATTTAATTAACAATGACCCGGAAACGCAGAGGGCAATAAATAATATTAGTATTTATCCCTGGACCTGGGTGCAGAAGAGGCAGACCATAGGCTGGGTAAAAGAGGTGGACGCGCAAGGGAACGTGATCAACGCGAACGATGCGGCTAAGCTGCGTTTCGCCCCTATCACCGGTATGGATCTGCTGCGCAGCAGCGCCGAAGGCCCGCGCTCAGGCTTATGGATGAAACCGATGATCGGGTTTTTCCAGGCCTCAACCAATGATGTAAAAGCCATAAGGCCCTGGAATTTTGGCACTACTCCGGAAAGGATATGGAATACAGCAAGATATTGGTTAGCCGAAGCCGGCGTTATGGGCGATCCGGGCACGGTCAAGAAAATATTAGAGGGCCTGGAAAAATCAGCCATAGAGCGCTCCCGCCCGATGGTAAATCCCACTCTCCGGCAGCAGGTTTTTTCCGCGGCCCAATGGGCGGATGCCAATATTGTATTTATGCCCTTCGCAATTACCGGAATTGATACCTTAATAGATGTCGCGGATAACGCGCGTATGGCCTTTACCGGAGAGAAGGAGCGGCTTATCCCCAGGATTGATGAGAACGGTTTGCAATCTATGGAAAGGTCAGAGAACGGCCGCCTTTATGCTTATTTTCAGCGCGAAGGCCCTATTTTTGCCGCTGCCAAGTCTTTTGCCAAGTGGTTAATGTTTTTCAAGATCCCGGCAGTCACTCCTTCAAAAACTGATTTTATTATCGCGCATAGATTTATAGACCCGAGGAGCGGCAAGTTTTATGCCGGAGGCGCGGGAAGAGAGAGCGGATTTACAGGGTTTGTCCGGGCAAGGGATTTCCTGGATAACCACAAGGGAATCAAGGAAATATTTGAAAAAAGCGAGTCGCTGGTTTCAGAAACAGCGGCGAGAGAGATTGTGACTGATTTCTTGAGTAAATGGTCAGGAGCTGCGGTAGATAATGAGTATATACAAGCGGCCACCAGTAATGCGCTTGCCGGAGGCGATATAGGTAAAGCTAGGTCAGCGTTGCAAAAGGCGCAGGAGCAGCCTCATGCTGCGGAGCCCAATAATAAAGGCATAAATATAGATGATGCCTTAAGTATTTCCAGGGACATTGGCAAGGCATTACGCGCCGGGGAAAGAGACAGGGATGCCCTGGTCAGTGCGGTATCCAGAATAATCTTTTTGAGCGATGAGAGGGTGCACGTGCCTACCATATTAGCCGCGGTTACCGGTTGCGCCGAGGCAGAATTCGAAAAACCGAACTTCCGGCAGGCGCTTAATGAGTATTTCGCAAGAAAGCCGCAAATGCTGGAGACATTGTTAGCAGGCTTAGGGCAAGGGCAGAATTCCGATAGATTAAATAGGGTAAAAACAGAATTAGAGGCTTTATTAAAAGATAAGAAGACGCCGGAAGAAAAAATTGAGGCATTGAAAAAACATCTTAGAACACCGGAACAGCTTGATCTTGCCATTGCTGCCGCCGTGAAAAATTTAGAAGGAAAGCCGGGAGAATTAGAGGCATTGGCAAAACTGGTAGCCCCCAAGATGCCGGTACTAACATTATTCACCGAGGCATTAAAAGAGGGGCATAATTTCTGTAGGGGCCTGGCCGAGGCGGTGCTAAGTCTGCCTACAGCCGACCAAAAGCAGGTAAGATTAGGCAGCGCGGTTGCCGCGCAGCATGTGGGATTACCGGTTGAAAAAGGCAAGCAGGCGCTCAAGAAATTCTTTGGAGACAAATTGGAAGGGATCACGCAAACCGCCCAAATGCTTGATTTCCGCAACCTGTATGTTTCAGGAGAGGCGGCAATGGGCGGGTTGGCAAGCGTGCTGGATGAACATTTAGAAAGAGGAGGCATAGAGTCAGAATTAAGTAAGACCGGGCACTTAAAGCTCACAGGTGTAGAGTTAAAACCCGAAGGAGAAGAGGCATTTAAGGCCACAATCTTACTCAGCCGCGAAGACGTGGATGTGATCCGCGGCGCCAGGTTTGGCGAAGGGAGAAGAAGCGGTCAGTTCAAGAATGTTAATGAGCAGGCCCTGGCGCGGGATATTGCCGCCAACTTAAGCAGTCCCGGGAGACCGATTAGCCATCAAGACCCGGTTGTCCTTCAGGCGGCCAGGGAATTATTAGAAAACCGCAGCCTTTCCCGCGCAACCAGGGAAAAATTATGGGCTTTGAATGGCGGTATGTCCCAGCAAGATATACAAGTTTTAATAGGTGCCTATAAAACAGCCTTTAAGCAGGATAAGGCAACGGGTTCTTTCGCAACTTCGGGCAGCGCAAGAGACAGATTAAAAGCAATAGTATCTCCGGTGACCGATACCTTAAATAGGGTTGATCCTTACCGTCAGCTCAGGGTAGATGACAAAACACTGAATCTTTCCAGTGAGGCAAGGAACTGGCTGGCCCAGTCAGTGGGGCCAATGTTCAAGGGGATAAGAGAGGGTCATCAAGGGGCAAGTAAATTTACCGTAGAAACTATTGCCCAGGGCATAGCCGCGGGTTTAAGTAAGCCGAAGAAAACGGTCAGCCATGAAGACCGGATTGTCATTCAGGCGGCATGGGAGTTAAGCAATAAGGGTGAAGTCTCGGCTCGGACAAAGAAGGCCTTGGAATTGGCTACATCATCAGTCACCGGAACCGTTGATAGTATTTTAGACGCCAACAATCCTTATAAGTCCCGGGAGCAAGGCAGGGATAACGTGACAGCTCCCAGGCCTGCTTCCAATCGCATTTTTGGGTGGCTGGGCATAAGCGAGATAGCCAGATTAAGAAAAGCAACCA
Source organism: Candidatus Omnitrophota bacterium (assembly GCA_026387405.1). Lineage (GTDB taxonomy): Bacteria > Omnitrophota > Gorgyraeia > Gygaellales > Profunditerraquicolaceae > JAPLLP01. The sequence continues at coordinate 7,805 of JAPLLV010000040.1, forward strand.
TAGAGGGCTTCCGCGCCGAGACTGCCTTTAATCAGGGTTATTTAGGGGGCGCGTCAGAAGCAAACTTAAGATTATTAGAAAGCCAGCGTCAGGCAGCAAGGCTAAGCTTTATAGGCAGAGATAGTAATCCGAATATAAGCGGAGCGAACAGGCAAAAGACCGCTGCCGATAATGTAGAATTGGGCAGAAGTTTTTTGCGTTACCCCTGGCAGCGCATCAAGGCCTGGAGCCTGGCCCATGACTTAGGATTAGACTGGAAAGACGCGAAGGTCAAGGAGGTCTGCTTAAAAATAACCACAAGCAGCGAGTCGAAACTCCCGTCTGAACAGGCGAAAGCTTTGATCAATGGCCTTTTCACGGAGATCAATGTCAATGCAGAGAAACCCAATGAAGGTAAGGTTAGTAATTTATACGCTAAGTATCGGGAAAAGACCATGAGCGCCGGAGGCGGTTTTGGCTGGTCGAATATTTTGTCAGGGCTAAGGCAAGGCCGGCCTTTAACCTGGGCTATCCGTAATCTGGCCGGGGATTTTAAAGGCGGGCTTTATACTCCCGGGTTCATAAAAACTTTCCGGAAGTGGCGGTATGAATTCGTGGGTAGTTTCCTCTCCAGCCATAAGGCCAGGATGCTCAAGGGAGAAAGAAACGCGCTGATCAGCGAAGTCAGAGACAATCCCGGGATGCGTTTCTCTATGGACAATTACCACCGCGAAGACGCCTGGCAGGCAGTGAAACGGCTGATAATCAATAAGCATTTCGACACCGCCCAGCTCCACCAGGCCCTGGAGATCGCCAAAACCCCGGGAAAAGACAAGATCATTGAGCTTAGATACGGGTTATTCGGTTTAAAGAAGGCCTATGTTTCCTACGAGAGATTAAGCCAGGTCAGGGATGACCGGGTTACAAATAACATATGGAGTTTGGATATAAATACCTTACAGGCGCGCCTTAATGAATTAAGACGAGGGTCTACGGTTCTGGGCAATAAGCAAAGGGATGGTTGGGAGATAACTATAGACCCGGCGAAGGATAAGCACTGGGCAGAGGCAATACAAATGGTTTTTCAGGCCAAGGTCCTGGGTGCAAGTTTAGGCAAGGTATTGGAAAAGGGGATACGCCGCGAAATCATTAAAATACAGATAACGTTTGAGACTGACGGCTCCAAGACAATTAAATTAGAGAAGGTCGCAGAAAAAGATGCAGAGTTTAGTCGTTTGCTTGATGAGCTGCCTGAAGAGATAAAGGCAATCCCGGAATATAGGGATTTATTTGATAAAGTATTAACCTACTTCCGCGCTTATACATATAATCCCGTAACTCCGCTAGCAGATATTCTTGTCGATATAGATAAAGATACTCCTTCGGTAGATAAAACAGTGATCGTGGCGGCGAGGGTCTTGAGGGAGGGGCTGGAATTTCTCGCGGAGCAGAATTTAAGCGATGCAAGATTAAGCGAAAGATTCGAGGCAAAATATAATAATGCCGCAGCAGATAAAAAAGGCGCTGAAGGCGCTGATAGGTGGTTTATAGATGAAGATAGTGAAAGAGTCACTATGGAGCAATTCAAAAATAAGGAAAAAGAAAATTTTGTAGCGAAATTTAACAAGAGTGCGGTGCAGCAGGCAGGGATGATCTTCGGCCTTTTATCCGAAAACAGCATAGAGATGGAGGCCGGCGTAGGCAAAACATATGGCGGGGCAATGGAAATGGCTATACGCCATATCCTTAATCCCAACGCAAATCAACTCTGGGTGGTAAAAACAGGCGAGTCCGAACAGCTCTGCGCAGGGAATAAAGGCCAGGATATCCGGGGATTCTTAAACAGGTTCGGTTTAAATTTAGAAGATGGTGACGCTATAATGCGCGGGTTGGACGCGGGAAGATATAAAACTTTAGAAGAAGCTTTGCGTGATCCTAAGCGGATTGTAGTCTTAAACCAGACCCAGTTTGGGCACTTACGTAACGTTGAGAATCAGTCGTTGCTTGAGGCTTTAAGGAACCAAAATTGCGTGCGTATAGATGAAATGCACGTTCCTTTTTCAGACCGGGTTACTTATATTGTAGGTAAGGATAAGGTGGCCCTGGAGAGCGTGCTTAGGGACGAGCATAACGGTTTAAACCGCGGTAAAATGGAACAGGCCTTTAGATTAGTGAGTAACGGGATCAATCTAGCGAGGTGGAGCGCGGACCCGGGTAAGGCATTTGAAGAATGGTTGGCCACCGATACCAGCGGCCAAAAGCAGGGTTTTGGCTTTAAGGTGATCATAGGTAATAAAGATATGGCCAAGAAAGCTGACTGCGCCGTCCTTTATTATGACAAGTATGGGACTAATCAGTGGGGTTTTAACGCCAAGGCTCTTGATAAAATTGCCGAAGTTTCAGGGGGAAGAGACGACGCCTGGATGGAGCAGGCGATCTATGCCTGCACCGAGGCAATATTTAACAAGAGAGATACCAGCTATCATTTTGACGGGACAAATATCATCCCCCGCGAAAACGGCAAGGACCAGAATGACAGGGTGATCAGCGACGCGGTGTATCTGGCGGCCCTGGCAGTAAAAGAAGGCGCGGATTTCAAGAATATTTTTACCACCCGTACCTCTAATCAGGCCACCCTGGCAGAGGTCTTAAGATTTTCTCCCAGCGCTTCGCTTTTAGGGTATTCCGGGACTTTGGCCGGCACGCAAATGATGCATATAATGCAGATAGGCAGAGATGTAATGCAGATCAGCTCAACCAGCCTTAAGGCAAGCGTGGTAGGGGTGAGTTCCGGAACCAGGCTGGGTAAGGCCTTGGAGAAAATTGGCTCCGTGATCCAAGGACGGTCAAAGGGCTGCATTACTTTTGCTAAAGACATGGATCTGCTGAAAACATTTATGCGTATGGTCAGGGACCAGATAAGAAGGCAATTTGCTCCCGACGAAATAGAGGTAATAGAGAATGCCGATAAACCTGATATTATAGAAATACGGGTAGTTGAAAAGAATGCCTTGGGTGTTACTCAAAAGGTTAAGGAAACAATAAGACTTAGGCTTATTGATGGCTCTACCAAAGAAAGAACCATTGACCAGTTCGCCAAGTCGGAGAATTCCAAAGATATTATTTTTTCCAATGAACAAGGCGCAACCGGTATTGACTGGAGGGGCGCAAGGGACCTGATCGTGCTTGATGGAGAGCAATGGGCTTATTCCGAACTGCTGCAGGTCATCAACAGGAACAACCGCGAAGGCGACTATTCCGATCAAAGGTATGTTTTGTCTGCCGAAGAACATTTAGTGCAAAGGCAGGCGGATTTTAGCGAGACCAGCGTTAGAGGAAAATTGATAAAGACCATACTGGAACAGGGTATGTACAGAGATGCCAGGATGATAGATTTACGGGCGGCGCAGGAATGGGTGCGTCGTGACCATGCTCAACACGAAGGCGTAAATAATGTGGTAGAAAATTTGTTGATAAACGCCCAAACTCGGGACATTATCAAGAATTCCGCGGCCCTGCTGCATCAGGCGCGCGAGGCTGCCTGGTCCAGGCAGGTGATGGAGCCGTTAAAAGAGATGCTCAAAAACGCCGATCCCCGGAATGAGGCGGAGATAAGATTCCTGCAAGGCAAAATGAATCAGGCCCTTGAGCACAAGAGCGCCTCTGACCTTGCCTTGGCCAAGTATGATTTAACCGGCGAAGGAGTCCTGTGGGAAATATTTAAGGGGGTTGCCGTTTTTTCAGAGGGGTTGTTCGGGGATATCAGGAATAACTCCGCAGTAAATAAGATCAGCTGCGCGCAGGCAGAGGATTTAATCCTGGCCGCGAAAACTGTTTCTACCGGGTACGTGGATATTAAGAGAAATGAAAATATGTCTTTTCATAATGCCGAAAACCTGGTGGATGTAGTGGCCGCGGCCAAGAATTTCCAGGATAGGATCTTAACCGAAGAGATCAAGGTACCGGGAGATGTTTCCGCCAACCACAGCACCGCGATGTTACTCAAGGATATAAAAACCACCAGAAAAGACCTGAAGATAGCTACAGGGGAAGAAGATACCATGCCGTCCTGGGAATCCGATCTATATCGGAGCATACACCTCAGCCGGCTTAATCCTTTGGCTACCAGAGATCTTTTAACCAGGGTTGCCGGTCTTCTGGGTGTCCAGACTCCACAGGGCCCTCCCGCGCAAGTCCTTATGGCAAACCTTTCTAATCCTACTCCAGCCCTAGTCACAATATCCGGCCTAACAAACGTTACCGCAAGAATAGAAAATAGTACACTCATAATCAGCGTAAATGGCGTTAGCTCTGATCCGCTTGCTCTCCAGGGAAGTACGTTGGCCCGCACCCTTGTCCGGGCAGGTGAGACTCCTTTACTGGTTTATACTGAAAACGACCAGTTATGCGTTGTTGACCAGAGGCTGCCGGCGTTAGTGGCCGGGTTACTCTATGCGGCAGAGAACCTGGAAAAAGGAAGTATTTCCGGTGCGCAATATAATAGACTATTGGCTGCGAAAACAGAGAGCGTATTGCTTGAACACTACGGAGTTACTGTTCATTATGTTCCTAGAGACGTTTTTGAGCAGGTTTTTGGAAAGAAGGTCGGCAACGGCGTAGCTATAAGGGGCGAAATTATTGCTGTTGAAGGTGCGTCTCCGGATACTTTACAACATGAACTTACCGAGGCCTTGGTGCAACAGTCACCGGAGTTATATGCTGGCAGTGCCCACAAGTTAGCGCTATGGGATGTTGATCGAAGTAAGGAATCAAGGCAAAGAGGGAATACCGGCTGGGTGCTAAAAGGAGGAACCCCTATTCTTGCAACAGGTCCTTCTTCTGCTCGTCCTGATGAGGTTATAACCTTTGCCGGCGAAAAGGGAGCAGATCTGAATCTTTCGGAGAGGGCTTTAGAAGAGCATAGAGCCATTACAGTTGCCGCCGCGGATTTTATAATTGCCAATGTGCAGAATGTTACCGGCTATACCGGTGAAGAGCGGGATAGATTAGCCAATCTCCTGGCATTTTTAGTCCAGCCCGACCTTAATTTTAATAAACTTTGCCTGCAGGCCGGAGCATCCAAATTATATAAAGACGCGTTTGGTATTTTGTTGGAATCGGAGAAATATAGAACCGATAGCGTAACTCAAAAGATCACCTACTTGGATTTAATGCAAAATCCCGGTTACCTCTTTAATTGGCTTAAGGTGAATACGAAGGGGATGATCTCCCGGCAGGAGCGCAGGCAGTTAATGAAACAGATCTCCATTCTTCCCGAGGGGATGCGTTTATTGTTAAGAAATCCAATAGCTAATGATACGAAAGAGGAACGCGCCAGGCTGCGCGCAGCCCGGAAGGCCCTCAAATCTTTGATAAAAGGTTTTGCCGATAAGAATCTTAATAAGTATGGAAAGGCATTTGATAAGGGATTAGGGAAATTGCAGGACTTGCTGGGAGTTGACGCGCAAGACCCTGTCATAAGCTTTGCCCTGGGGTATTTATCTTTCGCGCTTAATCCCGCCAACGAGAAACGGATAGAGAATGCGAGGATACAGGTCAGGGAATACGCGAAGAATAATCCTCAAGCCAAAAACACGGATCTGGAAGCTATGTTCTGGAGAATGGCGGGTTTCCCGGATTTTCCGGAGTGGAAGAAATTAATGTCCTGGCAGCCGGAAGTGGCTTCTGTAAAGAGCCGCGCCAGCGCCTCCGAGGTCCTGGATAGTTTTAGGTCCAAAGTTCATCCCTGGGCCGGGCTCGCGGATAAAGAGTTCTCTAACGCGCAATTCTTGCGCCAGAAGGCGTTCTTCGGGATAAGCCTTTCAGAGAAGAAATTCTGGAACAGGCTTTATATGGGAACGAGCGTCTTGGCAACGTTGCTCTTTATACCTAAGATAGCGGCCTTGACCGGGCTGGCAGCAAGCAGCACGGCTCTTATGTGGATGGTTGTGCCCGCAACCGCATTGTGGATCTGGGGCCGCAAATATGCCGATAATCACAGCCAGAGCCGGCTTAATCGCAGAATTAGTTTTTCGGGCATAATGCTGGGTGTGTTCCCGGCGGCAGTAAAGCGCTGGGCTTACGCCAGCGCGCGGGGAAAGATCTTACGCTGGATGCTGCCCAATGAAAATACATACCAGGACCTGGGGGTGTCGAGGGTCTTGTCCGAGGAAAAAGAGGCCTTAGACAAGATCAAGAAAGAAGAGCTCGAAAAACGCAGGCAGCAGCACAGGTATTATGACCAGGGAGAGGAAAAGCCGGAGGCCGCTTTCTTTACTGCGGATAAGATAGAATCGCTGAGCAAAGATATTGTAGAAAAACTTTACGGGAACAACCTGTCCGAAGCAGCGAAACTGGAGAAGATGGACCGGGTATACAAAAAGATAGTCCGCTTTGTTTCTTCGGAAATAGACGGTAAAGTGGACGCCAAGGCATTCAAGGAAGGGGTAAGTAGTCTTTCGAAAGAAGCAGTCGTTATTGTCACACAACTCGGCAAGGAATATGAGCAGTATAGATCCGTTGCCTTTATGACCAGCGCTGAAGATCAGGCCACGCTTAGGATGCTGGTGCAGAAGACAGAGGAGAAAAAATTCGCCGATCCTATCAAAGAAAGTTTATTGTCAGTAGCCCGCCGGCAGATCCCCAAGCTGGATCCTTCTCTCAAGAAGCCCAAGATCGTTATATTTGAGGGGAAGATATACTTGGCCCAATTAAAGGGAGAAGATATCGTTCTAACGCCCGCGCAAGGCAAGGAATTAAAGATAGCTAAAGATAAGAAAGACGGAGAAGACGCCTTTGAAGATGGTGAATATAAAGTTAAGTGGGATAACGGCGCCCTGAAATTAGAAAAGGCCCAGCCTAGCAACGTGCAAGCCGTGGAAGAGAAAAAGGCAGAGCTGGGGCAATTAAAGAATCTGGCAGACAGCGATGCTGCCTGGCAAATGTTGGCCCAGGCCTTGCGCGATGAAGAAACCGAAAAATTATTCGGTACTACCAATCACAATACGGATCTGGCAAAGTTCCTGGCCGGGCAGTTCAAGAAAAAGGCAGGATTGTTGCTCGAGGCAATAGCAGAGGTTGAAAAAGCGTCCCAGGATGAATTGAGTTTTGCAGGGGAAAATTCAGCAGCGGGGAGTATCAGCGCTGATAATTTTGACAAGTTAGTAGAGCGGGCTTATAACTCCGCAGCCCCTGAAGTGATCGGCGGAGTGAGAGTTTATTACATTTCTAAAGGCGACCTTAACACCGTATTCAGAAAAGATGCCCGGGCCAAGGGGATCACCAGGGCCAAGGTGGGCAATGGGGTTACGGTTTTTGTCCCCGGGTTAGGAAGCGTGATGTTCATCGCCAGGAATAGCGCGCGCGGCAGCTATAAAGCGTCTACTTTTGTGCATGAAGGCATTGAAGCGCAAGAGTTAAACCGGACTAACGGCTTAGCCGGAGACCATAGCGGAGCGCAGGCAACCGTGGGCAATATGCGCAGGGACGGAGGAAATGAGAGCATTTGGGACAGGGTGCGCAGCCTTAAGTCAAGAGCAAGCCAGGCGAATGTTTCTCCTGCGCCGGCAAACGCAGAATTATCCTTTGCCGCGGAGAACGGGCTTGCGCCGGCCCTTGTTAGGTTGACTGCAGGCGGCGAGTTAGCCACAATGATTAGCCTGCCGGGTGGTTTGTCAATCCCTAATTGGGTTGTGGTTGATCCAGAAGTAAAGGCAGGGATAGAAAAATTGGAACAATACGCCTTAGCATTTTCAGGCGGAGGAATAGCTGTAGGAGAACTTGGCGGAGAACTCTTTAGGGTAAAGAGCAGGATTAACCAAGCCATGAGTAAAGAGGAAGAGTTTGGGCTGCATTTTGCAATTGCGGGTGCTATTTCGCCTGATAATCCCTCTCCGGATAAGGTTAAGGCGCTAGAACTTATCGCGCGCGCGATAAGAATTGTAGAAGAAATAGCTAGGGAAGAGATGCCTAAATTAAGGAAGGCCTTGGAGGAAAAAGGGTTTAGGATGGCTTCCCGTTTTGTCATAGGATTTAACGGAGATAGGGCTCCCTTGGATGCGGAATCTAGAAAATATCCCCAGGCTAAATATGAGCAATTTGTTTTAGAAGATCCAGTTAATGATCTTAGCGAATTGTATGTTAAGGATAAAGCATCAGCCTCGCCGGCACCAACACCTGCGCAAGCGCAGGTAGCCCCGCTAGCGCCTAAGCCGGTACCTCCGTCCGGGCCCGCCGCGGGGAGTACGCCACCGCCGTCAGCAGGAGGCCCCAGCAATGCATCTGCGGCAATGCCTTCCGGCAATAATGAGCTGCGCGAGGACCTGTATTACACTATCAAGGCTATTCTAGAGGATGAAAAATTAAGCGTAGAAGAGAAGGCGGAAAAGATCAAGGCCTTGGCAAAATTGACCCAAAAGGATTTTGAGCAGCATTTACTGGGCAAGAGAGCATTATGCAAGGCTTTGGATATTCCGGTTGCGAGCGTGAGTTTGGGCTTTGGCTTTGGCGATAACGGGGTGATTGATAAATTTGCCGAAAAGGCAAAAGTAATCGCGCATGAGGAGACGAGAAAGCAGATCGAAAAACAACTCCGGGATTTTGCCGCAGAGGTAAGTAAGCTCGCGGATAAGTTAGCCCAGGCAGCGGTAAATAAAGGCGGCACCCGGACTCCGGAGCAGGAGGCAGAAGACCGGGATAACCTTAAGATATATCAAGATGCTTTAGCCGGAATAAGGACTGCAATTTCAAGATTAGATCTTAATCCCGCCAATAGCGCGGGCAGTAACTATAATTATGAAGACCTGCTTAAGCCGATAAAAGAGGCGGTAGATAAAGAAAATCAGGCTGTAGAGGCAAGCGAAGACAAGCTGCATCACAAAAAGCCTATCCCCGCTTTGGCGGCAGGCAACCCTGTGCAGCCAATAATTGCAGGCGTATTAGCGGTGATAGCCCCCTCAACAGTATTGACCAAGGATAATCTTCCGGATGTCCTGAAGCTGTTGGATATCTATATGAAATTATTGGAGAGTGAGATCGGGCTTTTAAATAGAGACGATAAAGACTTCGAGCCGCAGAAGAAAGAGCTTGAGCAAAAGAAGGAAAAGGCGAGGAAGATCAAGGAAGAATTAAGCGCCAGAGACCTGGATATGCCGGGCAAACAAATCAAGGTATCTGATATTAATAAGACAATAAAAGAGGAAGGTAAGCCTGATGTAACAATTGAGCTCGCGGCTATTCTATCGGAATTGAATAATAAAGTTACCGCGCGACAGGCACGGGCTTTTATCGTCCCTGCCTTAGAGGCCAGGCAGGCAATAGTGTTATTGCATAAAGACAATGCCGCGGAAAAGATCAAGAAGCATCTGGACGGGGAAAACGGCTTAAAGGGCGCCCAGAGAGAGGGTAAGGACGCGGATAAGCTGGTGGAGGCAGGGCAAAAAGGCATTGCGGAAAAATTTGAGCATAAGCAGCCTACGGATGCCGCGGAGAGAGCGAGCGAAGAAAAACTTATGCTCGCGGCATATAAATATTACAGGTCGCATTTCAGGCGCGATTTGCCGGCGCTGGAAACAGCGGACAATGCAATTCTTGCGGACGCGATCCATATAATGTTCGGTGTTACCGTGCAACCTACCGATACCTTCAGAGAGAATATGCGTAAGTTCCTTTACCTGATGCGCCTGTGCGCAGACGGCAGGGTAAATCCCTCTTCCATTAAACAGTTGCATTGGGACTTGCCTTACAGGGAGCTGGTTTTCCATATGGAGAAGCTGCTGGAGCAAAAGGCAGAGTTGAACGATACGAACCTAACCCAGAGCCGCGCGGCATTGGAAATAGATAAATTCGAGAAGAAGCTGAATGAATTTATGGAGAGATTAACAATAACCGACAAAGAAAAGAAATTAGATACTTATGAATCAAGAAGGAAATTCTGGGAAGAGGCGGGATTTGAGAAGGCGGCTTCCCAGCTCCTCTGGCTGAATGGAAAGCAGGTTGCGCCGATACTCGCATTTATGAGGGGATACAGCTATTTGATAGAATCTCTGGCTACTGTGTTTAAGACGGACAATAAGAAGGCGATAGAGGAATTGGCGCTGATCTTTACTACCGGTAAAGAAAGCAAATTATATTTAAGCAAATTGCTTGAAAAGTTAGGCAAAGAAGTCTTTATGTATACCTTAAGCGGAGAAGAGATCGAAAAGCATTTTGCCTCCGGCGCCAAGACCCCGGTGATCATCAAGGGTAGTATCGGGACTATTCTTTTTGCCAATGCTGAATACTGGGTGCTTTTACTGGAGAACGGTGCGGTGAAATTTATCCAGCCACGCAGCACCGAGACCTTCACTGTGTATTCTGCGCAGAAGTTAGACGGGGCAGAGCTTAAACCCTTGAACGAGAAAGGCTGGGGGCCGAAGCCGCTATGGATAAGGCATAAGAATAAAGGCGTGATCAAGGCCAAAATAGACGGCGCAATAATTACTAGGATTACCCCGATAGAAGACCAAGACCAGATCAAACAGTTTATGGAAACTAATCTGCAGTTAAAGGATGTCTTAAAGCAATACGCGCCTTATAGCCTGCCCGAAGAAGAGAAGAAAGATGAAGCTCAGGCCAAGAAGGAAAGAGACAACAGGATAAAGATGACCAGGGATAACGATACCTTTAAGAGAATAGTCGGAGAAAAACAAGCCGATGGTTCACTAAGAGGCGGAGAGTTACGTTCGCTTGACGACGTAACCATAGTAAGTGACCGGCTGAAAGAGATCCATGCGCTGATGCAAAAGCAGGGGCTTAAGGACGATGAGATCAGACAAATCCTGTGGGAGGACCTGAATGGCCCTCAAGGAGTTTTAAATAAGGAATTCCGCGCCGTGCCGCTAAGAGGAGGATTAAGGGCGTTGACAGTTGAGTTGCCGTTAGCGCAGCAGGCATTTGATACAGGCGTGCATTTGAGGGAGACTCGCTTTGGAGCAAGCGAAAAAGAAGCCAAAAAGGCAGTGGAAGATCTGGGTTTACCGGAGTCTTTGATCCTTGGCAACGAGACCGGCAGCGAAACTTATATCTTTGATGAGGCGCTGGCGCAGGCGGAAAAACAACAGATAGATCAATTCTCTTCCGCTAAGGACACGTTTTTAAATATGCTGGCGCCTAACAAGTTCAATCTTAAACTTGTTGGCACAGCCTGCGCGGCCTTTTTGGTCATAGGCGGATTTATCACCCTTACAGCGTTTGCAAGCAGCTGGGGTCTTGCTATGAGTCTTTGCGTTGGCGGATTATCCGGATTGTCCTTAGTTGCCGTATTTAAGGGTCTATCCAAATTAAGCGGAAAGTTAAAGCCCCAATCTAAAACCAGCGCGGACCAGGTCGAAGGTTACTTGATCTATTCCAACCTATTAAAGCGCCAGAGAGAGATAAAGAAAACTGCCTCGCAGAATGTCCAGTGGGAGAGCAGGATCATCGATCTGCTTATTTTAGCTGACCCCCGAGCGTTGGGGCATATGCGTAGGCTTGCTTTTATCCATCTTTTATTCGCGGCAGGGGCAAAAGGCGACTTAGAGTATCTAAAATTGATCGCCGGCGCGCTGAAGATCAACAATTGGGACGGCAAGAGCGAAAGATCTTTGCGTAAGGCAATTAAGAAGAGCTGTATTGATTTTAACAGCGCCTTTAGAATCGTAATGGGTAATTCAACTACGGGGATAGCCGATTCTATTAATCCCAATGAAGTGATCGCTGATGTCCGGCAGGTAACCTTTGCCCATCCGGTGGATTATTATCAGGCTAAGCTGCAGGAAGGATTAAAGGAAGATAATGAAGCCAAGAGGGCAAGAATAGTGGCTGCGGCCTTAGCCGCCTTCTTAGGCCCCAATGCTACAATAGTCATAAATGGGATTTCCGAAAAGAAGAATCCCTTACCCGTGCTGCAGGAAATCGTGATGAATGATAAACTCCCGGTTCAGACGCGCATAGACGCAATGAAGATAATTAATCGTATCTCCGCGCAGCAGCCTGTGTTAGCTTTACCTATATTAGGCAGTATCGCGGGAATGGCAGAGTCAAAGGATGCGGCAGAAGAAGCGCGGCTGGTTGGTTGGCGCGCACAGGCAATGCAGGCGCTGGAACAGCTTGATTTAAATAAGCCTGAAGGTAGAAAGAAAGCGCAGCAGCAGGCGCGCGAAGAGCTGCGCAAAAATGCGGTGGAGATACTATTGAACATTGCTCTGGATGAAAACGCCGCGCTTGATTTAAGGCAGAAGGCATTAAGCAAGCTCTTTGAAATTATCCATTTGGATAAGAAGGCATACCGATACTTGAGCCGCAGGCAGATGTCCTGGTTAATAACTTTATTAGAAGAGACGCAGCTCGCCGGAAGCGTAAAGGGCTTATTAGAGGCTGCTCCTGCAGGCAATAGAAATTGGGCCGCGGCTAATGGTATAACTTTATCTGAAGTTAAAGAGGAAAATTTAGATGTTCTCATTGCAGAGGTTTTGGGCAAGAAAGAGCAGTTAATTAATAAGTTTAAAGAGGCGGTAAAGCAACTAAAGAAGAATCCGGCCATAGAAGCAGGTTCGATCTTTGAGGCGCATGACTTCAGGCTGCTTTTGAGTAAATTGAATTCCACAAGCGACGAAGAAAGGATTATCGCCCTGCAGGGATTAGCGGCCATATTTAATAATCTGGTAGGCAGGAATGGAGCTAAAAAAGAAGAGGCTATCCGGGCTATTCTGGGTATTCTGTCAGGCCCGGCCTCAAGCGTCCCGGTGCTGATCTGGGCGCATATCGCTTTATTGCGCTGCCAGTCCGATAAAGTAAAATCAGCGGATTTGCGCGCAAGGATCGCGGCGATACTGGGTTTTGTGTTTGATCCCGGGGTAAATATAAAACTGCGGGTGAACCTGTTGGCTCAATTGAACCTATTGTTTAAGGCGAGGCCGGATCTTTTGGCAGACCTGGTGAAGGCAAACCTGATAAAGGAAGATACTTTCATTGACGCATTGTTCAGCCAGAATAATAAACAGGCCAATCAGGATTTTGTCCTTCAGTTAGAATATGTGATCAAATGCGTCCTGAAGATCAGAGGGAAGGATATAACCAGAGGCGTGGCTGATAAATTAACCGGAGCGCTCCAGGCGCAGGTTAATGGCCAGGCCAATCCATTAAGAGAAAAAAGCTTAAAGCCCTGGCAGATGAACTTCGTCCTTTCTATTATCGGGATATTGGATGTTATCGCCGAAGAGAATAATGCGTTATTAAGAGGTACGATCAACCCCGTTGAATTTAAGAATATGGATGTGCGGAGCAGATTGGAGGTACTGGCGGCAAAGGTAGAGGAGAACCTTACCCCTGCTTTAGAGGTACCAGTGAATAAGCTCGGCAAAGATAAAGAATTAATCAAAATAGAAGAGGAACTATCTATTCTAGAAAACAGAAAAGGCGATATTCCGGAAGCCAATAAAGCGGCGTTATCTGCTTTGTGTAATGCCGATACCTTTACTCATCCGGAGGACGGCGCGGTCACGACCATACGCATCCACGCTGCCAAGCTTCTGGCCAGGACTACAGGCATAGATACCCTTAATTTGAGCGTTCTTAAAGGTCAGGTTTTTGCCGTTTCATATGCGAATGAAGAACTGAAGTTCTGGATAGCTGCGGTATTAGTAACTGCCGGGAAAATAACTCCTCAAGAGGCCGCGCCTGTAATAACAGCTCTGTTGGAGAATAATGCCGGCTGGTTAAGTTCTGCAGAGTACATCAAAGCGGCGTTAAATATATTCAAGGCTTTATTACCGGCGCTTAATCAGGATGCCGTTGATCTGTTATCTAAAATGCTCCTTAGCGCGGAGAAAAAAGAGGCAAAGGAAATCTTCGGGTTGTTAAGCGCCGCCGGGAATTTGACCATAGAGACAGCGCAATTAGTTGAGGCGTGGAATAAGGCAAGTAGAATTGCGGATTGGGTTCCGGACGCTTTACCCCTTACTTTTGATTTTATTTTATCCGGGGCAACCGTTGGCCAGCGCGAGGCGATAATCGAGAAGATAAATGAAAAAATACCTACTACGTTGATGGCTCACTGGGCCGGACAAAGTGTTACTGTGCGCGGAAAGGGCGAATACGCCGGATTGCTGATCTATACCCGCAAAGCAGCCGAAACTATTCTTTTTAACGGTAATGCGAAAAATCTATGCCGCCTTGTGTGGCTCGATAGCCAGATGAATAAATTTGATAGACAACATCGTGGAGCGTCCGCATGGCAGGAAGGCGATAATGTCTTTGTGGTGGAAAATGTGGCAATGCGCACTGCCGAAAATATTCTTAATGCCGGCGCGCAGGCCGCGGAGCCGCCAGAGGACGCCGCCAGGCCTGTAAAGATAAGAGCAAGACAAAATCAGTTATTGGCAGTAGCCGGCAGAGATGCCCTTGAGGCAGTGATCCATTTTGAGGCCTGGAGGCAATTAGTGGGAGGTAACAAAGTTCTAGAAGCCGCCTTAAGTATCCCGGATAATGCGCAGAAAGTAAAGGGGGTCTGGTTGGCTTTATGGGAAGTGTTTAACAGGGCTGCCGAAGGTGATTACCAGGCCGTGCGGGTATTACAGGTTCTGGCATTACGCTTAGGTTATCAGGAGCCGCTCCCCGGAGCAATATCCGCCACCGGTCCGCCCACCATTATTGATTATGCCAGATGCGTCCTGGATTCTACTGCCACCATGGATATGGATGAATTAATAAGCCATCTGGATGCAATTGTTAAAGGTTCCCGCGCAAATTCCGTTAATTTAACTCCTCTCTCCGCAGAACAAGCCAATATTAGCGCGCCTGTCCAGCCTAAGGAGCCGAAAACTCCTGCGTCTCAAAAAACCACTACTTTTGGCCAAAAGCTCGTTAAGGTAGTGAAGATAGCAGCTATAGAGGCGGTCTATTTTGTTCCCCCATTCTTGGTAGGTTTACTGGCAGTTTATGCGGGGTTTGATCTTACAAATCCGGCAGGGATGGCCCAGCTGATCGTCTATGCAATAGGGTTCTTTATCCTGTTGCACGCTCTTACCCACCATGAATTTGGCCACGGCTGGTCGGCAAATAAATTCTTTGGGGATATGACAGCCAAGGACCAGGGAAGGCTGACGCTTAATCCCATAAAGCATATCAACCTCGGCGCGACCATATTGTTGCCGTTAGTATGTATGCTGCTTGGGGCTACTCCGGTTGCTTTTGGTAAGCCCGTGCCGGTAAACGCCAAAAATTATAAAGAACTCTCTATCATAACTATTGCCGGGCCGGCGGTGAATGTCTTGTTGGCCGGGGCAGCCTATAGTATCGGCCATTGGCTCCTGCCTTCTTTAGCCCCTTATTTAGGACCCTCTGTCTTGGTGGTCACGAAGCTTATGTTAGGGCTGGCATATGAATATAACTCACTCCTGGCTATCTTGAACGTTTTGCCCATACCGCCCATAGATGGTTCACGTATCCTTTTTGGCAAGTGGTCTACTAATCCCAAGGTGCAGTTGATCGGCGGATTAATTGTGGCTGCCGCCGCATTCTTTAATATAGTCCCGGCTTTCATCGGATATACTTGCTCTTTGCTTCCTATTATGAGTATAGGCTTGAAACAGCTAACAGGAAGCGGATTGGCGGGTTCAGGTTCAGGAAACCAGGCAGGGCCTGTTAATTCTCCCGCTGCCTTGCCGCCGCCAGGCATCACTTTACGCACTGTTGGCGCAGTAATGCAGGCTACAAGCACAACCGGCAGCGCGACTGTTCCCAGCCCATCCATAAATCTTTCAGGTAAAGAATGTCCCATCGGCGCTACTGCCGCAGCGAGAATTACGGCAGTAGGAGGTGCTCGTGCCCGTTCCCCGGGCGTCTTTGGCGCGACTGGCCTCTTTCCGCAAGGCCAGGTCGTGGCTCCAGACAGGAGCGGAACAAATCTTGCAGGTTTAGGCTCTCTCGTTGCTGGGGGAACTAGATCTGAAACCGAGAAAAGAGCAGAACAAGGCCAAAGCCGAGAAGCCCAGACTCTAAAGAATGGGCAGGGTGCAGAAAGTGTATCCGGCAACAATGCAACAAAGACAGGTTCTGGAGGTGCAACAAGCGGAAACAGTGACGCCCGAGGTGCAAGCAGTGTAATTGCAGTAGGCGCTACTGATAATAAGCTTGGCGCAGACGCTACGACTGTTGGCAGAACAGATGTTCCAGGATCAGGCGAGACAAGTATCGTTTTGTCTTCATTTAATAATAGTCTTGCTAATCCAGGCATACAACAGCCAGGTGCCCGCGCTCCGCCCGCCAAACCTTATCTTTCTGTAAACTTTGGCGCATTAAAACCCGGCGCAGTAGTAGCCGTAATCGGCGCGATACTGTTTACGGCCCAGAACACTTTAGCTGATAATGGCGTTTCTTCCGTTATTTCCTCCGCAGCAGGCATTCCCGCGATAATCGCAGTAATCCTCATTTCCAGACCCGCGGTGGAAGTGGTGAAGGCCAATTTACCCAAAATAACTAACCTTATTAAGCCGCAACTTCTCTCCGTGGCAGGAAGAACTGCGGCTTTTGGCTATAAGGGCGCTTCGCTGGTGGCCCAATACCTCCGGGCACTGACCCACACCAATTGGGGCGCCCTTATAGCTTTAACTTTGCCGATAACCGGTTTGTTAACCGTATTTCTAACCCAGCCGCATACTGTTCTTTCCGTGGCAGGAATATCAGGTGCGGCTTTGTTGCTAACATGGGCTGTGGAGTCCCTCCTCCAGGGAACTGACCCCTCCACGGCCCATGTTACAACAGTCGAAAGGAGCTTACCATGGTCAAGATCAATTACGACGTCCTCGAGATCGATCATATTGTTGAGTTTAATCTTGATTCTACCATCTTTGCTGCTGCTCGGGAAAATGGCAATGGCCATTTACGCATCTTCCTTATTTACCAGTCTACCGGTAATGTTTACACACGCAACGGCCGCGTTGACTCCTGGGAGCAACTTTTTGGCTCTGAGCGCGACTCCGTTATTGCTCGGGTGCTTGCAGCCAGAAATAAGGAAACTCCCACCTACAGGATCAACAGCGTACAAAGCGTCAACTGATCCTACGGGTGCCGCAGGGGTAGCTTTGCCCGCAGCTATAGCTTCCAGACTCGCGGTGGAATTTGGGGGGGAGGCCGTTGCGCCCAAAACGCTCGGCTGCAACGTGGTAACGGTTTTAGGGGTAAGCTCGGTTGCAACGCAGGCAGGGGGAATCTTGCCGGCGGCAAAGACAGGAGTTTTGGCTGCCCATGTCGCTCCTTTATTAGCTAATATGAGCGGCTTAGGCACTTTAATAGCATTAGGAGTTTTAGCAGGCCTGGCTTGGCTTGCCTGGAGGCATTTTGCCCACGCGCCGCCGCCCGCTTCTGGCGACAGTAAAAGCACAGGGCCGGGCGCGACGCAGCATCGCCTGGGGTCTCATAAGATGTTGACTAAAGCAGAATTTAAGGAGATGGTTGCGGATGCAAAGGAAAAAAGCGCCAAGCCGTTAACGCGGGATGAATTGGAGGATAGGATTCAAGACCTTAACACTAGATTAGATATCCTCCGTGATGAGTATCAAGCTCCTGAAGGCGCTGTATCTAACGCAACGCGGCAGGTATTTATCTATATTGAGCAACATCTTGAAGCGTTGGTAACCTTATTAAGAAAAGGTAATAAGGTGAGCGTTACGCGCAATGGGGCTGAGCAGGAGTATACCTATACGATTTATTATGCAAAATCAGACGCATATTTTCAGACTAAATCAGGTAAGAAGAGCATGAATGCTTTTACTGTGTATGATGACAGACGCAAACAGGTAAAGATTTATATTCGTAACTCGTCAGGTTTGATTCATGAAGGGGTAGAGATTTTACTGGGTCTGCCGCATGTGCTGGCGTTCCTGATTGAGGCGGTAGTAGAGCCGGTTTATTTTGGTTACACTTATTTTGTGCCGGTAGCTAATCAGGAGGTGCTGCTTCCTGAGCGCGCGTTGCGGGAATTGCAAGAATTAAGCGCGGATGATGAGCAATTAAGGGCGTTCCTGCAGGAGTATCCGGCGGTGATTCAGAAACTACAAACGGCTTTTGCGAAGAATGACTATTTCTTCCAGTATTCATGGCGGATTATGGCCTTACTTACCGGTGCGGCGTTTTTCCAACGCTATATACAGGAGCAGGAGGTAAAGACTATTGAGAGATTTTTAAACGCCAGTGAAAGACGTTTTCAACAAGGAAACATGATGGGATTCTTCCCTGATTATGAGGCCGCATTCGGCAAAGCAGAGGCAAGTATTTATACTATGGTCATTCCCGGAATAGTCATAGCGCTACGGGATACGCATACTCCTTCGGCAGTAGCCCGTGCGTTCCACGGACATCTTGAGCAATTGGCACGTACGCATGATGGCGCTGCTGCTTTGTATAAGGGCATTATACAGAATGTTTTTAAGTTGTTATTGGCATTGGATATTCCTCTTGCTGAAAAAATTAAGATAGTAAATCGCGTCCCGAATACTTCACTGCTTAAGTTTGTTGCTCAGGAAATTTTAGATCTATATAATGATGACAAGGATCATGGGATTGAGCTTCTGGGAGAAGTAGAAGTAAAGGATATTGCTGAATTTGCTGCACTGCTTTTACGGCATAAGGAGTCGGATTTCAAGCCGTTTTTTGCGCTAGTAGACTTAGTGGATTCTGATCTATCTGTTGTAAAAGAACGTGGGAATTGGAATGAAATAGCTGACTGTTGCGAATTGATTGTTAAGAAAGGTATTTTACAGGCAGAGGTTGAATTCGAAGCGCTTCAAACTTTGTCTGGGGAGGATAGGGTTGCAGCAATACAACATGCCTTACTTTGGTTCGTACCTTTCTATTCTTTGGATTTCCATCTTAATATGCAAGCCCGTCTCAACCCTCTGAAAGGGGCACGGCCAATCGGCTGGCATTATTTAGTTGCGTATGTAGCGGGTGATTCTGTCCGTCGGTTAGGGGAATTGATAATCGGATTAGGGCAGTTAATTGATCGCCATCAGGATGCGCGTATTCGAGAGCAGGCAAAAAATCTGTTATCTAAGCTTGCTTTCTCCGCAAACGCCTTCCCTGGTTTTAAGAAGTATATCTGGCCGGGTATAAAGGCACGCGCGCAGGCAGGAACCGTTACTTCTGCGGATTTATCTTGCGTAAGCCGCGCCAATGCCGTGGGAGCGTTGAATGAAAGTACGTATAGGGATTTCTTACGGAAGCAGCAGAAATCAGGTGATGAGAAGATAACCGAGCAAGCGGAGATGCTCTTAAATCTACTGAATCGCAATCCTGAAGTTCTTCCGTCTCCATCAAAAGGACTGTCTTGTTTCTTTGCCGTGGGGTCAGGTGAGGTCGTGAAGTGGCTTTTGGCGCATCCGGTTTATGTCGGGATTATTATTCTTGTCGTTTTGTGTATTATAATCTTCGTGAGATCTTGTAATACTTTTGCAGGCAATTTAGCAAAATTAGATAGGTTAGTAAAAGGCCAAGTTCCAACGCACACCGGATATTTTCCTTCGGATCCTTATCGTGAAAAAAGAATAGTTTCTATAATGGTGACGCCTCTAGGAAAGATTATCCTGATTGATCCGTTAGGGTTAGGTGTAGATCAAGACTCTACGCTTGGATACAGGTATGTTACGCTTGTAATCAAGGATGGCTTGATTGTCGAATACCGCCCGTTGAATCAGGGAAATGGTGTTTCTTTAGAGGATGTGCCTGAACTTCTGTCTAGATCGGTGAAAGAGTATAATTATAGAGTTTATAAACGGCGGCAGAAAAATGCAGCGCCGGTATCGGCTCCATTGACTGAAATGACAGAATCTTTCCTGAGGGGAAACAGATTAATGTTCATTGCCGTTGGCTTGGGTCTCTTCTTGGGCTTGGGCGCATCTTTGGCGTGGGCGGCAACAGGCGTTGCGCCGATTGTCGCGCCTGTGCAGGCGGCCAAGGCAGCTACATTCTTGGGCTTAACTTCAAGCGGAGGGGCTATGGTTGCGGCGGCAGTAATAATTTTTGGGTCAATGAACATTGTATCCCCTCCTACTGCCTTAGATAGCCCGGTCGCCGTGTATTTGGATAGGCTTAATTTACAACCCGGAGAAAGAACGACAGTGGAATTAGACGCGCCGAAAAAATTAGATGTCTTTATATGCTTCTTAAAAAAATGGAAACAGTCAGTTACTACAGCGGTAGAGCAATCCGATTGGAAACAAGTAGATAAATTAGCATTTTCGCTAAGGACACGGTTACAATACGAGTTAAATCAAACTATCAAAGATAGTTTTATCTGGTGGGTTATCTTAGGTACAATTAGGAGCGGCGGAACAGTCATGCCGTGTAAGGATAAGCCAAATGAAACTTATAATCTAACCGATGTAGATTTAAATAATCGGGTAGCCACTAGAGCATCTTTTGCTGGGATGATAGCCGATGGCATCGAAGGATATGTAGGGATACTAAAAGAAAATTTCTTGACTCCGGGAGGCGAGGCTAACCAGACAATGGATAAAGTATTAGGGTTGCTTGGGGCAATCCAGGCAGCCGGTAGAGTAGTATTGATAAGGATCAAGGATGAAATTTTTGTGGATGTGGAACAAACTTTGCTCCTGCAGAAGGATAAACCGGGATTAAGGCCCGCTGTACAGGTAAGCAAGTACGTTGCTATCGGTTTAGGGTTCTTAGGCTTAGGCGTATCTTTGGCGCGGGCGGCAACAGGCGCGGCAGTGCCGGCTGGGGCAGCGGCTAAGGCAGCCGTTGCGGCAAAAGTCACTGTTATTAGCGCAACTTTCCTGTCTTGGGGCGGAATTGCTTTAGTGGTATTATTGATTGCGGGATTAGGTTGCTTAGGATGTGGATATTATCATGCGCAAGCGAATAGGAAAGCGCAGGTAGGATTAGAGCAAAACCACTCCCGCGCGCAGAATATCCTTGGCGCATCAGTTACTACAGTAACAAAAACTCTAAGGCCGTATCTACCTATGGCAGGGTGGATCACGGCTATTATTGTAATCGCAGGCGTAGCAGCCATCATCCACGGGCTGATCCCCGCCGGCGCATACATTACAACCAATAAAATGTTTACCGCGGCAACGGTCCTACCGTTATTTGTTGGCGCAGGGGTAACATTAGTAAGACAAGAAGCCTATTCCATCAGCGCACCAGCGGCTATTCCGTATTTGGTAGCAGTACATACAGAGCCCGGAGATATACCGGCCGGTGAGCATTATAGGTCGGATGTGTGTAGAGCGGTAAGAAGCGCGCTCATGTTAATGGGAATATTACCCAATACTCTGGCTATTGCGATAACCTCGCAAGTTACGTATCCTTTTGTTCATAGGGTGCAGTCATTAACCGGCTCGGTAGATTCGGAACAATTAGAGGGTGTTTTGGAAAAAGATAAGCCTGAGGAGTTTATCCTCGTTGGCGGAGCTGCGGACGTATGCCTGCTTGCAGCATTAAATTCTCTTATAAAGTACAACCTGACACACAGACGTAATATAAAAGTGACTATTCCGTTTAATGGATTATATGATGCCAGCGTAGGTGGAGCGAAAGGCCTTGCCAGTAATTATTATGATATATTTAATATGGCCGATAGAACAAACTTCAGCGAATTTTCGATTTCCGCCAATTTAGATACTGCTACGCGGTTTATGATCAAAGGAGAAGATACAACCAAGCCAAAAGTTATAGTAGATATAGTTCCTACTATGGAACAGGTCGTCGCATCATATAAACTGGGCGCGGCGGTAAATACTAATGGCCGGGTTCAGCTATTATCAGCCCTGGCCGCAGGATTACCTGCAGGCAAGGCTTCCGCAGGAGCAGGAATTCTGGCCACCCTCCATTTGTCTACGATAGCCCTGGTCTTGGTGGTTTGTGCCGCGCTTGCCGTGGGAATCTGGTATCTGCGTTATAGAAGCGCTAAGGCCAAAGCCGCTGCATCACTGGCAGTTGCAACAACAGGCCCCCCTGCCCAGGCAGCCAAGGTTGATCGGCACTATGCGCGCAATATCATATATATAACGCTGCATATTGCCTTATTAGGTGTATTTATTTATTTCTTTGGCCGATTGATGCCGCTGGCGGCCCAGGCAAGTGCCCAGGCCAAGTATCTTGGCCTGATGCTGAGCCTAAGCGCTATAACAGTTTCCGGGATATTGTCCGGCATTGCGCTGGTCAAGAAAGATATCAAAAGCTGGCGCAAGAATAGGCCGGTTATGTTCCGCTACGGAGTTGATCTACGCAACTTGAAGCTCTCCACAGAGGTTGAGAGAGAGTTCCAGGATGAGTTAAGAGATGTCTCTGTTGACGATCAAGAGCGCGTTTTGCGCACAGTGCATAGCGAGTATTATCATCCGGAGCATAATAATATTCTGGGCGTTTTCATTAAATCTCCCATCTCTACCATAATTTCATTCTCGTTGTTTACGGCCCTGGGGATATTATCCGCGCCTTTCTCCTGGCCGGTAGTTTTGAAATTTGCCACTTTAGGATTATTCCTGCGTTATCTGGCGCTCGTCCTTTGGAACTTTTTCTGGGATAAGCTTTGGAGAAATTTAGAGTTTACGGATTTTGCGCGCGACTTCGCAGAAGGTAAGTTGACTGACCAAAGAATACGGATCGAAGGAATAGAAATAACTATTCACGCAAGAATAAAACAAGAAATTAAGCGCCATAAAAAGGACGCGGAGGTTTACAGGGGCGCGCCGTCTAACGAGCGTTTCTTTAGGAAAGCGGCGCATTTGTTTACCTCGCACCTTATGCTCCGCGCCCCTATCCCGGCCGGCATACTGAATTTTGCCGCTTCCAGAGGCCTGATGATATTGATGAGCGGCATTGTGGCAAATGTGGTGCTTGTGTTATTAGGCCTGCCGGTAGTTACTCCTGACATGCTTTGGGGATTTCCTCATACTTTATCTGAAATTGTGCGCCTGAGCACGATCGTCATTGGCCTGAAACTCTTAGACGCCGAGTCATTGCGCAATGAACTGCAGGATGCCAGGGCGCAAAATGAATTTGAAAAGGCCAGGGCAGCCAAAGATAGAAACCTTACTATCGATGTACGCCGGCTGTTGGATAGGCTTGAGCTTAACCCAGATACCCTGGATCCGAATGTGCTTAGGGCTCTGTTTGCCAGGGGTATTATCAATGCCGGGGCAAGGCCAGGATTACTGAAGATCCTCGAGGAGCAAGCCGGTTTTAATGCGGGAAAGATCTCCTTTAAAGATCGGTTCAGATATTTTATAGTTTCGGATGTTTGGGCGGTGCTATTTATCCTAGTCGGGCCTCTGGAATTCCTGGGTTATCTGGGTTATGTGCTGCTGCATCCCCAAGATGCATTCACAGCTTACCGCGCCGGCAGCCCGTATTATGAAAAGGTGAGAAGGGATGTTGCCGCTAAAGGCAAGCCTTATTTGGCATTAGCCTTGCGTGAAGGCGGGCGCTTCTGGACCTCCTTCTGGTATATGTCTATTATCGGCCTGGAAATCAATTCGGTCTTGGCCAGCGGCGATCTGATGATGAATTATCACGGTCCTTTTGAATCGGCAGTGCATCTTATAGGTCAACCTTTGGATATCGCGGGCAAGGCGTTAGAGAGTAATTACGGCGCCATTGCCTGGGGCCAGCACGGGTTAATGCTGGTGGAGAATGCCTTAGGCCTGCATATCACCGATGTGGCCTTAAGTTTGCTAGGACACAAGGAAAAAGATACCGGCAAAAGAGAAGCCCCGGCGCCATTGCCGCCGGAGGCGCAAATAAAAAGGGCCTTAAGGGAGTTTGAGCCAAAGGAGAAACCCAGGACACCTCCAGATGCCCGGGTAGAATCGGCCCAGAAGCAGGCAGAGCCGGAGAAGTTAAAGCAGCAGCAGGCAGGGCTGGATAAATTAAGGCAGGAGCAGGGCGCGGATATCAATGCGTTGAGGGAGCTTGAAGAACGCAAAAAAGAGATCCTGCGCAAACTGCAGGAGTTGGAAGAAGGCCAGGGCACAAATAGTAATTCCCCGAAGCCCTTTGCGAGTTTATCATCTGAGGAACTTGATAAAATGATATGGCAGCAGCTTCCTTTAGAGAGGCGTCCCGCCGCAACCGTACTCAAAAATAAAATAATCGGTTTAGATAACGACATTAAAGGTTATCAACGAGACCTAATCGCCTTACGGGATAGCAAAGATGAGAATGTAAGCCTGTTAAAGGAATACACAACGGCCTTTTCCGGGCTAAGGGGCGTGACACCGACAAAGCCGGAGTTGATAAAATTCCTTACTGAACATTTGGCTGTTTCTCAGGCTGAAAAAACAAAAGCTGTCCGGGAGTTTGAGGGATTATTTATTGCGGCGGCGCCGACAGGTGCAACTGGTGATGCAAGCTCTGCGCCGGCTGCTGCTCAGACAGGGTGGCAAAAAGATTTGGAGCAAGGCAAGGCGCTCGTGGACGAAAAGAAATTTGATGAGGCATTTTATCATTTGCGCAGAGTAGCAGATAATTCAGCGGTCCCGGCCGCTGAACGTTCCCGGGCTTTCTATAATATGGGCGTGGCTGATTATCGGCAGGCCAATTATGTAAATGCGCTGGAAGATCTGGAAAGAGCGGTTAAATACGACCCTAAAGAGCCGATGAATTATCGCGGTCGGGCGTATGCATTTTTCGCCTTGGGGGTTGAGGAAGGTTTACTTTGCCCGCAGAGAGCGGTAAGCGATCTTGCCCGCTACCTGGAATTGCGAGGCGCATCCCTCAAGCCTGAAGACGCAAAATTTGTTGCTGAAAAAGTTAAGGACCTCCAGGGCCGCTTATTAAGTGTAGTAAAAGCCAGGGTAGATTTCCCCAGGGATGTTAGAGAGAAAACAATCTATAAAGATTTTGCTTTACAGCTTGAAGCAGGCATTAAAAATGAAAACGCGCCCATTGTAAGCCGGTTACAACAGCTTAATTCTCTCTTTGAGGCCCTGGATGATAGATTATACAGCGTTAGCCGTCCTATTAAACTTGATAACCCGGAAGAAAAGGCAAAGGCAAGAGGGATACTGATGCGTCTTGTTGCCGACATGCCGCTTATGTCTTCGGAATCATCCGCGGCGGATATGTTTGTAAGCGCAGATTTGCATAGAGGCAGCAGGGCTCTTAAGCATAAGGCAGGTAAGGAAATTATCTCTTATGACGATGAGGCGGGAAAATGTTCGCTGAACCCCGATTTAAGAGTAGTAGATAATGAAAGCCGGCTCTACTGGCAGGCAGAGGATGGTACAGTATATGAATTTACGATTGATGGAGCAGTGCGCAGAGTTAAGGCAAAAGAAGCTCCTGCCGCAGCCAAGAAAGACCCTGCCTCAAGCGCCAGGCCGTTAACAGCGCCAGAGGAAGTTATCTTACAAAAGCATATCTCCAGCAATTATTCACGTTTTGGCGTAGTGATAAACAATCTCTGGGTGCGCGAGGCATTACAACTGGTGGCGGAATTTAGCGGTATGGATGCCGGTCAATACCTTGCTGAAGTTAAGAAAAAAGGTTTGATCCGCGCCGGGCCGATCACCAAAGAGCTGCGTAAACTCCATCCGGACTTCCCCGAGATATTTGCCACTACCCACCAGAATACGATTATCATAGATTACTCCCTGCTTAGTTTACCCAAAGCGCGAGCGGTTACCGCTATTGCCGCAGAAATAATCCATGAATCCAGCGCCTTGGCAGGAACAACTGATGCCGAAAGCGGGCAGTTTGCCGCAGCATTCCGCCAGTGGCTGGCTGCTTCCCAGAAATCCCAGCCGCAGCCTGTTCAAGCAGACGCAGCAAAAAAAGAGCTGGCCAGAAGAATAGCAGAGACGGCTGCCGCTGAACAAGAGGTTTTAAGCAAGCTGCAGGCAGCTGCCAATTTTGAGCAGCAAGAGCAAGGGAATTTAGACAGGATTAAAAAAGAGCTGGCCGATAAGAAGAGAGAGGTAGCCGAAACCGCCGCAGCCGCCGTCCAGAAAGTAGAACAAGCAAAGCAGGAAAGAGAAGAGTTTAGGCGGCGGGCTGAGGCTGAACAGCAGGCCTTTGCCGCGCAGAGGGCTAGACAGCAGGAAGAACTGGCGGCATTAGGGAAAGCGCGGCCGGCATCCAAGCCAGTTGGCGGCAGTCGGCCGGCAGCTCCTCCTGTTAGTCCAGCGCCGGGAGCGCAGCAGAATCCGCCGGCAGTTGCTCAAGATGCAAATAAGGCCGCGCCGCCTGCGCCGCAGCCTGCAGGGCAGAATCCGCAACCAGGCACAGATAATGCCGCCGCGATCGCGCAACTAAGAAAAGAATTAGCCGGCGTGGATGCTCGAATTTCCGCGTTGAATACCAATATCTCCGTCAGGGCCCGGAGCATTAGCGCCTTAGAAACAGAAATAAACAGCCAGAGAGAAGGGTTGGGCCTGCCGCCGGAAAGAGGGGCCGCAGTTGCTCAAGCTGCGCAAGCTCCTCAGGCAGCGTCTCTTACTGTGCCCCTGGCGCCGGCAGAAAGACTATTACAACTTAGAACGCGATTGGTTCAGATCAACGCGGAGCTTGAAGAAAAAGAAGGAGCACCGGAGCCGGCAGGCACTTCTACGGCTATTCCGGCTTCAGAGAGAAAGAGTGCGGAGCTAAATCCAGAGTTAGCCCAGGCAGTAACAGCCGTAGACACGCTACAGAAAAATATACGTGATTTAGAGCAGAAAATCGCCCTCATAAAACCAGGCGCGCAAGGCGCAGGCCTGTCGGAGCTAGAAAGGGTGGGGCTGGAAGAACAAAGGGCGCGCGCGACTAAGGTTGTGGATGGTTGGAACCGCGTAATCCAGGAGTGGAAGTTAGATATTGCCCTGGTTGAGGGCGAGATCAGCTTTATCCAGCAGCATCCGGAGCTCACCAATGGCTTAGTCGAGGCTAAGAATAGACTAGAGCAGCGTAAGCAGAGCTTAGGGGATGCCAATAATAAATTAAAAGAAGCAGAAGAAAAGGTAAAAGCCATTGAGGTGCAGCTTGCCGGGAAGCAGCCGAGATTGGATGAGGCCGGCCAGCAGAGGCTCTCGGGCTTACAAAAAGAATTAGAAACTACCCGCAGCGCATTAACGCAGGCAGAAGATAAGCGCAAAAAATTAGAAGCGCAGGCTTCAGGAACTACCCGCGCTCCGCCTGCTACGGGCGCTTCCGCTGTTCAGCCGAATCCTTCCCCAGCAGAAACCCTTCTTTCCCAGGAGCAAATCAGAGCCCTAGAAACCCAGATCACAGAAAAAAGCGCCGAGCTTGCGCGGGTGCGCAGCAGGATAAGCCAGCTCGAGGCCCAGCTCAAGGCCGCGGCAAATCCTGTTTCAGCCAAGCAGCTGCAGACAGAGTTAGACACTGCTAAAAAGGATCTGGAGCAGGAGAAACAGGCGCTTGGTAATGACAGGAAAAAATTAGCAGGATTACAAAAGGCGCAGCCTGCGGTTGCCCCGGCCTTGGCGCGGCAGAATACTAAAGCGCCCGCACTGACGCGCAGCGGAAGGTATTTGTTTATTAACGGCGCTATCCCCGTGGGCCTTAGTTTGGATGCCAATACGGTTACCCCTGCGGATATTCCGCGCATCCATGAAACTAAGTCTAATGTCGCGCGCAGCTGGCAGCCATTCTCCCTGGAGATGGCCCGTGGGTTGATCCAGAGAAATATTAAGGCGCTTTTTGAGGGTATGCCATTAGACGCTGGTGGATACAATCATTTGAGTCTTATGTGGAGTAAGCCACTTCCTCAAGATCAGAGACTTCCTGAATATAGGAAAGCAAGATTGAATCTGGAAGATAGCAATTATTTTGAACACCTGGAAGAATTACGCGCAGTTGCAAAAGGGATATCAGAAATTATCATTGAGTTAGGCAATGAGCTGAACCAGCCAAATCATTACCCGGTTTATAGCCACGGTAAAACAGTAGAAGATTATTTCAGCCGCATTGTTGACCGCGAGTCAAGGAAAGTGCATACCAAGTTTGGCAAAGCCATATTTACTTCGGTAGTCTTGGGTGATCTGGATGATCGGCAAGAGCTCATTAGGCATATGGTGCTGGCGCTGCAGACCGACGTGGATATGGTCGGGTTTAATCACTACCGCGGAAAAAATCTTACTTTGGTGGTCGAGAATTGGGAAGCAGCCTGCGCGGAGGCAGGGGTAGTCAAGCCCTTCTACATTGCCGAGGCAGGAAGGCAGTCCAATCAGCCCGGCGAGGAAGGACAGAGGGATTATTTATTAGATCTAGTGCAGAGCGCGAAAGATCAGCAAGTCGGGCTGATCGTGATGAGTTTCAAAGATAACGCGGCCAAAGGCGAAGATGACCTCTGGGGTATTATTAGTGAAAAGGGCACGCCTAAGGCAGGGTTTGCCGCAATAAGCCAGGCATTTGCCGCCATTGTTGCCGAGGGCCTTAAGTCCGGCGGGATGAGTCAACCGCAGGCCGGCCAGGAAAGACCCGAGATCGCCACCCTGCGCAGTGGTATTACCCAAAGAGAGGCCAGGATAAAAGAATTAGAAACAACTATCGAGAGATTAAAACAGCAGCCGGCAGTTGCGGCTAAAGGCCTGTCCGCAGCAGCCCTGGAGGACTTAAGGAAAGAACTTGCAGCCTTAAAGATAAAAGAAGCCGCATTAGAGCAGGAATTAGCAGATGCGCGCAAGAAATTAAATGCATTGCCGCAAGGCGGCCGGGCGCAAGTGCCGGGATCAGGGCGTATACAGCAATTAAGGAAAGAAAAACAAGCGGTTGAAGAAGAGATCAAGAAGTTAGAGGGTGGGCGGCCGGCTTCCAGGGTTGAGCGCGCAGAGCAAGAAAGGAAGGATACAGATAAACTATTGAAAGAGCGCCGGAGTATATTCTTCGAAGGCATTGCCCGCGTAAAAAGATTTATCCAGAAGACACTGGATGAATCAAAAAAGAAATTAGACGATCTTAAGCAGGGAAAGGAATTACTTGAGGCCCCCCTGACCTTAGAAGAAAAGCTCAAGAAGGCGGCGCTCTGGATAGAGAATCCCGGGGACTTCCTGGAAGGGAATACCGCCTACACCTATTCTCAGGCGCTGCGGGTCATCCACGCGCTGTTAAGCAGTAACCCCGAGTTGGCTAAGAAGATCGGGCCGGCGCTGGAATTCTATTATAAGAAATGGCAGGAGGCGGTAAAGGGCGGCAGGAAATTCAGCGGATTTGGCGAAGGCCATGACGCTTTTGATGAAAAAGTTACGCGCAACCGCGGCCACAGGGGCTCGGACGCATTTTTAGGCCTTGCGCTCCTGCATTATATTAATGCCCATCCCGAGGCAGTGAATAGGTATGCGCCGATGCTGGAGGATCTGGCGAATTACCTCTTGTCGCACCGGGATACCGGCGGGGACGGCCTGGTTTATTTTGATGACCATAATTTCCACAAGGGCACGGAGAACAACCTGGTGATCTACGCATTCTTAAGAGAGCTGGGCAAAATTGCGCCTTCCTCCACGGGATATGCCGAAGAGTTTTTGCGTTCCATAATGAACAATTGCGTGGTGGAGCGTAATGATGGGACAAGGTATTTTGCGCTCGGCATTACCAAGGACCGCAAGCAGGATACGGTGCTGGCGTCGGATGTGCAGTCCTGGGCAGTAACTATTATCGGTAAAGAGGCTTTAGCCGCGCGCGGCATTAATGCCAGGGCATTGTTGGATTTCACGCGCAGGGAATGCGGCGCAACCGATAAATACACCTTTATAGATAATACTACCCTGGAAGGCGCAGGCGTAGATTTTATTGAGCGGGCGGAACGGGAGAACCTGAAGAGAAAAGGGATTATTTCCCTGGAATGGACCGCCCAGTTGGCCCTGGCTTACTTATCCATCGGCGAAAACGCAGAATTTCAGCGCCTGCTCGCGGAATTAAACAAGATGAAGCGTAACGGTATCCTGCCTTATGCCTCAAGGCCGGGAGTACCTACCGGACATGGTTGGGATACGCCCAGGTCGCACAAAAACCTCACCGCTACGCTTTATGGCGATCTGGCCCAGGCCCAGCTTAATCCTTTTGAGGTGGGAGCACAGCAGCCGGTTAATACCGGATTGATCCCTGCCGCGGATCTGGAGGATTGCTTTAAGGTCAAGTATGATAATACCTATTTCGGGTTAAAGCGCCTGGAATTTATACACGGAATTGAAAATCAAAGCACAGAGAAATTCAGGCGTTTGCTGGAAAATGCCCTGCGCGATGAGAATGTGGGGACTGACAAGGAAAGAAAGAATTCCGGGGACCAATTGGGCCTCTATTTCGCGGAGGTTCCCACGGCAACCTCCTGGTTGGATACCGCTATAGGCAACAAAACCGCAGGCCTGGGGCTTGGCGGAGGCAAGTGGCAGACGCTTAACGATATCTTAAGTATGGGTTATTCGCTTGCCCTTAGCGGAGGAGAGGTGGGGACACTCAGCGCTTATCAGATGGCCAAGATCCTGGTTGCCGCGCTGCAGGTCCCGCGCATTGAGAGGTTGAACAATTTTGGCGGCAATTTGGCAATATTGATGCCTAATGGAGAATTCTGGGGCTTGAATAGCAGACTTTCGCCTCTGATCTTCGGGGAACGCAGGATCGCCAATTCTAAAACCGGGACCAGGGCCTTTATAACAGGCGGCCGTATTCCCGGCTCTGATGCGCTGGTTGAAACAGGCATCAAGGTAAGCAAGAGGTTCCCCTGGGTAATGCCTTATTTAAACGCGCAATTAGCCAAGAAGGTCCCCCTGCCGCTATTACAGCTTATCTACGGAGAGATAGAATTCTATGAGCATTATGACGAGAAGAGCAATGAATTTGTCGTCACGGATAAGAATCGCCAGACCCTGCAGATCCGCGACGCCGTGGACACCCTGAATAATTACATCCATATGCTCTTTGGCAAGGATTCCCAGCTCAATGAATTTCCGTCCATAGTCATCTTCGGACGCAACCAGCGGGAATTTCTCTCCGCGGCATTATTAAACCAGAATGCCAATTTACAATACTGGATCAGGAAAGAGGGAGAATATCAGATCCTGCTGATACAGGACTTAAGCCAGGGCGGTAAAGACGGTTTATGGCGCCAGGTGGGTAAGGCCAGGATGTTCACCCCGGAGAATGAGCTTTTTCTGGCCAAGACCGGGATGGGCTGGAAAAAAGACGGCTTGTATAAGGTCAACGGCTTTTTAGATATGCAGCGCGCCCAGGAGTATAACTATTATACCAGGCAATTAGGCTGCGGAGTCAACCCGCGCACGCACGAGATTGAACCTATCCGTGCGGAAAGCGAGATTCCCCAGACGCATTTGTGCAAGATCCCTGTATTTTCCGCAAACTCCTATGCCCTGAATGATGACGGCACGGTAAAAAAGACCGAGACCGAGGTGCCGGTGTATTACAACGCCAAAGGCGAATTAATGGTCTTTTGCGCCGGCGAACGCGTGGCGTTGATGCAGCATCTGATGAGTCAGGGTAAGACCGGTAAACAGGTTGTCGAGGCGATCGATGACGGCCGGGTGCGCATGCGTATCCTGGAAGATCAGGATAAGCCCAAAGACAGGAGTAAGATGCTTTCCGGCACACCCATACAAGAAGGGGGCAGGAAAAAAGCACTGGAAAAGGATACTTATGTTACCTTTGACAGCAGTTTTGTCTCGGCAAGCGGATATGCATTTAACGGCCGGAGATTCGCCAAGATCGAGCAAGAAGAAATTGATGTTCCGGTAGCTATCGTCTATGGCCCGGCCACCGAATTTATCTATGACCTCCGGGATATCCCGATGAACACTAAATTGAAAGCTCCCTTCCGCATTATCCCGCGCTACGCGCAGTCCGAGGAAGATTATGTCGAGTTCAAGCCGGGCCTCGGCGGACCGTCGGTAACCTTTGATGAAGCTTATGTCCGGCGCTTAAAGGATAAAGAAGGCGTTGTGCATATCGTCCCGGCTGTGGTGGAATTTGCCAGGGACGTTGAGTATGAACAAAAAGCGCGCACTGCCTGGTGCAGGGTATGGTATAAGGAGACCGGCACCTGGAAATATTATGACAGGTTCCCTGAAGGCGGGGTGCGCCACGTGAATAAGTTTCCCGAAGAGATTAAGAGGCGCATAGCAAGAAGCGCCGAGAGGCAGGATTTTCGCATCAAGGATATCCAGGCGGCTATGCCGCTGGTAAGCTCATATTACGGGTTATTGCGGCAGTTAGGGGCAGGGGCGATGCTTTTGCGGGATCTAAAGAGCGATTATCTGCGGAATTTTTATACCGGTACTGCCAGCGCCGATGAGAGCCTGAAGACCTACATCCAGTCTTTGCGCGACAATAAATACATTGAACTGCAGGTAGAGAGCTGGACCAAGGAATTGAATATTCTTATTGCTAGTCCCTCGGCTCCTGACGGCCGGGTGGACATTGTCTTTGTGAAGAATACGCAGAACCATACCACCACGGTTACTATCACCGCCACTGACCTGAACGGGAATATCCTTAACCAGAACACGCGCGAACTCCCGGGACTGATTTTGAACGGTAGGTTCCCGGATAACTATTCTATGCCTTTGCCCGGGTCTCACTCCGAGGGGTATATCCCCTACAGTATTTATGGCTGGGGTTTTGAGCTGGTGCAGAGGCTGCTTATGGAACCCGACATTTCTTTTATCGATTACGCGGCTTCTTATTATCTGTCGTCGATCAACCGCGCTAAGACGCTTCCGCAATTGATCTCCAAACAACTTGATTTTGATGTGGCCTCTGTGCAGAATTTCAACCGCTATGCCAACTCTTTAAGGGAGTATGCCTTAGCGCTCTCAGATGCTACCACTAGCGCCGCGGCGGCGCGCAAGCTTCAGGATGAGTTAGAGGCGCTGAAGAAAAAGATCATCGCATCCGGCGAGGAGATCAGCACAATAGACCCGCTGTTCCGCCCCTGGACCGAGGCCGCGCTTACAAACATACTTAATCATGAACATTCCGAAGGCGGCGCGGAAACTACCCTAGGCGATAATTTCTCTTCTTCCGGGAATGTGGTGAATGACCTCTGGCACTCTGATGACAACAGGTTTGTTTTAGATATGTCACATTATACGGTATTGTCTAATAAGGGCACGTATGGCGAACAGAGCTGGCTGGGCATGCGCTATAACGGAGAGCGCCTGAATAATACCGTGGCCGTGGGATACCTTAAAGGCACGCGTTCGCTCTGGGTAAATAACGGGTATCAGACGGTGAGAGATTACCGTTTTGCCTTGATCGAGAATCCCACGATGAATATTTATAAAGGGCAGAGGCACAATATCTACGGCAGTTACATCGGCGATTTTGAGATGAGCGTGGACCAGAAGGGCATAGTTACGGGCCATACGCTGACTTTCATTGATTACCTGCCTAAAGATGAAGTAACCGGCAGGCAGCATTACTGGGAGGCCAGGCTGGGAGGCGCGTTTGCCGCCACCAAAGGCACTATCCCCATTGAAACCTTAGGTTACTGGCCGGAGCAGGATTTTTCCATTGAGCAGAGGATGGCTTATCTTAGATTCGGCCATGGGGTGACCGGCAGGAAGGGTACCTGGGAGGTGCATGTTGAGCCGGGCATGTTCGAGGGAGACGCTGTTCCGGGAAGCTATGTAATGGCCGGAGGAGGCGTAACGCGTGAATTAAGCAAACATTGGGGAGTAGGCGCGAACGGCGAAATAGGCAGCAACGGTTATGGCATAAGCGCCGGGCCGCGGGTCAGCTTCAAAGACGGGTCATTTATCAGGTTTGTCAAGCTTTCCGGCGGTTATTCCGATGTCTCTACCGGCCCGCACAGAGGCGAGGGTATTGTCGGCCCCAGCGCGGGCCTGACCGTGGGCTTCCGCGGCAAGTCAGGGCGGGGGATTGATCTAGGCGTAAGGTATCAACTGGGATTTGATTGGCCTTTGTTAAGCATATTCCCTGCCGGCCGCGAAGATAATCGTGGCTTATACGAGAATTACGGTACGCCGCAGCAGAAGCTTAAAGGTAAAGACCTCCCCGGCTACAATCCGTTAGGAATATATCTGGAGGCTTATCCGAAGGCGGCAAGGGCCGATGAGCAGATAGAGGCAGAAAAGGATAAATATCCTGAGGCCTCTGAAGAGGCAGACCTTACCCTTGACAACAGGATCGTGGAGTATCTGGCTAAAGGGATAGAGGCCAGGGTGGCGCAGTTAAGCGGTGCCTATGCGGTGGTGCATTCGTTTGACGGCAGCATGCCGCACGCAGTTACTACCCTGGAAGAGTTTAATGCCTTAGGCGCAACCCGGGCCCGCGATTTATATGAAAAGATCAAGCGGAACGGCGGCCAATACAGCGGGATCACCTGCAAAGAAGAAAAAGGCACCTATCAGTTCTTATACAATATAAAGATCAAGGTTGATGGCGAATGGAGGGATGTCTCCATAGAATTAACTAAAGTTGAAAAAGCCTTGGAAGATTGCCAGACCCTGGTGCTTCTGCCGCAAAGCAAAGTCAATCCTACCCCGGGATTAAAGGTAGCTGAATTGATGCCTCTTGGCCTGCTGGAAGGGCTTAAGGAGCAGATCGGCGCCGGCGCCTTACATTCCACCCGGAACGTCCTTTCGCCCGAAGATCTTAATTACCTTCTGGATAATAGCTTTTTGCGCGGGTATCCTACAGAGGATGAGAAAGATCCAAAGAAACTACGTTTTTATTATGAGGTCGTGCGTGACGGGGAATTCCTTGACCACAGAAAGATAGAAAAAGGCTCAATATATGAGCCTGGCCTCCAGGGCCTGGAGATACTCGATGGTCGCGGCCGTAGAGAATATGTCATTCCCGCGGAAAACGGCGATGTGCGTGTGCCTATACAAAGGATCGCCGAAACAGTGAAGAATAAAACTATCCCCGGCCTTGCCTACCGCTATGATGGAGTAAAAAAGAAATGGATACTTTCCGTGCCGGCATTGTCCGATATTCCCGCAGAATTTATGCAAGATATGGTCTTTGTATACGTGGATGAGGCCGGAAAAAATCAGAACGCGCAGGGCGTATATCTGCCCGACGATATTCTGGAGAGAAGGTTGGCTTGGCTCGAAGGAAGGTTGGGCGGTAAAGGCGAACAGTCCCGTATTGCCGCCAGCCCAAGCGATATCCCCCGAGATGAAAAGGTAGAGGCGTGGATAGGTATCACCGGCTTAGATGAGCCTGACGCGCCTGTAACCAGAAGAGAATTAAATTCTGTTCTTAACAATAATGTCAATAGAGGCGAAGTTAAGTTTGGGCCATTTAGTTACAAGCAGACCAGGGTTGATAGTTATGCCTGGTTCCATGATGACAATGATAATATTGAATTTGATACAGGAGAAGAGATCCGGTTTAATGATGTTCAATATAAGGCCTTCCCGCTGAATGTCCCGCCGACTAACGAGGAGTACCCGCATTATAAGAAGATTGTCAACCTGGCTAAAGATGGATGGCTCCCGCTTTTAGCCCCATATTACGGCGATTCGTTAGTCGAATTTGCGGAGGGCGTAGAAGGCTCATTGTTATTTACCCTAAGAAAGGACAATTTAACAGTGAGTATGCCTGACGGAACTTTTGCCTTTTTCAGCCTCAAGGCCATCATAGAGAACCGTAGTGCCTTCGCATTATTACAGAGCAAGGGCGCACAAATTGTTTCTTACGATGAAAATGGCCGGCGCGCGCAGAACTTTTATATTAGCAGATATCTTAAAGAATGTAGAGCGGTTGACGCGAAGGCGCTTCCAGGCGCTCCCGGAGCAAAAATTTACAGTATCAATGAGCAAGGCATAGTTGCGGAGGTCCCCGGCGCTTACTCGGCTTTAGTGCCCAGTGGTGACTCTAATTGGACGGCCATTGATTTTGGCGGGGTTAGTACTTATGTGAAACTTTACAGGAATGTGTTACCCGAGGGAGAAAAGATTATCGGTATTGAATACTCGGGCCTAACAATCTTAGATAGTTTCAAGGGAGAAGGGGGCGAGGTCAAATATGTGCTTAACCTGCGCGAGCCGGCCTCTGCTATCGCCGGCATTTTGGGTGCGGTGACGCAGGCATTCCCCGAGTCCAAAGATTCGTTGAATTCCACTGTCGCTTCCCGCGTGGGTGTTTCCCATGGCGACCTTGCGCATTATGACCATACCGGGTTCACCCTTGATATAGGCAAATATACATTTAACGGCAGGGAATTTCTGGTCAAAGTTGCCATTGACCGGGCAGGAAAGATACTGCGCGCCTTCGGCATGAATGATTGTGGCAAAGAAGTGGCAAAGTTAAGGTATGTAAAAGAGGATTATAAGCACCTGGTTGTTATTGACCTGAATCAGGATACAGGCAAGAACGCGCATAGCGAGGCATATATTGTTACCAAGAAGGACAGGACATTTACTGTTGTCCCCGGCCTGTACGCAATATCCTCGTCAGATAATTTGATTGATCCCGCTGTTATCGGCCCCAATTATGCAAAGCTTCCGGTTATTATTCAGGCAATTAGGAATATGAGGATTAATAATATTCTTTTCACCGTGCCGTATAACCTTGAAAAACTGAGCGCAGCGAAAAACAATATGCTTTCCTTAAAAGACGGCCTGCGCGTGATAACCTCCTCCATCCAGTTCTTCCTTGACAGCGACTCTCCGGTTATCAAGATGACGGATGACGGCTTGGTTGACATTGAGTCCTGGTATAACGGAAAGAAGTTCGGCTTACGCTTTGACCTGGATAAGCCGGATATGACCGACCCGGTTGCTTTGACATACCACATTAATAATTATCGCAAGCTCATCGTAGATCTATACCTTAATAACGTTTTCATCGATAACTATGATACGACAGATGAATACTGGACCTCACGCCAGCACTTGAAGAAAAACGGCCTCTCTAGCCATGACTGGAAATGGATGGTGCAGAATATTTCGGACATTGAAAGGTATGAAGTTGAACGCGTTGAGGAGCTTGGCTATCAGCACGTCAGGTACCAGGGAGAGTTCTATCCCGACACCTTGATGAAGGTATTGGAAGTTACATCCCATCCTAAAACATATTTCTACTTTTCCCCAAGTTCTCCGTTGGGCAGGCGTGGGATAAGGCTGGCTATAGGCCAAGGTAACCTGGTGCGTTTTGACAGGGATAATGATCATATCGTATCCCACAACCAGGTCATTTTCTATAAGGATACGCAGGGGAAAAGCGAGGCTTTCAGGATTTACTATGAAGCACGGCGCGACTTTAAAGGCAATGTGCAGATCCAGACATTCTACACAAGCCAGGCATATAATGACGCCCGCCTGGAAATCGAGGTCGGAGATTTTGACAAACATAACTTGGGCCGCCGTTCAGTAGTGCTTATTAAAGATGCCCGCAAGGCATGGTATCCCCTGAGCGTCGGTATCGGCGTCTTGCCGGAAGCAAACGGTTCATGGAGGCGCCTTGACCAGCAGGGGGGCGCCTATTTTGAACCCGCGCAGATGACGCTGAAGACGCCGCAGGGAAATCTGTATCAAGAGCATGGTTTCTTCTTTGAAGTCACCACCCTGAATCAGTCTCTCCCGTTTGCCTATGACGCGGTGAATCCGGTGAATAACCATAATAGGGCGTTGAGCGAGTATGTCAACTATATCAGGCCGCAGTTCATCCGCGAGAAGTACCGTATTACCAAGTCCGGCGCCGGCCGTCTGGTCATGCGCCTGGATGGTTATGGGGTTAACCAGACCACCGGCGCGCTGGTGGGAGAACCGCTGTGGCTTTCCTTTTCACTATATAACTCCGATGTTTTCAGCGCCACCGAAGCCGGACCGTTGCATTTTGGTTATGGCGAAGAGAGCTATACTTATAAGTATAGCTCCGCTAAGGGTTTCAATTCCGTTTTATACGCTCAACCGGAATCTAGATTTAGGTTGTGGCCTAAGTCTAAGGCAGATGCATGGTTGGACAGCAATTGGGCGGCCAGGATATACAACTTACGGCCGCAAAACGGTAATTTCAAGTATTCCGTGCAAGAAAGGCGCGAAAATAGGCGGGATATCATTGAAATGGTGCTGCGTGCAGACGGGAGGTTGTTCAGCCAGGTGCATAAAGGTAAATTCTTGAGAGAGCCGACAGCGATAAGTTACTATGATGAGTTTAGCTATCCTTTTGA
>JAPLLV010000019.1 GCA_026387405.1 Candidatus Omnitrophota bacterium
CCTGGATAACGGCCGCCATGGCAGGCCGGTGATGGGGGCGAACAACAGACCCTTAAAGTCTTTATCCGACATGCTCAAAGGCAAGCAGGGCCGTTTCCGCCAGAACCTCCTGGGTAAGCGCGTGGATTATTCCGGCCGTTCCGTTATCGTGGTCGGCCCGAGCCTCAAATTGCATCAATGCGGCCTTCCCAAACAGATGGCCCTGGAATTGTTTGAGCCTTTTATTATTAAGAAATTAAGAGAGAAGGGTTTTGTGCATACCATCAAAGGCGCGCGCAGGATGGTGGAGCGCGGCAAGATCGAGGTCTGGGATATTTTAGACGAAGTGATCAGCGATCACCCGGTGCTCTTAAATCGTGCCCCGACACTGCACCGTCTGGGTATCCAGGCATTTCAACCGGTGCTCATCGAAGGTAAGGCCATCAAGATCCATCCGTTGGTCTGCACTGCCTTTAACGCCGATTTCGACGGAGACCAGATGGCCGTGCATGTCCCGTTGTCCTTAGAATCGCAGATCGAGGCCAAGATACTGATGATGGCCAGTAACAATGTGTTTTCTCCCGCAGACGGCCGCCCGATCATTACGCCTACGCAGGATATTATCCTTGGGCTTTCCTATTTATCGAAAGAAAAGCCCGGAGCCAAGGGCGAGGGAAAAATATTCTTCAATGGCGACGAGGCGCGGGTTGCCTATTTCGACGGCGCCATAAGCCTGCACGCCAAGATCAAGGTCAGGATCGGGAATATTTATAATCTTGAAGAGGGCAAGCTCATCCAGCAGAAAAAAGTTATTGAGACTACCGTGGGAAGGGTTATTTTTAACGAGGCATTGCCTCCGGAATTCGGATTCGTGAATCTGGAACTTAAGAAAGGTAATGTCGGAGATATTGTTTCGGATTGTTATAAGCGTTTTGGGCATCATCGCACCATCACATTGCTCGATGATGTCAAACAGGTGGGCTTTGATTACGCGACATTAGGAGGGATTTCTATCGGTATCGATGATATGAAGGTCCCTGTGGAGAAAGAGGAAGTCCTGAAAGAATCCCGCGCCGAGGTGGCTAAGGTAGAGGATCAGTATCGCAAAGGCATTATTACCGACCGCGAGAGGAAGAGTAAGGTTATTGATATCTGGACCCATGCCACAGACAAGATATCCGATTATTTATTCAAGGGCATGGAGCCGTTTAATCCGATATTTATGATGGCGGATTCCGGCGCCCGCGGTTCGCGCTTACAGGTACGCCAGCTGGCAGGCATGAGAGGGTTGATGGCTAAGCCCTCGGGTGAAATCATCGAAAGTCCTATCACCGCTAATTTCCGCGAGGGGCTCACCGTGCTTGAGTATTTTATCTCTACACACGGCGCGCGCAAAGGCCTTGCAGATACCGCTTTAAAGACCGCCGACGCCGGCTATCTGACCCGCAGGCTGGTGGACGTGGCCCAGGAAGTGATTGTTATCGATGACGATTGCGGTACCTTAAACGGTATTACCGTCTCGGCAATTATAGAAGGCGATGAAGTAGTAGTCAGTCTTAAGGACCGCATCGTGGGAAGAGTAGCTTTGGATAATATAGTGGATATCATTACAGATGAGGTTATTGTCGAGCAAGGCACCGAGATATCCGGGCCTAAGGCAGAGATGATCGAGAGGCTTGGTATCGAGAAGATACGTATACGCTCGGTTTTGACCTGCGAGACCGGACGCGGCATATGCGCCAGATGCTACGGGCGCAACCTGGCAACGGGAAGATTGGTTGAGCTTGGAGAGGCCGTGGGGGTTATTGCCGCGCAGAGTATCGGCGAGCCCGGCACCCAGTTGACCATGAGGACTTTCCACATCGGCGGTACTGCCTCGCGTAAAATAGAACAGTCTTTTATCAAGTCTAAAAATAAAGGTACCGTCAAATTCCATAACCTGCGCACCACGTTTAAGAATAAAGAGTATGTAGTGCTTAACCGTAACGGTTCAATCAGCGTCAATGATAAACAGGGCAGGGAACTTGAGCGTTACGCGATACCCCAGGGCGCTTTTGTCAGCGTTGCGGAGGATACGGAATTGCAAAAAGGGATCGCCTTTATCCGCTGGGATCCTTACACCTTGCCCATCCTGACCGAGGTCAGCGGCAAGGTTAAATTCGAAGATATAAAAGAAGACGTAACCATAAAAGAGGAGTTGAACCCGGTAACGAAATTGATCGAGCGCGTGGTGGTAGAGCATAAGCCGGAATTTCAGCCGCAGATCGTCATCCTGGACGATAAGAGTGAGGTCCTGGGTATTTATCCTATTACAATAGGCGCGCATATCCTGGTCAAAGACGGACAGCGCATAGAGGGCGGCGACCTTCTTGCTAAGATCCCGCGGCTGGTAGTCAAGACCAGGGATATCACCGGTGGCCTTCCGCGCGTGGCAGAGCTTTTTGAAGCGCGCAGGCCCAAGGATCCGGCGGTCATCAGCGAGATCGACGGTTTCGTAGAATTCGGCGAGACCAAGAAGGGGCAGCGTGTAATCGTGGTCAGTTCTCCTACCGGGATGCAGAAGGAGTATGTCATACCCCACGGTAAACACCCCAATGTGTATAAGGGAGATAAGGTTATTGCCGGCCAGCAATTGACCGACGGTCCGGTAGTCTTACAGGATATATTAAAAGTATGCGGCGATAAGGCGCTGCAGGAATATCTGGTAAATGAGGTGCAGGAAGTTTACCGCCTGCAGGGCGTGCACATAAATGATAAGCACATCGAAGTCATTATCCGCCAGATGCTCAAAAAGGTGAGGATCGAAGAGGCGGGCGATACCGAATTTTTAGCTACTCAGCAGATAGATAAATGGAAATTCCAGAAAGAGAATACCCGGGTGATCAAGAAGGGCGGTAAACCCGCAGTAGCTACGCCGCTTTTATTGGGTATTACCAAGGCGTCTCTGATGACCGAGAGTTTTATTTCGGCTGCCAGCTTCCAGGAGACCACCAAGGTCCTTACCGACGCCGCTACCTCCGGAAAGCGCGATGAGCTCTTTGGGTTGAAAGAGAACGTGATCGTAGGGCATCTTATACCGGCAGGCACCGGTTTTCACACCCATCAGAAGATCGAAGTCGTAAAGATGACTGAAGCCAAACGGGAAGAACTCCTGAAGAGGCACGAGGAATATAAGAACGAGACTAAGGGAGAAGACACCCCGCGCAGATAAGGCGCCTGGCCCAGATAGGATTTGGGCCAGCGTTCACCTCGCGGTGAAGAGTTGCGCGGGTGTTGTCCTTTGTGGACAAGACACCCCGCGCAGATAGGAATTGCGCGGGTGTTGTCCCTGTGGACAAGGAGTAATTATATGCCGACAATCTCACAGCTGATCAGGTTTGGCAGGGTTTCCAAGAGGAAAAAATCCAAGTCTCCGGCGCTAAAGGCCTGCCCGCAGAGAAGGGGCGTGTGTCTTCAGGTGCGCACCATGACCCCCAAGAAGCCTAACTCCGCATTGCGTAAGATTGCCAGGGTCAGGCTTACCACCGGTATAGAGGTTACTTCTTATATACCGGGGGAGGGCCATAATCTTCAGGAACACTCCATAGTGTTGGTAAGGGGCGGGCGCGTTAAGGACCTGCCGGGGGTGCGTTACCATATCGTGAGAGGAACGCTGGATGCCTCCGGAGTAAATCAGCGCAGGCAATCGCGCTCCAAATACGGCGCCAAGCGGCCTAAAGAAGGCGCCGCGCCGGCAGCAGCGAAATAGATGCAGGTGCAAAAATATTGTTCGAGCGAGGCGGTAGTATTCTTCGAGCGAGCCGCAAATTTATTCTTCGAGCAACGTCGAAAAGATAAATTTGCGGCGAGTCGAGAAGACGCCAGTTGCCGCCGAGTCGAGAACGAATAATACGCGAGGTTAAATAATGCGACGTAGAAAAGCGCAGGAAAGAGAAGTATTAGCCGATCCGAAATACAACAGTAAGATCGTGGGCAAGTTTATCAATATGCTGATGATAAAGGGCAAGAAATCCATTGCCGAGAAGATCATCTACGAGTGTTTTGATAAAGTCAAAGAGCAGCTTAATGAACCCGATGCCATTAAGGTTTTTCATAAGGCTATAGATAACGTGCGCCCTCGCCTGGAAGTTAAACCCAGGCGGGTAGGAGGCGCCACTTATCAGGTGCCCATAGAAGTGAGGCAGGAACGCGGGACTTCCATTGCCTTACGCTGGATCAGGGATTTTGCCCGCACCAAGAAGGGAAAACCCATGCAGGTAAAACTGGCTGAAGAGATCATCGCCGCCTATAAGGGCGAGGGTTCGGCCATAAAGAAGAGGGATGATACGCACAAGATGGCCGAGTCTAATAAGGCCTTCGCTCACTTTAGATGGTAAATATGAGAAATAACCAATTATCAATTTCCAATGACCAAACAATAACCAATACCCAAACACCAAATTCCAAACACGTTTGGTTATTGTAACTTGGTTATTGGTGATTTAAGTTAGTAAGTGTTCCATGTTTTTAATTAACGGATGTCAACTATAGTTACTATGAAGAGAAAGATAGCGTTGGATAAAATCAGGAATATAGGGATTATAGCGCACATAGATGCCGGCAAGACCACGACCACCGAGCGCATCCTTTTTTATTCCGGCAGGACCTATAAATTGGGAGAGGTCCACGAAGGCACCGCGACTATGGATTGGATGGTGCAGGAACAGGAAAGAGGTATTACCATAACCGCCGCGGCCACCACTTGCCATTGGAGAGATTGCTCGATTAATATTATCGATACCCCGGGGCACGTGGATTTTACTGTTGAGGTTGAGCGTTCTTTAAAGGTCCTGGACGGCGCGGTAGTGGTCTTTTGCGGAGTGGGGGGCGTTGAGCCCCAGTCAGAAACCGTCTGGCGCCAGGCCGACCGCTACGAGGTGCCCAGGGTTGCCTTTGTGAATAAGATGGACCGCACGGGGAGTAATTTCTTTGAGTGCATCAAACAGATGCATACCCGCCTGGGCGCGAATGTGGCGGCGATACAACTACCCTTTGGCAGTGAGGAGAACTTTAAGGGTATTATTGACCTG
Organism: Candidatus Omnitrophota bacterium; assembly: GCA_026387405.1. Lineage (GTDB taxonomy): Bacteria > Omnitrophota > Gorgyraeia > Gygaellales > Profunditerraquicolaceae > JAPLLP01. The sequence goes on from JAPLLV010000019.1 coordinate 5,049, forward strand.
GTCGAAAGAAAGCTGGTCCTCTACAAAGACGACCTGGGCAAAGAGGTAGAAATAAAAGAGATCCCGCAGGAATTATCCGCGGAAGTAGAAAAATATCACGCCATTTTAGTGGAAAAACTGGCCGAGGCAGACGATTTTATGCTTGAGAAATACCTGCATAACCAGAAAGTCTCCATCGAAGAGGTCAAGAAAACAATACGCGTCAGCGTCCTGGCCAATAAGTTTGTGCCGGTGCTTTGCGGCGCATCCTTCAAGAATAAGGGTATCCAGCTTTTACTGGATGCTGTTTGCGATTATCTACCATCGCCGGCGGATAAAACCTCTATTAAGGGAACGAATCCCGATACCGGGGAGCACGAAGAGATCACTACTTCTGATGATGCCCCATTTTGCGCTTTATGTTTTAAGATCGCCACTGACCCCTATGTGGGGAAATTAAATTATATCCGCGTATATTCAGGTACGATAGGTTCGGGGACTTATATTTATAATGCCACTAAGCGCACCAGAGAGCGTATTACCAAGCTCGTGCGCATGCACGCCAATCACCAGGAGATCATAGAAAGTGTTGAAACCGGGGATATCGCCGCGGCAGTAGGATTAAAAGAAACCAAGACCGGAGATACCCTGTGCGAGGAAAAGAATCCTATATTGATAGAGGCGATGCGTTTTCCTGAGCCGGTAATACGGCAGGCCATCGAGACATCCGATAAAGACGACCAGGAAAAACTGGGGATGGCGCTGCATAAGTTGACCGACGAGGATCCCAGTTTCCGCGTAAATTACAATCAGGAGACCGGCCAGACCATTATTGCCGGCATGGGGCAGCTGCATCTGGAGATCATCGCCGACAGGATCTTGCGCGAGTTCAATGTCCAGGTGCAGGTGGGTATTCCTCAGGTCGCCTATCGCGAGACGATCACCCGCAAGGTTAATGCTTCCGGAAAATTCATACAGCAGTCCGGAGGCCGCGGCCAATACGGGCACGTGGTTATTGAAATGGAGCCTCAGGAAACCCCCGGTTTAGGCATGGCTTTTGAAAATAAGATCAAGGGCGGGGCTATCCCGCAGGAGTTTATCCCGTCGGTAAAACAGGGGATCATGGAGACTGCTAAAAGCGGAGTGCTTGCCGGTTATCCGGTAACGGACATCAAGGTCACCCTGGTGGACGGTTCATTCCATGAAGTCGATTCTTCGGAACTGGCCTTTAAGATGGCCGCGGGCATCGCCCTTAGCGAAGGATTAAGGAAGGGTGGCTCGATAATTCTAGAGCCGATCATGGACATGGAGGTTATTACTCCCGAGGAGTTTATGGGTATGGTAATAGGGGATTTAAGTTCCCGCCGGGCAAAGATAGTGGCGATCAATTCCCGGGCAAATGTGCGGGCCATAAGAGTCAATGTGCCGTTGGCGGAAATATTTAATTATGCCACGGCGCTTCGTTCCTTGACACAAGGCCGCGCATCCTATACAATGGAGCCCTCATTCTACGCCGAGGTGCCTTCACATATAGCAGAAAAAATCGTAGGGGGTTCTACAACCGCAACTTCAAGAAAAGGATAGTTGTTAGGGGCGCCAGGCCTTTAGGCACCCCGCCATATCGGATTGGCGGGTGCGCCGCTACTGCGGCGATTGGCCGGTGTCCATCACTATGGAGGTGGAGTAATGGCTAAAGAGAAATTTGTAAGGTCTAAACCGCACGTAAACATCGGTACGATCGGTCATATTGACCACGGCAAGACTACCCTGACTGCAGCTATTACCTTCGTATTGGCAAAATTGGGTAAGGCCCAAGCAAGGGAATACGCCGACATCGCCAAGGGTGGAACGGTAAGAGACGAAACTAAAGTTGTCACCATCTCGGTCGCGCACGTCGAATATGAATCAGACAGCCGTCATTACGCCCACATAGATTGTCCGGGACACGCCGACTATATCAAAAATATGATCACCGGCGCCGCCCAGATGGACGGGGCAATACTGGTGGTTTCCGCGGCCGACGGCCCTATGCCTCAGACCAGGGAACATATCCTTTTAGCACGTCAGGTCAACGTTCCGGCAATGGTGGTATTCTTGAACAAGGTTGATACGGTGCAGGATAAAGAACTAATTGACCTGGTAGAAATGGAAGTAAGGGATCTCCTGACCAAATACGGCTATCCGGGAGACAAGACCCCGATCATTAAGGGCAGCGCGTTAAAGGCGATGCAGGCAGCCGGTGATCCCAATAGCCCCGAGGTCAAGCCTATCCTGGATTTAATCAAGGCTTGCGATGATTTTATCCCGTTACCGGTCAGGGACCTCGATAAGCCGCTATTGATGGCAGTGGAAGACGTATTCAGCATTGAAGGAAGAGGCACCGTCGGCACAGGAAGGATCGAGCGCGGTAAGGTCAAGATCAACGATGAAGTCGATATCGTAGGTTTGAGGCCGGAAGTGAGAAAGACAGTTGTAACCGGTATCGAAATGTTCAGAAAACTTCTTGATGAGGGCCAGGCAGGCGACAACGTCGGGCTATTATTACGCGGCGTGGATAAAAAGGAGATCGAGCGCGGCATGGTTATCGCTGCTCCCAAGTCCATTACCCCGCATACCAAGTTTAAGGCCCAGGTCTACATCTTGAGCAAGGAAGAAGGCGGCCGGCATACCCCGTTTTTCAAAGGTTACCGCCCGCAGTTTTATTTCCGTACCACCGATGTTACCGGTTCCGTGACTGTTCTGCCGCAAGGGGTGGAGATGGTCATGCCCGGAGATAATGTCAACCTGGACGTGGAGCTGATTACACCTATCGCCATGGAGAAAGAGTCGCGCTTCGCTATTCGCGAAGGCGGGCACACCGTTGGCGCCGGAGTGGTAACAGAGATTATAGCGTAACATGGCACAGAAAATTCGCATAAAACTCAAGGCATACGATCACCGCCTTTTGGACCAGGCAGTGGTTGAGATCGTGGAAACCGTTTTACGCACGGGCGCTAAGATTTCCGGCCCCATACCGCTTCCTACTAAAAAGGAAATATATACGGTCTTGCGCTCTCCGGTAATAGATAAGAAGTCACGCGAGCAATTCGGGTTATTCACGCATAAACGGTTGATCGATATCTTTGAGCCGACATCCAAGACGATCGATTCCCTGCGGAAGCTCAATCTTCCCGCGGGAGTGGATGTTGAAATAAAGTAAAAAGGAAAAAGGCAAAAGGAAAAAGTGCAAGCAAAAAGTCAAAAGTTTAGAGAATCTTTTAAAGTTTTTACTTTTACTGTGAACTTTTACCTTTTTACTTTTGTCTTTTAACTTTCAATATGAGTGGATTACTAGGTAAAAAATTAGGCATGACCCAGGTTTTTACCGACGATGGTAACTATGTCAGCGTTACCGCGATCGAGGCAGGGCCATGCCCGGTACTGGCAGTAAAAGAGAAGAGCGTGCAGCTGGGGTTTGGGCTTGCCCGCGTCAATTCCCTGAAAAAACCCATTGCGGGGTATTTTACCAAGTTAAGCATTCCCCCGCAAAAGGTTATAGCCGAAGTGGAAAAAGCTGCCAACCGCGAATACAAGGTTGGAGAAGAGATAAAAGTCGATATGTTCAAACCCGGTGATTTTGTAGACGTGATCGGGATCTCTATCGGTAAGGGGTTCCAGGGCGGTATGAAACGCTGGCACTGGAAGGGCGGGCCAATGACCCACGGGTCAACTTCTCATCGCCGCGTCGGGTCTCTAGGTTCCAGCACGACTCCGGGAAGGGTCTGGAGAGGGCATCATATGCCCGGGCACATGGGTAATATCCGGGTAACGGTGCAGAATCTTAAAGTGGTCAAGGTGGACCTGGAGAATAACGTATTGCTGGTCAAAGGCGCTGTCCCGGGGTACAAGAACAGCTATTTGACCGTGAATAATGCCAAGAAAAAACAGGTCGTGGCCAAAAAGATCATGCCTACAAAGAGCGCCAAAGCTAAAGTTGTTAAGAAGAAATAATTATTCTGCCTCCGCAGGCACCCAATCCTATCGGATGGATTGGGTGCGCCGCTTGACTGCGGCGATGTCACTGGATTTCCCCGCGAAGCGGGGTCCCGCCAGATAAAATATTGTTGAGCGGGATAATAAGTGGAGTTCAATGGATAATATAGAGCTGCCCATATATAACAGCGAAGGAAACGAAACGCAAAAAATAGAATTAGCCAAAGATGTTTTTGGCGGTGCGGTCAATGAAGATGCGGTCTATCAGACCATTATGTCTTATAACGCCAACCAGAGAAAAGGTCTGGCTGCTACCAAGACAAGGGGAGAGGTTTCCGGAGGCGGCAAAAAACCCTGGAAACAAAAAGGGACCGGGCGCGCCAGGGCCGGCTCGATACGTTCGCCTTTATGGCGTCACGGAGGCGTGGTATTCGGACCGCACCCCAGGGATTTCTCGTATACCTTGCCGCAAAAAATTAAGAATCTGGCTTTAAAGTCCGCGCTTGCCGTGAAACTAAAGGAAGGCCGGATCGTCATAGTAGATGATGTTTCAATTTCGAAACCCTCAACCAAGGAGGCGAATAAGATTTTGACCAACTTGAAACTTGACGGCGGAAAGAAAAAAGACACAAGCGTACTTTTATTATTCGACAAGATAGGCCTTAATCTGCGCCGGTCACTGCGTAATTTAAGTTATCTGGACGTGGGTCTGGCAGGCGAGGCAAACGCCTATGAAATATTGGCGCACGAAAAAGTCGTGTTGACCAGGGGTGCGCTCCTCGAACTTACAAAAAGGTTGCAAAAATGATTGCTTACGATATAATCAAGTCTTTACTACGGACCGAAAAATCCACCGCGCATCACGAGACGATATCTAAGTATCTTTTTCTGGTGGATAAATCGGCAAACAAGATCCAGATCAAAAGGGCTGTAGAGGAGATATATAAAGTGAAGGTCAAGGAAGTGAATACTTTTATTTCTCCCGGCAAAGCCAAAAGAGTGCGTTATCATTTGGGCAGGACGCCTGACCTCAAAAAAGCAGTAGTTACTTTAGGGGAAGGCCAGAAGATAGATACGGGAGTATAGATTAGTCGTTAGTCGTTAGTCGTTGGTTGTTGGAGAAAATATGGGAATAAAAAAGTTTAAGCCGACAACAGCTTCGCGCAGATGGATGAGCGGCCCGGATTTTTCCGAGATCACTAAAGATGAGCCGGAGAAGTCATTGCTTAGGCCTTTAAAGCGCACCGGAGGCAGGAACGCATTCGGCCGGATCACCGTGAGGCATCAAGGCGGGGGCCACAAGAAGATGTATCGGATCATTGACTTCAAGCGCGACATTCAGGATGTCGCGGCAAAAGTCGCTGCTATCGAATATGACCCTAACCGGACCTGCAGGATCGCGCTGGTCGAATATCCGGACAAGCAAAAAAGATATATCCTGGCACCCTCGGGATTAAAAGTCGGAGATGAGATAGTCGCCTCTGATCAGAAGGGCGCGGATATCAAAGACGGCAATTGCCTCACCCTTCGCCATATCCCTTCGGGAACCCTGATCCATAACATAGAATTGGTCAAGGGTAAGGGCGGGCAGATCGTGCGCAGCGCCGGGAGCTATGCCCAGATCATGGCCAAGGAAGGGGATTTCGCGCATCTGCGCCTGCCTTCCGGAGAGATAAGGCTGATCAATCTGGAATGCCATGCTACTATCGGGCAGTTAAGCAATATAGAACACGAGGCAATAAGTATAGGTAAGGCAGGCAGGTCCCGCTGGCTGGGCATACGGCCCACGGTAAGAGGCCTGGCCATGAATCCGGTGGATCATCCCCACGGCGGCGGCGAAGGTAAATCCGGACAGGGCAACCCGCATCCGGTAAGCCCATGGGGCATGCCTACTAAAGGTTATAAGACCAGGAATCGTAAAAAACATTCTAATAAGTTTATCGTTAAGAGAAGGAAATAATTATGCCGCGTTCACTGAAGAAGGGCCCTTATGTAGAAGAAAAATTAATCAAGAAGGTCGACCGGGCAAGGCGGTCCGGCGCCCGTCAGGCAATAAAAACCTGGTCACGCAGGTCGACCGTTATCCCTGATTTTGTGGGGTTTACCTTTGCGGTTTATGACGGACACAAGCATATTCCCGTGTTTGTTACCGAGAATATGGTGGGGCATAAGCTGGGTGAGTTTTCGCCTTCGCGCATATTCAGGAAACACGGCGGCGTAAAGGCCAAGAAGGCGCCGGAAAAGACATAACATGATAGTTAAAGCAGAGACAAAATTTTTAAGGATTTCTCCGGTCAAGACCAGGCAGGTCATTGATCTATTGCGCAATAAGGATGTCCTGGTCGCAGAGTCGATACTGGTGAATTTGAATAAGCGGCCCAAGGAATACCTGATCAAGATTTTGAAGG
>JAPLLV010000028.1 GCA_026387405.1 Candidatus Omnitrophota bacterium
TTGCCGGAGTGGCGGAATGGCAGACGCGGCAGCCTCAAAAGCTGTTGAGGGCAACCTCATGGGGGTTCAAGTCCCTTCTCCGGCACCATGTTTATCCCGCATCTAAATGGCCATAAGAACATTCGAGAAACCGCATAACCAGGGCTTTACCCCATTAGAGAAATCTAGAAGAAAACGAAGTTCTCTAACGGGGTTTACCCTCATGGAAGTACTGCTGGCGATAGCCATACTGGCATTTGCGCTTTGCGCCATATTATTTACCTATATTTCCTGCCTGGCGTTAATCGCCACCTCCAAGAATGTAAATATCGCCACGGACGCCGCGCTGGGCCTGATGGAAGGAATACGCGGCGATCCCTTTTCGCGGATATTTACGGATTACAACAAACTTAATTTTACCGTAGGCGGCATGCCGGCAAATATGGGCGTAGTGTACGTGGACAAAACAAACCCCAGCCTTCTTAAGGTAACAATCAGCGTATGCTGGCGCCAGGGGAACAGGATTATCGGCGAAGACACCAATCTGAACGGGATCCTGAATACAGGCGAAGACGCGAATAACAACGGAATAATTGACTCGCCCGTAGAATTGGTAACCCTGATTGCAAGTAGATGAAAAAAAATAGCGGTTTTACGCTTGTAGAGATCCTGGTCGCCGTAAGCATCTTTTTGATACTGATATTTTCTGTGTTCGCGGCTATGGGCGTAGGCACGAGAGCAGGGTTTTCCGGAGATACGTCGGTTGAGGTGCGCCAAGAGATCATCAAGGCGTTTATGACGATGGAGAAGGAACTTAAGGTTACCCGGCCTTCGCAGATAGACTTAAGAAGCGGCACCACTAATACCACTCTCACTTTTAAACTACCGCAAGACAATAACGGCGATGGAACTATTTTAGACGCCGGAGGAAACGTAGAATGGTCGGGCAATATCACCTACGCCTTAAACAACGCCAATCAAATAACCAGGACCGCAGCAGGAGTAACCAGGATCCTCTCGCACGATATCATGAGTTTATTGTTTACCAGGACCGCCACGTCGGTTGATCTTTTGCAGATCGATATTACGGCGCAAAAGGTATCCGCAGCCAGAAGGACAATCCAAGACTCCGGACAAATTACGATAAGAATGAGGAACTAAATAGATGGAAAACGTGCTTGTAAAGCTGCGGGATAAAAAGGGAATAGCGCTCATTACTACTTTCCTGGTAATGACCGCCTTGCTTATTTATTCCGCGGCTTTTGTCAACGTAAGCATCAATCAAAATATGTCCGCGGAGAGATTCAAACGACGGACCAGGGCGTTTAGTCTTGCCGAGGCAGGCCTTGACCAGGCAATTACCTGGCTAAGGGCTCAAGGGGCCCCTCCTATCGGTGATAAAGTCAACCCCTGGGGCTCTTCACCGGACCTGAGAGGCGGCAGCTTCAACGTCGCAATTACCGACCTTGGCGTGGTAGGCGGGGTAGGGAGCATCCGCAGGTACAAAGTGACCTCTACCGGCTCATTTGGGAACATCAGCCGGGTCTTAACGAATTACATGCAGGTAGATAATTTTGCCCGTTATACCTGGTTTACTAACAGCGAAACATTTTACGGGACAACGGTATGGTTCTGGTCTCAGGATCACCTGGATGGAACAATACAAACCAACGCGCATTTCAATATCTACGGAAACCCCGTATTCGCGGGAATGGCCCGCTCAGGGGATAATTATATAAGGTATTATAATAACGGAAATAACAAAAACTTAAGCCAGCTGACTAACCCACCTTATGACAACCCTGATTTCCAACAAGGAGTCGATTTCGGGGTAAATCCCATCACCATGCCCACCCAGGCCCTAACCTTAAGGTCTGCTGCTACTAGCTCTGGGTTTTCGCTAGAGGGAGACACCACGGTCGTGCTTAATAACAACACAATGAATGTGACTAACTCCAAGAAAAAATGGGATAACCAGAATATGGCCTTACCTACAAACGGCGCGCTTTTTGTAAGCGGCGGAGACCTTACTATTTCGGGAACACTGAACGGGAGGTTGACCGCTGGCTCAAGCCAGGATATTTTGATACCCTCAAGCATAGTCTATGCCGATAGCCCCAAAGTAAACCCTAATTCCACCAATGTCCTGGGCCTGATCGCAGAACATGACGCGATGATATCCTATACGGCTCCCACCGATATTGAAATAGACGGTTGTATTATGACAATGTCAACTTCATTTATGATGGAAAACTGGTGGGCAGGGCCGCCCAAAGGCACCCTCACTATGTATGGAGGCATTATCCAGAGAGAACGCGGTCCGGTAGGTACTTTTAACGGCTCAACCGGACAAAAGGTCAGCGGTTATTCCAAAAACTATGCCTACGATTCCCGTCTGGTCGGCTCTCCCCCGCCTTTTATGCCCACAACAGGCGATTATGTTACTTTATCATGGGAGGAAGATTAGGTCATGAAACGAAAAATATTATACGCGGGCTTAGGTGTTCTCATAATCATACTGCTCATCCGCGCCCTGATCGGTAGAGAGGCAACAAAAATTCAACCTGCCCCGGAAGAAACTCCCTTGCCGGAGATGGCAACTGAACAACAAAACCCAGGCCAAGAATACACGCCCGACGAGCCTTATACCAAAACCGCGCCTAGGGCTGCCATTACAATTATTAAACGTCCGCCAAACGAAGAAACGGCTTTCCCTCCGGAAGAACAAATACAAAAGATCGCGGAACCGCAAAGTCCCCCTGTTGAATCCGGTAAAAATGCCGTTACTCCCCGGAAAAATCCTGCAGAACCTTCCCGTGAATCCGCCCCCGGAGTCACAAAGATCGGCAAACGCCCCACCAAAGAAGAAAACAAAGAAATGAATAGCCGCGGGATCGTGATGTATTAATTGAGGTAGGGAGCGATTGCCTTGTAGATACGTTGGGCGATCAGCTTGTAACCAAAGGCATTGGGATGGAGGAAATCGCTCTTCAGGCGCGGATTAGTAATAATCCCCCCAAAAACGCTGGAAATAAATATCGCCTTTTTGGAGAGGGCAAGGCGATATAGGTCAGAACGGCACTCTTTCAGAATCAACCCGGCGCTGACATCCACAATAGCCACCATGGCGCCTTGGGCCTGGATACTATCTACCATCTGCCTGATATTATCGATAGTCGTTCCCTTTGGGATCTTTTTCAAAAAGTCATTCCCGCCGAATTCGATAATCACCAGGCGCGGGTCATGATCCAGCACATCGTTCTTTAAACGCCTTAATCCTTCGCTGGTAGTATCGCCGTCTATACCCTTATTAAGGACAGGGAACTTCAGGAGCTTTCCCAGCATAGTCGGATAATTTTCCCCCGGATTTACCCCATAGCCAAAGGTCAGGCTGTCTCCGAAACAGATAATATTCTTACCTTTAGACCCGGTATTTATAACCTCCCGCTGGGAACAGCCCGCAGAGGTAATAATCCAAGAACACAAGAAAACAAGAAGCAAAAACCTATTTTTTCTCATATCGCAGCCTCAATTGCCCGCACGCCGCCTCAATATCCTGTCCCCGCGGTAGGCGCAAAGTCGCGTTCACTCCGTGTTTTAAAAGATAATCCCTGAAAAAGAGTATCTCTAATTTCCCCGGGGGCTTGACCCCAAGTTCTTTTATGGGATTGGCCGGTATCAGGTTAACCTTGGCTAGCCGCAGGCCCCTTAATATTGTACTCAAATTCCCGGCACTTTGCAAAGACGAATTTACCCCCTCAATCAAAACGTATTCAAAGGTGATCTGACGGTTGGTATCCATAACATAATCCCGGCAGGCGGATAACAGCCGGCTCAGAGGATATTTTTTGTTTACCGGCATTAAATTAGAGCGCGTTTTATCATCCGCGGCGTGCAGCGAAATAGAAAGCTCCACCTGCAGCTTTTCCCGGGATAATCTTTGGATGCCCGGAACAATGCCGCAGCTGGAAATAGTGATCCGACGCGCGCCGATACCAAGGGCGGGTTTAGAATTGATGATCCTGATCGCCTTGATCACGTTATCGTAATTGTCCAGGGGCTCTCCGGTGCCCATAAAGACGATATGGGTGAGCTTATGGCTGCTCTGTAGATACAATACCTCATCGAGCATCTCGGCGCAAGTCAAGTTCCTCTTAAACCCCAGTGCGCCGCTGGCACAAAAACGGCAGGCAAATTTACATCCCGCTTGAGTAGAGATGCATCCGGTTAGCCTCTCTTTGGCCGGGATGATCACCGCCTCGATAGAATTGCCGTCCTCAAGACAGAAGAGGAATTTCTCGGTGCCGTCTATTGAAACAGACTTATTTATCAGTTTTAAAGTAACGAGCGAGAAATTATCCTTTAATCTCTTCCTGTGCTCCAGGGATATATTGCTCATCTTTGAAAAATCCTGAATCCCCTTTTTGTAAATCCAGGAAAAAAGCTCTTGGGCAAGGTATTTAGGCGAGCCCCACTCTTTTAAGACAGCTTCCAGTTCACTAAGAGATAATTCCTTGATATTACGCATGAGTCGCGGAGAAGTTTTTGGCTTATGCCTATTCTTTGGGCCGCAGCAAATCCTTGTCAATCTTGCCGCTGCGGTTCTTGGGAAGCGAAGAAACAAATTCGAAATAGTGGGGGATCTTAAAATGCGCCAGGTGTTCGCGCAAGAAATAACGCAAGGAGTCTTCGTCTTGAGGTCTGTTTCCCTTAAGAACCACAAAGGCCTTGGGCACCTCGCCTCTTAGCTTATCCGGGACCCCGATTACTGCCGCCTCGGAGATATCGGGGTGTTTATGCAATGCCTGTTCCACCTCCGGCTCAAAAACGATCTCTCCGGAGACCTTGATCATCTCTTTCTTTCTGCCTACAATATAAAGGTCGCCTTCGGCATCAAGCTTTCCCAGGTCCCCGGTATGAAACCAGCCGTTGCGTATAGCCTGCGCGGTCAATCCCGGGTCATTATAATACCCATCGGTAACCACCCAGCTTTTCACCACGATCTCACCGATCTCTCCCACAGGCAATTTTTTATCCAAGATATTTGCGCCGTATCCGCCTTCGGCGGAAAAGATCTCGACCTTGATCCATGGCGCCGGCCTGCCCACGCTTTCGATCTTCTCTGAACCCATAGGGAGAACTACCGTTGGGGCATTAGTCTCAGTCAGGCCCCAACCGTTTAAAAGATGGGCCTTGGGGCAAAATTTGTGGAACCTGCGCAGCGCCTCGGGAGAATTCGAGGCCCCAAAGGTTACCATCCAGCGCAGGGAAGACAGATCAAAGGTCTCAAATTCCTTTAACTGCAGAAGCGCATAGTACATCGAAGGCACGATCCAAAAACAGCTTATGCGGTAGTTCTGTATGTTTTTTAAGAATTCCGAGGGTATAAAACGCTCCATTAAGACCACGGTCAACCCGTAAACCAGGCAGTTTTGGATATAAATAAGTCCGCCTAAATGCGAAAAGGGAAGCGCGCACAAGGCAATATCCTCTTTCCTGAAACCATTGACAAAAAATTCCATGGATTGGGGCGGGGCGCCTAATTGACGGTAATTGAGCAATACGCCCTTGGGCCTGCCGGTGGTCCCGGAGGTATAGAAAATTACTGCGTAGTCTTTATCCTGGGTCAGGGGGCGCGGAGGGACAGGATTCCCTTTTTGGATACATTCCTCAAAAGAGATAAAACCTTCCTTACTATCCTGGCAAATAACCACTTCGTTTAAAGCAGGGCATCTTACTTTAAGCGCGTCTAAAGAAAGATTGGCCTTGGGCTTGGCGATCAAGACCTTTGCATCTGCGTGCGTTAAACAAGAAACTAACTCGTCTTGCGTCAACATAAAATCCAGAGGCACCGCGATTGCCCCGCAGCACCAGATGGCCAAATAGCTGTAAATATATTCTGTCCAATTAGGCAGATATATGGCTACCTTATCGCCCTTTTTTATCCCCATTCTCCTGAAACTGTCAGCCAGGGAAAAAGAGGTATCTCGTAATTGCTTAAAATATATGGGTTGGCCCTTAAAAATTATAGCGGTTTTCTCAGGAGATCCCTTTGCATGCTTCTCTAAAATTTCGACGATATTCACAAGCTTACTCTCTTTTAAAAACCATACCAATAATTCACCAGGGGCTTGGTGCCTTGAGTCCGGTCAACGATGATATTCTTAAGGCGGGTGTATTCCAAAAACCCCTCTTTCCCCAGTTCTTTGCCAAAACCGCTCTGCTTAAAACCCCCGTAAGGCACTTCATTATAGAACATTCCGTAGGTATTCACCCAGGTTGTTCCGGTATTGATCTTAGCGGCCAACTCCCCTGCCCGAACGCTATCGTTCGACCAGATGCAGTTAGCCAATCCAAAATCGCTCTTGTTTGCCAACTCCGCTGCTTCGTTGAGGCCGGAAAATCTACTCACGCAGGCTACCGGCCCAAAAACCTCTTCTTTAAAGATAGCCATATCCGGAGTAACATCGGAAAATATCGTGGGCTCAAAGAAAAATCCTTTCCCCAGTTCCGGCAAGTCCGGAACCCTGCCGCCGCAAAGGAGTTTCGCTCCCTCTTTCAAGGCATTCTCCACGCAGGCGATTATTTTTTTACGCTGGGCATCCGAGATCAGCGGCCCCATCTGGGTTTCACGATCCATCCCGTTGCCTAACTTTATGAGCTTTGCCTTAGCCGCAAGGCCACGAACGAAATCATCGTAGATCTCATCCTCTACCAATATGCGCGACATGGCAGTGCACATCTGCCCCTGGTTTAAAAATATCGAGCACAAAGAACCATTGACCGCTAATTCCAGGTCCGCGTCTTTTAAAACTAATGCCGCGGATTTACCTCCCAATTCCATGACTAATTTTTTTGCTTGTTTAGCCGAATACCCGATAATCTGCCTGCCCACCTCGTTACTTCCGGTAAAAGAGATCATATCCACGCGTTTATCCGCGCAGAGTAATTCTCCTATCTGGCTGCCGAGGCCATTGACGACATTCACTACCCCGCGGGGTATGCCTGCCTGGTGAGCTATATCAGCTAATGCCAGGGCTGATAAGGGAGTAAGGCTGGATGGCTTTAAGATAACCGTATTCCCCGCAGCCAGCGCCTGGGCCAATTTCCAGGAGGCGATAAGTAAAGGATAATTCCAGGGCACAATTAAAGCTACCACGCCCTGCGGCTGACGGATAAGCCTGCTTTGCACCTCCGGCAAGACGCTTACAACCTCCTCTTGTAAATATGCCTCTAAATTATTGGCAAAATGTTCGAAGGTCTTGGCTGCGCTCGGCACATCCATGAAGGTGGATTCTTTGATCGGCTTTCCGGTATTTAGCGTTTCTAATTCGGCCAGTTCCCCCGCCTTATCCAGGATCCCTTGCGCCACTTTAAGCAGAAGGCCTTTACGCTCTGCCGGAGAAATATCCTTCCAGGGGCCTTTGTCAAAGGCATTGCGCGCGCAATCCAAGGCCGCTTCCACGCAGGCCTTATCCGCAAGCGCTACTTGCGCGAAGACTTCTCCAGTGCAAGGATTATAAACCGCTTGCCGGGATTTTGATTCCCATGATCTTCCGTCAATAAATAATGGGTAGTAAGCAGGCATTATCTTGTTTTTAACGAATCTGTTTCGATCTTCCAGGAGCCGCCTTCCTTTACCAGGGTTGCTTCGCCGATCAGTTCGGGATGCAGCTTTCTTGAATACCGCATAGTAGCCGTATCTTCTTTGAAATCTACTTTCTCAACCTCAAGCTCGGAGAGACTAAATATGGTAGCCTGAATCACGCTGAACATACTCGCCTTTAACGCATCAGGATTATTCTTCATCTTGGGCAGACGCATTCTTGCTAATTTTTCCCGAGAGGCGTATTTTTTGCTCACCCGTTCATAATCATCGTAGGTTGCGCAGGCGTTTTTTTCGCGCAGGTATGATTTATAGACATTTACCACGTCATCCGCGGGTGAACAAAATGACTTTCCCGAGAAACAAACAACGAAAATAAGCCCAAATAAAAAACGTAAAAAATATCTACGTATCATCAATCGCTCCTTTACCCCGATACAAAACTTCATTTTGTATCGGGGTTTCCTATTTAATTTTTACCGCTTTAAATAATTCGAATAACCGCGAAAAAGGCACATACCAACGGGAAAGTTTCCCCAGGTCGCCTTTAAGCTTCATCTTTCCCTGGGTAGTGGCCACAAAAGGGTCGAGCTTACCCAAGAACACCATTTCCCAGACATCCGCGGGAGCGCAAATGATGAACGGCGCGTCTTCGTCAAACTCCAGCGCCGTGATCCTTCCTTTTTCAAAATTGAACTTATATATCCGGTTATCGCCGTCTATCTTGATCGCCAGTTTTAAGGTCAGGCCCATCTCTTGACCCTTCTTGGCAATAAATTCGTCATGGTTCACCAGCTCGACGATCGCCTGGATGTGTTCCCTGGAAAACATAGGATACATATCGGTTTTTCGGGTCAGATCTTCTTTTAATGCCGCATCCAGGCCGTCAAGCGCCCCCTTATCAAACAGCCTGGCTGTGGCAGCCACCTTTACTGCTTCCTCCAGGGTACCGATCAGATCAAGCCCCTTTTTAAATTCATCGGCCATGGCCACTACGCCGTGGTTCTTGATCACTACCAGGTTATTCGTTTTTAAGGCCTCGATCACCGCCTGGGGCTTAGTGATGCTCGGCGTTTCCTGCGGCACAACCGGCACGTTTCCTAAATATAGCTTACTCTCAAAGGTTAAAGTTTTAAGTTCCGCGTAGACCGCAAAATATCCGTTGATCAAAGGGGGATGGCAATGTATTACTGTTTGCGCGGGGAAACTCTGGTAGATCAAACGATGCAGGGGAAATTCCGTACTTAGGCGGGCCCTTGTTTCTTCTTTAGTAATATCGGCCTTGATGATATCGTCTTCTTTTAGACCCCCTAAGGATGTTCCGGTAGCGGTAATCAAGATCGTGTCTTCATTCAGCCTTGCGCTTAAATTTCCGGCGGTAGCTGTCACTAAACGCAGATCCGCTAATTTTTTTCCGATACTGATAATCTGGCTCTTTAATTCCTTCTCTTTGCCGAATATCATCGCTTAATCTCCATATGGATATGCCGGGTGATCAATTTACGGGGGGTAATATCAAATGCCGGGTAATAACCCTTAACTCCTGCCGGCGCCAGGCTCACTCCCCGGTAAAACAACATTTCTTTATCCGGCCTGATCTCGATCTTGATATCTTTCCCTGTCCGTGACCTTGAAGGCGGAGGGCAAAGCACATAAAAAGGAATATGAAAATGCCGGGCTAAAATGGCGATCTGGTATGTACCTATTTTATTGGCGATATCGCCGTTTTGGGCCAGGTGGTCTGCGCCCACGATAACCTTGCTGATCTTTCCTTCGGACATGACCTCGGCTGCCATGTTATCCGTAATTATAGTGACATCGAATCCTGACCTTTTTAATTCCCAGGCCGTTAAACGCGAGCCTTGTAAATATGGCCGGGTCTCGGTGGCAAAAAAACTTATTTTTTTATTTTTGAGCCTGGCGAATTCTCCGATCAAAGGCATTGAGCCGCTTATATTACAGTGGGTCAAGACAACGTCGCCATCTTTAAGTAATCCCGCCGTTACCTCGGCCTGTTTAATGCGCGCATGCTTAAGCATTTCTAAAAATCCTAAGATGCTCTTTTCCAGCGGAGCGCCGCTTTGCTGCCAACCTAAGACCATCTCAGTCAAATACCTGAAAGATAAGGTCGGACGGGTAGCATTAAGCGCCGCGGCTACTTTAGACAAATCCTTCTTCTGCCTTGAGGCCTGAAGAAAAGTATAAAATACCAGGATCACCTGCCCCACGGCGCGCGTCTTCATCTCTTTGATCGCCTTGCACGCAGACCGATAATCCGCCGCCCTTATATAGGCAATCTTATGCGGCAGAAGAGTCTCATCCAGGATATAGATTACGCCGTTTTTATACTGGATCGGCCAGAAAAGCGGAGAAAATTTCATTTTCCTTCCATTTTTTTAACAGCTCCCAATGCAATCGTGATCAGGTTCGACTCGGCCATATAATAAAGCGGATTCATAAATCCCATCTCACCGGTGATCACATTGTCGCTTACGGCCAGGATCGAGCCTGCTTTTATATTATGCAGCTGGCAGATAGTTAAGATCGTTGAAGAAACCATATCTACGGCCATCGCGCCTTCTTTACGCTTGGCCTCAACGATCTCTCTTGTTTCGCGCAGGAGCGCATCTGTAGTCCAGGCAGTGCCGCGATGCACCTTCACCCCCATACCTTTAGCCACCTCAAATAAGGTATCGGCGATTTTTTTATCGGCAACGGTTTGGAATTTCCCATCCACATAATATGGCGTAACACCGTCGCCGCGGATGACTTTATCCACCACTATCAGATCTCCCACGCTGATATTCTCATCCAGCGCCCCACAGGTGCCGATGCGGATTATATTCTCTATCCCGGCATTACACATAACTTCGCTGGTAATGGAGGTATCGGTAGAAAACCTGCCGCCGTTAATAGCGGTGATCTTGATCCCCTGGTAAGTTCCGGTGAACATGGTATATTCCATAAAGGAAAAGTTACGCACCGGATTCTCAATTTTTTTCATCAAAACTTCCAGCCGGTCTTTGGGCCCGGGGACAATGGCATATTTACCCACATCCTCCGGCCGAAGCTGCACCATGGCCGTCAAATCTTTTCCCGTCAAATGAACCTCTTTCTGCATCTGCATACTTATTCTCCGTTTGTTTTAATGAATTATTATTTCCCCTGTTTTCGTTAGCGTCGGGACATTGCCCCTGTTCGCTTACGCTCGCAGGGATTTCGCTAGACAAAAAGTTAAGGTGCTCAATTCGCGCACGAATTTTTTCGCCGCGCGCTACAGTTTACGGTTCGCTCCGTTCGCCAACGTCTGGGACCAACTTACGGTAGCTCACTTTGCTCACCGTAAAACTTTGCGCGCTTTTGCCGAAAAAATTCTAATTGTGCGCTCACAACATCCCTCGCAAACTCAAACAGCCAAAATTTCCATTTGCTCCAAAATTGCCAGAAACACTATTCTACGCTTAACCAATCACTTTGGGGAATATCCCCAAGCCTACCGGGTCAAACCGTCTAAATCCTTTTCTTTAAATTTATCTGACTATGATTATTATTTCATTTTGGAGATTCTTGCTTAACCTCTACAACCTTCCAAGCAAACTGCCCATTTTCCTTATAACTCCCTTCGAATATTATTGTTATTTGTTTTGTGGGTAGTTCACTTATATTAAACGGACCATTTTGTTTATCCCATACTTGTATATAAGTAAGCAACTGAATTCTACGTTTTTCCTTATATATCCAATCTATCTGATTTTTTCCTATTAGAGTTTTTATTGATCCTTCATCTTTTTGTTGCTTTATGGCTATTTTGAATGTCTCGTTAAAAGCAACATAGTCAGCCGTTGGTTCAAATATTATTTCTTTCTCGGTTTTTCTTTCAGCGGTCAATTGCCAAAGCACTCGATAGTAAACCGTATAGTCATTTAGATTATTAAATACATACGGAATCCTTATCCACTGACCTCCAACATCTTTTTGTTCTAGCCAATATTCAGGGAATTTATTTTTAAGATCAAACCCAAATTTAAGAGTTCTTACTTGATTTACTTCCTTGTGAGCATTTGTAAGTTCTGCTTTTGTATTTTTCCAATAAATGAGCGTTGCGCCCTCAACAATAACCCATGCGACAATATTAAAAAGGAAACCCCAGTATGCTATTCTGGGTCCTGCTTCTAATTTGTTATACCATAAGCGAAAAGACTTAAGTTTTAATTTAAATTGTTCTTTAAATTCCATATTATGTTTTCTAGGTAGTTTACTAAGACGCTTTATATACTTCTAATATTCTGAATAAGTTAAGTAACAATTAGTCTGCTCTAAAAAATGCCCCTGACGTTATTGCGAGCGAATGGAGCTTTTAGCCAGAGGAGCTTGAGCATTTTCGGGAATCCCGATGCCCCGAAAGGGCAATATCGGGACGGCGATGCTGTTTGAGGAGCATTTGCCAGAGCAAATGCGACGAGTTCAGCAGCCGCCGAAAATGCGAAAGACCTCTGGCGGCCCCTATCGTTTAGCTCAAGGGGCAAAAGCGACCTTGAGCGAGCAAAACGGCAGGGGCATTTATTCTGTTGTTACACGGAAAAAATTTTCACACGCGAACAACATCCCGTAGCAAACAAAGAACAAGAAAATTCAGCTTCAATTGTTGTAACAACCTACAACAATTGTTGTGGATTCTTACAACAACCGTTCCAGATTCTCGCCTAAGATATTTTCTTTATCTTGCTCGCTAATGCTCAAAGAGCGCACGGCCGCGATCGAACCCGCGATGTCTTTCTTCGCCGGCCAGTCGCTACCCCATAAGATATGCCCCGGCCCAAACAACTCCAGCGCCGATTCCAGGTTTGCCTTGGTTTTATCACCGCTGGTATCCACATAAATGCGCTTTAGATAATCCGAGGGGCTGCTTTTTAAGTCTTTGACAAAATTTATCGAGCGCAACATCTCATAGGTAGCGTCAAAACGATGCTGCAAAAAGGGAATTGCCCCGCCAAAATGGGCGAAGATAAATTTTAGTTTAGAAAATTCCTCCAGCACCCCTGACATTAATAATTTACCTATACAGATAGTGGTATCAAAGACATATTCGATCACCGGGGTCAAAAGCGGGTCCTTGACCCGTTCATATCCGATAGGGTTGACGATCTGGGAATGCACGAATATAGGGATGTTCTTCTCCAGCGCTTTGCTATATACAGGCAGGAATGCCTTATCGTCAAGATATACGCCATCGTAGCTGGTAGCCAGCGAAATAGCCTGAAAACCCAGTTCCTCGGTTGAGCGCTTTAATTCGGAAAGCATGGCTTGCGAATCACCCGCCGGTAAAATTGCCGCCCCGATGAATTTATCCGGATAACGCTTAAGGATATTAGAGACATTATCATTATAGATCCTGGCCACTTCCCTTTGCCCGCCCAATTTCAGGTGCGCGTCGGAAGTGGGATAACTAAGCACGGCCCTATCGATGCCGGCATCAGCCATCATCCTGACCTGGGCCTCTATATCACCCCAGCCCTTATGGAAAAAGTGGGCATTAGTAATTAACTCTTGCGGTAACCAGTGGCTGTGGCTGTCGATTATTTTCATCTTGGGCGATCGGGTATTTTTAAGTTTTAGCGGCCTTTTCTTCCAGGATGCGCCTGGCCATTTCCTCTTCGTAGGCATCCTTTATTTTATCTAATCCGGCATGGCCTATTTCTTTTATTATCGCCTTCTCGATGACCTTTAATTTTATTTCCAGAAAATAGCATTCACTTTTTATATCCTTGCCTTCATACTTTGAGCCTAAGGCCTCGATCTCTTTATTCAGGATATAGGCCTGGAATTCCGCGATAAGCTTCAGGGCCTTTTTGGCCTTATCCTCTTTCTTAAGCTCTTTGAGCAGAAATCTGTCGATATCTAATTGGGTGAACTTGCGCTCGATCTTATCCAGGGCCTCTTTGGTAGTTTTATAAAGCCAGGAGAGATAGCGTTTTTTTAGATTCTTGGTATCCCTTTTGTCCATGACTTGTTTATAATTGCTCTAGTTCCACCTGATCAAAATAAAGCGTCCCTTTTGCCGGGGGCAGGGGCTCAAGCTGGTAACTCTTTATGGGGAGATCAAGCACCGCGTTTTTATCTGCATTATCCGGCTGCCAGTCGCCGCGGACGAAGAAATCCTTGAAAGGGATGACCGTTTTTTTCCATCCCTTGAAATCATCGGTAACCATAAAACGCCACATTTCATTGCCGTTATCCTTGATATCAATCGCGACCTTGGTCTTAGTGTCGGCGCCAAACATATAAAAGGATATGGCGTTATATTTTTTCCAGTCAATATCCTGCGGTTTTACTAACCAGGCGGAATTTTTAGCATCCAGGCCAAAACCCTTGGCTATATACATATAGCCCCCCGTTACCGCGTCAAAATTTGCCTTGAGCGACTGCTTGCCGGAATGCACTATATCAGCCGCGGCCGTTACTTCTAACGAAGAACCGTTTCCTGCCCCAAAATCAACAGTGCCATCAGGGCCTCCGGAAAGCGCTCCTTCAAAATCATCGAGCAAGAGTCCTTTATCCTGGGCAAAACAAATCGCGGCTAACATCAAGACCCCTGTTATGCTAAACACGATCTTCTTCATTGTTTTTCTCCTTGTTATTTTATTACTACTTCTCCGGATGCGCCTGCTTATACGGGATTACAGGAGCCGTCCAGGGAGTCTGCTGGTTAATCACTGCGATTTCAAGCGGACAGACATTCGCCGGAACGGTCAAGGCAAACTTCAGGGCATCCTCGATCGCCTTGGTACTCATCAGCCGGGAGGCATCCGTAGTGATCTCCTGCAGCTTACCGGTTAAGTCCGTATCCGTTACTCCGGGGAGTAAGGACGTTACCTTGATGCCGTGATCGCGCAATTCCCAAAATAACCCTTTTGAGAACGCGCGCAGCCCTACTTTAAGGGAACTGTATACGATGAAATTCCTCGGCAGGGGATCGCAAAGCGTAGAGCCTGAAACCATGTTGATTATAGCCCCGGATTTCCTCGCGATCATGTCGTTTATCACCAGGCGTATTAAGCGCACATATCCCAGGTAATTCGTATGCGCAAGGCGCTCAAAATCTTCGATCGGCTGCTTTTCAAACGGATACTGGCTGGAAACCCCCGCATTATTGATCAAGATATCGATTGCGCCGAATTTTGCTTTTGCGCTGTTAACCAGATTCTCCAGGTCCTCCAGCTTAGTTACGTCGCAAGGCACTGCCAAAACCTGCACCTTATATTTTTTAGCTATCTCGTCGGCTGTTTCTTTTAAAGGGCCTTCTTGCCGTGCGGCAATCGCTACATTAATCCCCAAACTTGCGGCAGTAGAGGCCAAGGCCTTGCCAATCCCGCGGCTTGCGCCGGTAACGATCGCAGCCCTCCCTTTTAAATCCGTCATTCCCGCCTCCTTATTTTTGCCGCTCCAAGATAACCTTATAGTCCTTCTGCGGCAAATCTTTTATCTCAAAAATCATCCTGTTCGTGCACCTGCAATTTGAAAATATGTTTCCGCCCTTATTTTTATATTTTACGATTAAAAAATCATCGCCTCTTATCTCATAGTCGCCGGATATCTCCATTCCTGTGCAGGAGGCCTTTACATAAGCCTCGACCAGCAGATTATTCTTCGGCCGTGATATTTTTAGGATTTCCTGCGGCGGATAAGCGCGGGGGGGGATTTTACTCAACTCTTTGTCGCAGCTAACTATCGAAAATTTCAAACTTGGTTTAGGCGTCTGGCGGGAAACATTCACCCTGGAACCTGCGTACGCGAGATATGCCACGGCAGAAATTACAATGACTGCCGCCGCTACCCACATAAGAATAATTTTCTTGCTCATACCGCACCTCCTCTTACTTCTTTTTCTATTACCCCTTTGAAAATCTTCAGGTTTTCTTTAGAGTGTTTATTGATAAACCCCTCCACCTCCAAGTCATTAAATTTAGCCTTCTCATCCATTTCAAAATGCTGGATCCAGACTAACTCCACAGGACAGAAGTCCGTGGTTTGGCATCCTTTAGCCAAAGCCGCGCCTTCGGGTTTAGGTATATACAACCAGATGATCTTCATGTATTTAAAAGGGAACTTCGGTTCGTGGCGCTCGGCATAGGCGAAGTTGTTATCCTTAAAAAGTAACCTCCAGGAAACCCAGGATTTGCCCTCATCATCGGTAAGGCGAAAGGTAATCTTATTGCCTTCTTTTTTAACCACCTCCGCTTTCTGGTACTCCCCCCCGAATAATTCGGTCCAACGCGGTATTTCGTTGGAGACATCGAAAATCAAATCATACGGCGCGTTAATAATAATCGAATTACACGTATGCCCCATTTGTTCACCTCCCTGATAAACTTAACAATATTGCCAGGTCTTCGCTTGCGCTTAAGGAATGCGGCGCATTTTTGGGCATAAAAATAAATACGCCCGGTTTCATCTTGATTTTCTTGCCGTTTAAAATAAACGTGCCCTTGCCTTTTAATACCGTCACTGCTGCCTCTCGCGTAGATGTATGCTCAGAGATATCGCTGCCCTTAGCCAGGCACATCAGGGTATAATTTACGGTATCTGACTTTAGCAGGACCTTGCTAAAAACCCCTTCGCGGGGAAATTCCATCATCGCTTCTAAATCTTTAACTAGAGATCTGATCATTTTTCATCGCCACCACCCTGGCCCAGGCCGCGCCCGTGTTTTTTATTTTAACCGGAAAACAGCAAATTTTAAAGCCAAAATCGGGGAGCTTATTCAGATTGGCCAGGCGCTCGATATGGATAAATTCCCTTTTACGGCCGTAAAAGTGCGCCGGATAAAGGGGTTTTTTCTGCTCCAGGAATTCCTTGAGCATGAATTTATAAGGCCGGTCAATACCCATGGTGTCTACGCCGAAAATCTTGATCCCGTTATCTAAAAGAAGATCGATGGCCGAAATATCCACCCCGGGGTATTCGGAGAAATATTGCGCGCTGCCATAAAACTTATCCGCTCCGGTATAAAGCAGAACGATATCCAGCGGTTTCAAGGTATATTTAATCTTTTGCAACGCGCCCTGTAAGTCTTGCGCAGTGATAAGCTCGGCCGGTTTTTTGTGGGTCAGATCCAAACGCACCCCATCGGAGTAACAATATTCTAAAGGGATCTCTTCTGCTGTTTTAGAGGCCCGGCCTTCTGACTTTGAGCCATAGTGGAAGGAATAATCAAGGTGAGTGCCGATATGCACCGGAGAATGCACGACTTCAAGCGATAAGAATTCTTCGTCAGGCAGCTCTTCTTTCTTCAGGATGCGCTTACCCAACAAATATTGCAGCCTGCCGGAAAGCGTTCTGCCCATGATCACGCGGTTAAATTTATCCACGCCTTCCTGATGGGAAACGCGTTCGATCTGGACCTTATGCACCTCAAAGGCCTTTTCATCAATAGGCAAACTAAGGTCAATTATAGTCATTTAGCCATATAGCGGATAGCGGATAGCGGATAGCGGATAGAAAACCCTACTGATTTTAAAGATTCTCTATACACTAAACGCTCCACGCTATACGCTAATTTTGGACTGGATTACTTTCGTGATATCGTTGATGGTTGAGAATTTGGTAATATCTTTCGCGTTTAAAGAAATGCCAAAGGCCTTGTTCAACCCGATCACGGTTTCCACCATCTCCGTGGAATCCACGCCGATACTTGCCTCCAGCGCCAGGTCGTCTTTAAGCTCATCCGGCTTGACCTTTAATAGCTTCACCAGCGTATCTTTTATAATTGCCTTGGTATCCATAACAACCTCCCTAAAAGAGTTTTTTGTTATATCTGCACCTCACCCTTGATCGCGGCTGCTTCCCATTTGTTAAGACCATCCATAACATCTTTGAAACAAAGCTTGGCCAGCGGATCAAAATTACTCTCCATAATACGGTTTATCCTGCCGGGCTTGGAGAAAAATTCACGCATGCACCATGAACCCAATCTACCCAGATCTTCCGTGGAAAGGTGATCCGTAGGAATGACCGGATGTAAAAAGTCCCAGGTGCTAAAATCTACTCTTTTAGGGTCGATCCA
Organism: Candidatus Omnitrophota bacterium; assembly: GCA_026387405.1. Classification (GTDB taxonomy): domain Bacteria; phylum Omnitrophota; class Gorgyraeia; order Gygaellales; family Profunditerraquicolaceae; genus JAPLLP01. Next base: position 17,649 of record JAPLLV010000028.1, read on the forward strand.
GTTTTTCTTTAAGGCGATCCTCCACATCGGCGAATTCGGGGCAGGGGTAACATAGCCCACCCACAGAACATCCGGATCCACCTGATCAGTAAATTCAAAACGCTGCTTAATAATCTCTTCAGTGTCATAGTCGAAACCCATCATAATATCCGCGACAATAGCGATATCGTTTTTACGAAACATCTCTATAGTTTTTTTAATCTGATCAATAGTAATGCCTTTGGCGATTCTCTTAAGCTCTGACTGCGTGGTAACCTCAATGCCGAAAACACCCATAAACAAACCGTTTTCTTTCATGAAGGGCAGGATTGATTCGCAATTAACCCAATCCACTGCCCGGCCTAAAGAAACCCATTTAATGGGATTATTGGCTGCTTTTTTGAGTTCGCAGAATTTCTGCACCCTCTTAGGGTCTACATTAAAATTATCATCCTGGATCACCACAACCTTAACCCCGTATTTTTTATGCAGGAGATTCAACTCTTCCATCACCCTTTCCGGAGATTTAGCGCGCCATTTTAAGAAATCTGAGGGAGAGCGTGGATCGAATTGATCCCATTCATAACAAAATGTACAAGCCGAAGGACAACCTCTTGAGGTGACCATGTCGACAAATGGCTTCCAATAAGTGTGGCCTACATATTTATCCATGGGAAACAAATCATATGCCGGTAAAGGTAACTTATCCAAATCTTCCATAAGTGGTTTATGTGGCCCCATAACAATTTCTCCATC
>JAPLLV010000046.1 GCA_026387405.1 Candidatus Omnitrophota bacterium
TACGATGGTTCCACTCTTATAGGGTATGGAGCTAGTAGTTCTGCAACCCTCAACAAACCAATTAGTTTAGGGCAAGGTTCTCATACCATAAAAGCAGCATTCAATGGAATGACTTTATCGCAGAACTTTACTTTGTCATCAGGAGAAACCAAGATTTTAACCTTTTCATTTACAAGAACTTCTTATGATATTTATAAGTGGTTAAATAATTTTAATATCAGTATTTATGGAGATATTTTAGATAAATCCCCAGGCAGATATTATTGTGAATGGGCTTGGATGCCACGCCCAATTACAATACCTGCTGATTGGATTCTTTTTAACGATTATCAGGTTGAAAAGGAGATTTTAAACGCTGACCCAGGAGACCAAGATAGAGGATTTATTCATAATAATGGAGGATATTTAAGAGGGGTTAATCCTCCCTGGGATGACTTTGGGGGTCCTGTACAAATTCATTTTAACGTTAATATTCCTGTTGGGTTAGAAGGGATTATGGTTAAAGGTATTGTTTATTTTTCTTATTCTTTAATAAATGGGGTAGTTACTATAACTCATCACATAGAAATAAATGGCTATCATGTTTATTCTCCTTATGAATTATTGCCTGATTCTATAAGTGATAGGGTATATAACCAAACTTTACAAACGATTTATTCTAATTCTATAGATTACCCCTGGTTAAATTTACATCCTACTTGGTATTGCCAAAATGTTAATCCTTCTGGAAATTATTTTGGTTATACAAACTTATTTACAAATGTTCCTGGTTATTTTTGTTATATTGTTACCAATCCTCCTCTTAACCTTTTTTATAATGTTGTGGAAGATACGCAAGTTTCCACTTTTAATATAATAAGAACTCCTCCCCCTGGAATAGTTTTTTCTACAGTCCCTTACGATTTATTGGGAACAGGGATAAAAGGGTAACTTATCCGTCTGCTTTACTCCGGCCCAACTTCCGGCAACGTCCCGGAAGAGAAGTTTATCTTTCGGGACTAATCGCGCAAAAGTGTAATGACCCCCATTAGTCAAGGGGTCTTTAAGTTAGAACCGACTCTTTGACTTACTGGGGGCGCGTCCTAAGGGGACAGGTTAGGCAAGAATAGGCTATTGGAAATAAAGAACTTAGTAGAGGGGTTGCGATAACAAGTTTGTAATAAGTTATCGCATTTTTTTTACAGTAAATAGGACATTTTAATATTGCTAGAAATAGGACATTTTAAACTTGCTAGAGCACAATTTTTTTTACAGCTTTACTTTTAGCGGACAATAGGATATAATCTAGTTTTAAAAGGAGAAACATGCCCACAAGGGACAATATTCTTATCGGGGAAATGCTGGTTGATGAAGGGATGATTACCGCCGAACAGCTGGATGCGGCCCTGCGCGAGCAGAAGAAGTCCGGGGAGCTCATCTGTACCATTCTCGTACGCCTGGGCCTGGTCTCCGAAGAAAAGGCTTTAACCGTACTTTCCCGCCAGTTAAACATATCGTATGTTAAATTAAAAGACAGGGATATTGATCCGTTAATTATAAACAAGGTCCCTGCTAAATTTGCCAGTCACTATAAGATTATTCCGCTTGAATTCAAGGATAATTATCTGACTATTGCCATGGCCAACCCTCTGGACGTGCGCATATTGGATGACTTGAAATTGATCCTGGGATTTGAAGTAAAGGGTGTATTGGCGAGTGAGGCGGAGGTTCTGGAAATGATCCGGCGCTATTATGGCGTGGGAGCTGAAACCTTGGAGAAGATGATCGCCCAGAAGGCTCCGGCCGAAAGGATGATGACGCAGGCAGGCCAGGCAGAGGACCTGGAGGCAATGGCCGAGGACGCCTCGATCGTAAAGTTCGTCAACCAGATATTATCCGAGGCGATCAAAGACCGGGCAAGCGACATCCACCTTGAGCCGTTCCAGAATGAGCTGCGCACACGTTTTAGGATCGACGGCATACTTTACGACGTAAACACCCCCGAGACCATTAAATATTTCCATCCGGCGATCGTCTCGCGCATTAAGATCATGTCCAGCCTCAATATCGCCGAGCGCCGCCTGCCCCAGGACGGCAGGTTCAAGATAAAAGTCAACGACGAGGAACTGGACCTGCGCGTTTCGATAATGCCCACCGCCTTCGGTGAAGCGGTGCATATCAGGATCTTGAGCACCCGGTTTTTCCTTGAATTGGAAAAGCTGGGGCTTTTATCCGAGGACTTAAAGATCATCGAATCCGTGATCAAGAGACCGCACGGGATTATTTTTGTCACCGGTCCTACCGGTTCGGGAAAATCTACCACTCTATACGCGGCCCTGGCCAGAATAAACTCAAGCGCCATCAAGATCATTACTATCGAGGACCCGGTGGAATACCAGCTTAGAGGGGTCAATCAGGTGCAGGTTATCCCGCAGATAGGATTTACCTTTGCCGCGGCCTTAAGGCATATGCTCAGGCATGACCCGGACGTGATGATGGTGGGAGAGGTGCGTGATTATGAGACAGCGGAAATAGCCATCCGCGCGGCCTTGACCGGCCACTTAGTTTTTTCCACGCTGCACACCAATGACGCCGCCGGCGCGGTAACGCGGCTTCTCGATATGGGAGTAGAGCCCTTTTTGGTCTCGTCTTCTCTTGAATGCCTGATGGCCCAGAGACTGGTACGTATGGTCTGTCCAAAATGTAAGGTCCCGGTAAAGGCCAAGCAGGAACTTTTGAGCCAGATAGGAGGAGAGGTAGGGAACGGGCTCAAGGGGGTAGATTTTTATGAAGGCAGGGGTTGTGAAGCATGCCGTTTCACCGGCTATCATGGAAGGACCGGGATACATGAGTTGCTTTTAGTTACCGAGCCTATCCGGGAGCTGATCCTGTCTCATGCCTCCAGCCAGCAGATAAAGCAGAAAGCCATAACGCAGGGCATGCGCACCTTGCGCCAGAACGGCCTGGAAAAGGCCAAGGCGGGAATTACTACGCTCACAGAGATCGTCCGCGTTACACAGCAGGAAGAACTGCCTGAAGAATAAAAATGCCGAGGTATTCTTATATTGCCAAGACCCTTCCGCAGACCACCGCGCAGGGCAATATTGAGGCAGAATCAGAGCAGGACGCCATAAACAAACTCGCCAAGATGGGGTATTTTCCCATTTCGGTCAGTTACGAAGCTGTCTCTCAAACAAACGAAGGATTATTCAGCCTCAAAAGGGTTTCCCGGAAAGAGATTTTTCAATTTACCCGCCAGCTTTCCAGCCTTATAGAATCCGGGGTAAACATTTTAAACGCCCTGAATATCATCTCCAATCAGACTTCGAATAAGCGCCTCAGCGTGATCCTGGCCGACATTTCCGGCAGGATCAAGGACGGTAAATCTTTATCCGACAGCCTGGCTGTTTTCCCCGCTTTATTCCCGGGATTTTACTGCGCGATGGTGCGTGTCGGAGAGGCAAGCGGCGGCCTTAACACTACCCTGAAACGGCTGGCGGATTTTCTGGAGGCGGATGAAGAATTCAAGGATACGTTGCGCGCGGGAATGACTTATCCGTTCTTTATCTTTATGGTAAGCGCCCTGACGGTCGTGGTATTACTGGTATTCGTGATACCGAGGTTGGTATTGATGTTTGAAGACATGGGCCAGGTCCTGCCTTTACCGACGAGGATATTGATCTCGGCCTCGGAAATTTTACGCAATTACTGGTGGTTGTTTGTCGCCTGTATCGGAGCGGTCATATTTTCGCTGCGGCGTTTGTATAAGTCCGCCAAAGGCAGGTTTTCCCTGGACAGGTTTAAGCTCAAGATGGCGGTCTTCGGGCAGATTGTTTTGAAGACTGAGATCGCGCGAGCCTGCCGCACTTTGTCGCTTTTACTTTCAAGCGGGATACCGATTACCCCGGCGCTTGAGATCGCCGTTTCCGTGGTGGAGAATCAGGTTATAAGGGAGGAGTTTGCTAAATTCAAGGAAAAAATAAATAGCGGCCAGAGTTTATCTTCCGGTTTTCGCGAGTCGAAGATCTTCCCGGAATTTGTGGTTAATATCGTGGCCATAGGGGAAGAGACCGGTTCTCTGGATGCGTCTCTCATGCGCGTGGCCCAGGATTACGAGCGCGAGACCGACCGCACCTTAAAGAGCCTGACGCGCCTCCTGGAACCGGTGATAATATTGGTCATGGGCTTAATCGTTGGTTTTATCGTATTGTCAATGCTTTTGCCGATATTCCAGATAAATATTATGGCACGCTAATCAAGACACCCCGCGCAGGTAGGTGTTGCGCGGGTGTTGTCCTTGTGGACAAGGAGGAAAAATGAAGAATAAGGCTTTTACGTTGGTTGAGCTGATGCTCGTCGTTATCATTATAGGAGTGCTGGCGGCAATGGTCATGCCGCGCCTGGTAGGCCGCTCTGAACAGGCCAGGGTTGCTGCGGCGCGCGCGGATGTGAACGCCAATATTGCCCTGGCCCTGGATATGTTTGAAATGGATATGGGCCATTATCCCACGTCCCTGGATGAGTTAATGCAAAAAGGATCGAATCCCGATACTTCGAAAGGCCCGTATCTAAAGAAAAAACCCATTGACCCGTGGGGCAGGCCTTATGTTTACACGCCGCCTTCGGGAGGGACAGACTATCAGCTTTGTTCCAAGGGGCCTGACGAAACCAAGACCGATGACGATATCTGCAATGACCAGGCGAAATAATCGTCGGACGGTCAGCGCTATAACTTTTTTGGAGCTCCTCTTTGTTATAGTTATTATAGGAATTTTTTCCGGGATTGCTTTCAGCGGGTTTCGCAAGTTATTTAACCGTTTTCAACTTGATAGCTCCAGCCACGAATTGCAGTCATTGATGAATTCTTTATCCCAGCGCGCCATTGTTGAGAGAAGGCCTATTTATTTGAATATTGATAGCCGGGGTAACATTTGCCGGGCCATAGAGAAGGATCCCGATAACCCTGATAAGACTACGCCTATAAAAACTTTCAATATAACCAATGGCCTGAGCATAAGCAGCGATACACAAACGAACCAGATCGTTTTTTATCCCGACGGTTCCATAGACGAGGCAACCGTGACATTGAAGCAGGGTTCAGGCGAGGTAGTCAATTTAACTACCAGGGGGGTCTTAGGCAGTGTTAAAATCCAGCCCTAAGGATATCGGAAAACAGTTTTCGTCATTGCGAGCGGAGCGAAGCCTACCTGTCCGGCAGGCAGGCAATCACGTTTTTGAGATTGCTTCACCTCCTTCGGAGGTTCGCAATGACGGGGCTAGGAATCGGAAACGCGGGTTGACTTTACTGGAAGTCATAATTTCCGTGGGCATATTATCTTCTGGTATTATCACGGTGATGCAGGCCTTGACCTATTCTTCGCGGGTAACGGGGGTTTCCTCGGATTATGTCAGGGCTTTATTTCTGGCATGCGATAAGCTGCAGGAGCTTGAGTTTAAAGAGAGCCAGAGAAAGCCCTCTGAAGCTTACGACCCTGCGCAGGAAAGCGGCGAGCAGAATAAACTGAAATGGAATTATACTATTGAAGAGCAGGGTTTAAAGCTTGGGGACCAGGTTTTGACGCTTTATAAGTTGAACCTGGGGATCAGTTGGGCCAGAAAGGACAGGAAAGAGGCGCTGCAGTTCGTTACTTTCTTACGATGAAGAAAACAAAGGCCTTTACCCCGTTACACCCGGAGAACTCCGGCCTTCAGATTGGGGAGGAATGTCAAATTAAATTTTTACCAACAGAAAAGTCCCGCCCTTTAGGGCGGGGTGTAACGGGGTTTAGTTTAGTGGAATTATTGATCGCCTCCGCGATATTCGCCGTGGTGATGGTAAGCATTTATTCGGCGTTTCGCACCGGGATATTCGGCTACAAAAATATACAGGAGAATATCGATACCTACCAGGCCGCCAGGTTTATCTTCAACCGCATGGACCTTGACCTGCGCAATGCCTTTATCTATTCCGCGAATAATACGGGGGGTTTTGTTGGTTCTAAGGAAGGGATGAGTTTCTATTCTATTGTCGAACGTTTTTATGACGGCAAGGCGGTACAGGATTACGCCTTTATTTCGTATGAGCTGAAGGATGGGAAACTTCTGCGTACCTGCTACAGGAACAGGAATAAGGATATGATAATAAATGGGCCGGAGATACAGGCCCAGGAATTGCCCGGCAGCATAGATTCTTTGGTCATTAACTATGCCTATATAGACCAAACAAAGAATAAGAATACCCTCGAATGGACCAAGACGAATACCTGGATGGCGCAAGATAACCCTCCGACAGAAGAAGTAAAGGTATTGCCTGTGGCAGTGAACATAAAATTACGCCTTAAAAACAAAGCGGTCGAAGATTTTGAACGGACAATATTTTTGCCTTTGGGCGGTTAATAATGTCGCTACTTAGAAAAAGAAGAGCTTCTGTATTAATGGTCAGCTTGTGGGTCCTATTGATACTTACGATGCTTGCCGTAAGCGTGGGGCATCGCGTGTCCATGGCCTTGAAACTGACCCAATACCAGCGGGATGCGGTGAATGCGGCATTCCTGGCAAAGGCGGGGATAAATCGGGCTATCAGCGTGATTGACAGCAATAATAATAAGGTTTACAATCCATGGGCTAATAATGAGGATGTTTTTAAAAAGATTACCTTTGGCGCAAACGAAGATGAATTTGTTTCAGTGAATTACGTGGATAATGATGTACCCAAGACCGTTTTTGGCGTAAGGGATGAAGAGTCCAGGATTAATATTCAGCTGGCCAATTGGTCGTTACTTAAGCAACTCTGCAATAGTTGTTACGTTGATACTGATGATCAACTGGGAAAGTTGGCTAATTATATCTTGCTATGGCGTGGAGATAGTGTCAGTTTGACAGGAGATGAGGGTAAAGGTTTTAAGGGGGCTCCGTTTGCCAACCCGGAGGAGCTACTGGTAGTTTTAGAATGTTTTTTCCGCGATAACGTTGATCCACATTCTAACGTTTACCGTGCGAAGGCGCGCAATCTTTTCGCCTGTATTCAGGATAAAATTACCGTTTGGGGAGACGGCAAGCTCAATATTAATACCGTCTCTGAGCCTGTATTAAGTATCTTTCTGGAATCATTGGCCACTAATAAAGACAAGGCAGGGGCTATAGCGCTTGCTGATGAGATAATCTTATTAAGAACAACAAACCTGAACAGTATTTCTAACCTGAAGCCATTTAACAATTCGGACGACATAAAGAATCTAAAGAATCAGGATTTGTTGGTGAGTTTTAATCCTGCGTTTAGTTTTCTCGATTCAAACTATTTTCGTATTCAGGCTTCCGGAACCTGCAGAAATGTGAGCAGGGATATCACTGCAGTGTACGATCGGCAAGGAAAAAAAGTAGTCTATTGGCATGAAAATTAAACAACCCAAACCTAAATCCAAAAAGGCGATTTTTGTCTTTCAGGCCACCGACAGCCACATAAAGGTATTAAAATGCCTTTTACTTGCGGGCTCCAGGCGCCAGATCGCCGCGATCGAGGTTGAGCCTTTGCCCCGGGATATAGAAGATGCCGGATTATCCAGGGAGTTGTCCGGGATTTTTAAGAGAATGCAATATAACGGGGAGCCGGTTATTGTTTCCTTGCCGAGGAACCAGGTCACTTCCCGCTATCTCAAGGTCCCTGCCACTAATCCCATAGAGGTAGAGCAGATGGTAACCCTGCAGACGGTGCGTTTCCTTCCTTATCCGGCCAATGAATTGACCAGCGGTTTTCAGATTATCGGCACGGATAGCCAGGGTTATTCAGAAGTAAATCTGGTGATCGCGCATAAGAATGCCGTTGAGCGTTATATAAAAATATTTAAAGAGATAAAGGTTTCTTTGTCTTTGGCAGTATTAAGCTCCGTGGGTCTTTCCCAGATATATTATTACCTGGAGCCTAAGGATACGGGCCCGGCCATGCTCATTGATATCGACGGGAATCAGGCGGAAGTAGCGATCGTGGAAGGGCAGAGATTGTTTTTCAGCCGTTCTTTTAAGGTCAATAGCGCGCAGCCGGATTGGACGGTTGCGCTTATTGATGAGATAGCTAAGACCAATGATCTTTATCTTAAAGAGGTGGCCAAGCCGCTGCCCGGGAAAGCGCTCATCCTGGGCGTTAAGAAAGGACGTTTTCAGGAGCTGGCAGATAACCTTAGGGTAAAATTAAAATTGGAAGCGGAAGAGTTTTTGTATACGGAAAAGATAGATTTCCTCGAAGGCTCAGAAAGGGTTTTAGGCTCTTCCGGAGTTTCCCTGGCTACCTTGATCGGATTATCGTTGGCTCCTGTGGCGGACAGCCTGAATATCCTGCCCACGCAAATAAAGCAGGCGGCCAGATTAAAGTTTAAACATAGGGAACGTTTGCAGATTTACTTATCTTTTATAGTTATAGCAGCCGTGTTTATCTTCGGCATGTCGCGCAGCCTGGAAAATAAGACGCAGTATTTAAAAAAGTTGAAGCTGCAGCTGAATAAGGTTTCCAAAGAGGCCAGGCCGCTTGAAGAAATCGAGAAGAGGTTTCAGGTTATCGAGCGTTATTCTAAAAGCGAGGCTTCCTGTCTTGACGTGCTTTACGAGTTATATAATAATATACCCGCGGACATATCGCTGGTAAGCTTTGCCTATGAGGATAACGGCGCAATTACCATCCACGGGCAGGCACCGGCCCTGGCCAGCGTGTTTAATTTTGTAGGGCGTCTTGAGAAGGCCCCGGCGTTCAGGCGTTACAATATTAAGGTAAGATACGCCACCAAGAAAGCTACCATTACCGGAGAAGTGATCGACTTTGAAATCGTATGCTAAAAATACTGTCTAAAAGAGAAAGAACTTTCTTTTACCTTACCGTGGCAGTGGTGGTATTTTGTGTCGCTATTAATTTTTTTAACGGGAGTTTCTGGCAGAAAAATATCACTCTGAACCGCGAGATCGCCCTTACCAGGCAAAAACTTAAAAAATGCCTGCGGCTGCTCAGTCAAAAGGAAAGCATCCAGAACAGATATAATAGAGTGGCGGCGCATCCGGATTTATCTATGCCGCAAGGGGATGTTTTTGTGGCAACGCTTTCTGAGTTGGAAAAGATGGCTCAAGACGCGGGCGTGCGCATAGTCGACATCCGGCCTCAGGATGTTTCCAAGGGGGGCGGTTTGTATAAAGAGATAGCCGTGGACTTAAGGGCGGAAGGGGATATCGAAGGTTATTTCAAGTTCATTTATAATCTGGAAAATTCCTTATCGCTGCTTAGGGTGAGGAAGTTCCAGTTAAGTTCTAAGACTAATAGCAAGTCGCTGGAAGGCAGTTTTTCCATTTCTTCGATATCCACTACCGAGTAACCTTGATATTTGTTCAGGTTGTGCTATACTTATATTGTAACTTGCACAATTGACAATTTGGAAGTAATTCCTACTGAAAAGGCAAACCAAGAGTAATCTTGGGGCGCAAAGCAACAGTCCCGTTAAACGGGAGGCTG
>JAPLLV010000069.1 GCA_026387405.1 Candidatus Omnitrophota bacterium
TAGTCGGGCCGACGGCTGTAGGCAAAACTCAAGTTGCCGCCTGCCTGGCCAAAAAAATTAACGGAGAGATCATCTCTTGTGATTCCATGCAGGTTTATAAAGGCATGGACATCCTTACCTCAAAGCCTTCGCCTGCCCTAAGGAAACGGGTATCCCATCATCTTATCGGCGCGGTTGAACCTCGAGAAGAATACAATGTTTCAAAATACCGCAAGGCCGCTTTGCTTAGCGTAAAGGATATCTTAAAAAGAGGCAAGACCCCTATTTTTTCCGGAGGCACAGGGTTGTATGTTTCAATGCTGGTTGATGGCATATTTGAGGCAAAATCAGGGAATAAAAGTATCCGCCAGAGGCTCTACCAAGAAGCAAAGGCCCGCGGCAGCGCGTATTTATTTAAACGGCTGCGTAAGGTAGACCCGCAGGCGGCAAGCAAGATCCATCCCCACGACACCAAGCGTATCGTGCGCGCCTTGGAAGTTTTTGAGACTATGGGTAGGCCGATCTCTGAGCTTCAGGCAGAGCGAAGGGGCCTGGCTAACGAGTATAATGTGAATATTTTTTGCCTGGATATGCCGCGGGATAGGCTTTATGACAGGATAAATAAGCGCGTAGATAAGATGTTCAGGCAGGGATTAGTAAAAGAGGTAAGAAGATTGCTTAAACTTAAATTGAGTAAGACCTCTAGGTTTGCTATCGGTATCCGGGAGATAAAGGATTATCTGGAAGGTATGTATGATTTGGGGCAGGCCAAAGAATTGATCAAGCGTAATACCCGCTGGTATGCCAAACGCCAGCTGACGTGGTTCAGGAAAGACAAGCGGATCTACTGGATTAAAATTGGGCAGGGCGAGAAGCCGGAATCTGCTGCCCGCGAAATTAAGAAGGCCTTAAGCGTTAATTCCGCCATATGATCAAACATTTATTAAAAAAGATCATTATTAATGTGAAGATTTTTTTTGCGGGTTTAGGTAAAAAAAATAAATGCCTTATATGCGGTTCTGACAGGGATATCTCATTGCTTTTTAAAGGCTGGCCGTATTACTATTTAAAGTGCGCAGCGTGTGATCTGGTTTTTATCGGTAACCGTCCCTCGCGGCGGATGTACCGTTCTTATGTTCAAAAGGGCCATTTAAGCAATTTTCGGGTAGAGCATAAACAAGACTGGAAGGCCTGGCAGGATTGGAAGATTATTACTTACCGAAATCTCGGGTTCAGTGATCTTGTAAATTCGGCTCAGGCTGCCAAAAAGGTCTTAGAAATTGGTTGCGGGGAAGGCCGGCAATTAGAAATTTTTAAACAGCGCAATTGGGAAGTTTTGGGCGTTGAGCCAAATAGAGATTATTGCCTCCAGTGCAAGGCCCAAGGTATCGAGGTAATTAATAAATATATTGAAGATGTCGAATTTCCGGATGGAAGTTTTGACCTGGTCATTACAACTCATGTCTTAGAACACCTCAGGGACCCGCGCATCCTGATAAAGAAGGTTTTTAAGTTTCTCAAGCCGGGAGGCAGGCTGATACTGGAAATACCCTTAACCGTGGAATATGATGCCCCTGAACATTTGTTTATTTTTTCCGAGGAAAGTTTGGAAAGGCTGATGTCTGATAATAATTTTACCATAATCAAAGGGCTTAAATACCAGGACAAGCTCTATCACATGGATAATCTTGCGCTTATCGCCGAGAAGAACGGGGAGAAAAAATAAAATTATGGAACGCGCGCTGTTGGTTACTATAGAGGTAGATTCGGAAAAAGAAGGATGGAAGCTGGAAGATATGGCCCTGGAGTTGGAGGAGCTTACTGCTACCTGCGGAGCGGAGGCAGTGGATAATATAACCTGCCTGCGCGACCGGCCCACGCCCAATCTTTTTATAGGTAAAGGGAAAGCCGAAGAGCTGGCCCTGGCCTGCCAGGAGCTGGGAGTGGATACGGTCATCTTTAGCCATGACCTCTCCGGCACGCAGCAGCGCAACCTGGAAGAAGTCATAGGGAAAAAGACCATCGACCGCACCCAGCTTATACTGGATATCTTTGCCCGGCACGCCAAGACCCCGGAGGGAAAGATGCAGGTAGAGTTGGCGCAGTTACAGTATCTTTTCCCGCGTTTAGTGGGAAAGGGCATAATTTTATCCCGGCTTGGCGGAGGTATCGGGACACGCGGCCCCGGAGAGCAAAAACTCGAGGTTGACCGCCGCAGGATCCGCAAGAGGATCGATAACCTCAAAGAAAATTTAAAACAGGTCTCCTTGCATCGCGCAACCATGAGGAAGAGGAGAAAAGGAATTGCCACGCCTATAGTGGCCCTGGTGGGTTATACCAATGCGGGTAAATCTACGCTTCTCAATGCCCTTACTAACGCGGGGCAGGTGGTAGCCGATAGCTTGTTCACAACGCTGGACCCCTTGTCTAAGAATCTCAAGCTGCCCAACGGGGAAAACATCGTCATTTTAGACACGGTTGGTTTTTTGCATGACCTTCCCCACCATTTAATTGAGGCATTTAAAGCCACCCTGGAAGAAGTTGTGGAGGCCGACCTTTTGATAAATGTTTTAGATGTGAGTAACCCTTTAGCGCACAAATTTAACTCTTCCGTATTCGAAGTACTAAAAGAACTGGGAGTGGAATCAAAGCCTATGATCACTGTTTTGAATAAGATCGACCTGTTAACCGATCAGTCGTGGTTGGCAAAACAGGGCGAGGATTTTATAAATCCCGTGGCCATATCCGCAAGCTTAAGGCAGAACCTGGACAAATTACTGGAAAAGATCGAAGCAACTTTTGAGTCCCGTATGGCATATTTGGAGCTGCTTATTCCGCATGCCCGTATGGATCTTATAGATCTATTTTACCGCCAAGGGAAGGTAGAAGAGATAAAATACTTACAAAAGGGGATAAAAATCAGGGTGATGCTACCAAAAATTATTTCCGCATCTATATTAAAGGACAAGGAGATAGAGAAAATCAGTTAGAATATCTAATTTATTTTATTAATAAAACTTGACAAATTTATCAAGATATGCTATATTCTTATTTGGGTAAAAGAATAGTTTCTTAAAAGAAAGGAAATGGGATGCCTATCTTTGATATCCATATAAGCGCGGATGAGCCGGTATATGTAATAAGCGTGGTAAGCAGGTTGGTAGAGATGCCGATTTGGACCCTGCGGCAACTGGATAAGGTGGGGATTGTATGTCCGAAAAGGCTGGGTAAGAAGAGCAGGCTTTATTCGCTTAAGGATGTGAGAAGGCTGGAGTATGTCCATTATTTGATGGAAGATAAGCGCGTGAATATACACGGAATAAAGATTATCCTAGAGAAAGAACAGGGAGAGTAAATTTTTTTTACCGTTGTTTTAGCACTCTTCATTAGAGAGTGCTAAAGGTAGAAGGAGAGAATAATGAGATTGGATAAATTGACAATAAAATTACAGGAGGCAATCCAGGATGCTATTAGTCTTGCTGCAGAATACGGGCACCAGCAGGTGGAGCCGGAGCATCTGATATTAGCCTTATTAAGGCAGGAAAGTAGTATTTTTGCCTTGGTATTGGATAAAATGGGAATACCGGCATTTTCTTTTATAAAGCCGATTGAGGAAGAGCTCAAGAAAAAAACCTCTGTGAGCGGAGCTAGTTCTCAGGTTTATTTTTCCACCCGCACAAACAGATTGTTAGTTTATGCCGGCAAAGCCGCGCAGGATCTAAAAGACGAATTTATATCCGGCGAGCATATCCTTTTGGCAATATTATCCGACACTGGTTCCGTGTCCGCCGTGGAATTTGAAAAGCTTAAAATTGATAAAGAGAAGATACTTACGGCGCTGTCACAAGTGCGCGGCAGCCATCGTATAACCGATGAAAACCCGGAAGAAAAATTTAACGCCTTGGAAAAATACGGCCAGGATATCACGGAATTGGCCGCGCGCAATAAGCTTGATCCGGTTATAGGCAGGGATAATGAGATTCGGAGGCTAATGCAGGTTTTATCCCGGCGCACCAAGAATAATCCGGTTTTGATCGGCGAGGCAGGTGTAGGCAAAACAGCTATTGTTGAAGGCCTGGCGCAGCGTATCGTAGCGCGGGATGTCCCGGAAGGGCTAAAGGATAAAGGGATCGTCGCGCTGGACATGGGTAGCCTGATCGCGGGTACAAAATTCCGCGGCGAATTCGAGAACCGGCTTAAGGCAGTTTTAAAAGAGGTACAGTCTCAAAACGGGAAGGTCTTGTTGTTTATTGATGAGCTGCATACTATTGTGGGTGCCGGGGCTGCGGAGGGGGCAATTGATGCAGCTAATATGCTTAAACCGCTGCTTGCCCGCGGGCAATTGCGCTGTATCGGCGCTACGACCCTCAATGAATACAGGAAATACATAGAAAAAGACGGAGCGCTTGAACGCAGGTTCCAGACCGTCTTTGTGGCCGAGCCCACGATCGAGGATACAATAGCTATCTTGCGCGGCCTGAAAGAAAAATATGAGATCCACCATGGGGTGCGCATCCAGGATTCTGCGCTGGTTGCCGCGGCTGCCCTTTCCAATAGATATATTACCGACAGGAACCTTCCGGATAAGGCAGTGGATCTAATAGACGAAGCTGCCAGCCGCCTGCGGATCGAGATCGACAGTATGCCTCAGGATATAGATATGGATCAGCGTAAACTTATCCAGATCGAGATCGAGAAACAAGTCTTAAAAAAAGAGAAGGACCCTGTTTCATTGGAGTCCCTTAAGAAAATAGAAAAAGAGGCCCAGAGGCTTAAGGTTCTGCTTGAGGACAAAAAGAAAAAATGGGAGGCCCAGAAGGCGGTGATCCTTAAAATCCGCCAGATCAAAGAAAAGATGCAAAATGCCAGAAATGAAGCCGCGGAAGAGGAAAAGGTCGGCAATTTAGGCAGAGTGGCGGAGATCCGTTATGGGCGGTTGATCGGATTAGAGGGAGAGCTAAAAAAGCAGAATGACGAATTGGCAGGGCTGCAGAAAGACGCTATGATGCTTAAAGAAGAAGTCAGCGATGAGGATATTGCCAGGATCGTTTCCGAATGGACCGGGATACCCTTGACTAAGCTGATCGAGGCAGATACGCAAAAACTGGTGAGGATGGAAGAACGCCTGAAGTCCAAGGTGGTTGGCCAGGATACAGCGATTGAGGCGGTCTCTTCCTGCATCCGCAGGGCGCGTTCGGGTTTAGGCGATGAAAAAAAGCCTTTAGGCTCTTTTATCTTTATGGGGCCGACCGGGGTAGGCAAGACCAGATTAGCCAAGGCCCTGGCAGGGTTCTTGTTTGATGACGAAGAGGCGCTGGTGCGTGTTGATATGTCCGAGTATATGGAAAAATTTTCCGTGTCCAGGCTTATAGGCGCTCCTCCGGGATATGTTGGTTATGAGCAAGGCGGCCAGCTTAGCGAAAAGATCCGGCGCAGGCCCTATTCAGTGATACTATTGGATGAGATCGAAAAGGCGCATCCCGATGTATTTAATTTGCTGCTCCAGATCCTGGATGACGGCCGGCTAACCGACGGCCAGGGCCGCACTGTGAATTTCCGCAATACGGTAATTATCATGACTTCAAATATCGGTCAGGAAATTATACAGAATAACGCAGCGAGCATAGGATTTAAAGTCCGCAATGAAAGCGCGTTATACCAGGAGATCAAACCCAGGCTCCTGGAAGAGGTAAGAAAGACCTTCCGGCCAGAATTTATCAACCGCATCGATGATATTATCATCTTTAACCCTTTGCGCAAAGATGAGATAGATAAGATTTTGGATATAGAATTAGAGCCGGTATTAGATAGGCTAAAATCCAGAGGCGTAACCTTGAGGCTGGATAAGAGGGCTAGGGATTTTCTTCTGGAAAAGGGCTTTGATGCTAATTTTGGTGCAAGGCCCCTTAAGCGCACTATACAGAAATATGTGCTGGATTATCTGGCGTTTAACTTATTGAGCGGGAAAATAAAAGAAGGAGATAAGATAATGCTTGATTTAGATAAGGATAATAAATTAATATATAATTAAGGATAGGGGCGTTGACAAAACGATTATTTATGATAAAATTACTGTTTAGCATTCTTAGTTTTAGACTGTTGGCAGGAGGCAAGGATGGTTAGATCTGTTGATTATGATAATAGAAGAAAAGCGATATTGGCCGCGACTATAAAACAGTATATTAATGAGGCGCTGCCTATTTCTTCCGAGGATATCTGCGAGAGCTTTGATCTAAGCTCCGCTACTATCCGCAATATATTCGCGGAGCTGGAAGGTTCGGGATATTTGGCTCAACCCCATACCTCGGCCGGCAGGGTTCCCACGTCAAAGGGGTACCGTTATTATGTAGATTTCCTGCTTTCCCAGCTTGAGCTTATGGATGAGGAAAAGGAGCGTATTATTAATGAATATCAGCATCAGATCAGCCGTATGGAAGATGCCCTGGAATTGACCTCGGAGGTATTGTCTCAGATCACGCATTACGCCAGCATCGTTTCCTTCTTGGAATGGCATGATAAGTTTTTTTACAGGGGTATAAGCTCGATACTGGAGGAACCGGAGTTCCAGGATGTCGGCCGGATGAGGGCTTTGATCAAGATGCTTGAGGAAAAAGAGCGGCTGCTCGATATTATTAACCGGGATTTTAAGGAGAAGGTGAAGGTATATATAGGCCAAGAGCTGGGTTTTAGTGAAATGGAAGGTTGCGCCTTGGCAGTTTCCAATTACTCGTTAAAGAATCGGCCTTTAGGCAGGATCGCGGTGCTGGGGCCGGCGCGCATGAAGTATGACCGGATCATACCTGCCCTTGAGTATATCTCTAATGTCCTGGAAGACGTGTTGGGGGAGATCTAGCTTAAGATCGAGAGAGTGTGAATATGGAAAAGAATAATCAGAACGAGCCCAAAGGTTGTCAGGAAAATAAAAAAGAGGAAGACAAGCTCGTTACCTTAAAAGAGTCCGAATATAAGAAACTTTTGGCTGAGGCCGAGAAGGCAGGGGAACATTGGGATAGACTTCTGCGCCTGCAGGCGGATTTCGAAAATACGCGCAAGCGCCTGGAAAAAGACAAGCAGGATTTTATCAAGTTCGCTAATGAAGGCATTATTGCTGAACTCTTGAATATACTGGATGATTTGGGCCGCGCGGTGGACCTGGCAGAATCCAAGCATCAGGACCTCGCGGCATTCTTAAAAGGCGTAGAGATGATCCTGGCGCACCTGTATGAGATGCTCAAGGAGCACGGAGTTAAAGTGATCGAGGCCGAAGGAAAGTTATTTGACCCGAATCTTCACGAGGCCCTTATGCAGGTTGAGGATAATTCCAAGACTGAGAACATGGTAGTTGAAGAATTGCAGAAAGGCTACCTGCTTAACGACAGGGTGCTTCGCACGGCAAAGGTGAAGGTGTCGAAGAATACAGAAAAAAAGTAAATTTGTCGTTAGTCGATGGTCGTCAGTCGTTAGTAAAATCATTGCACGAGACGATTTAAACTAACGACCAACGACAAACGACCAACGACTTGCAAAGGGGGAAAATATGGCTAAGGTTATCGGTATTGATCTAGGGACTTCAAATTCGGCGGCTGCAGTCATGGAAGGCGGCAGGCCTGTAATAATCCCTTCGGCAGAAGGCGCAGGCGTTGCCTCAGGCAAGGCCTTCCCGTCCTACGTAGCTTTTACCAAAGACGGAGTGCGCTTAGTGGGTGAGCCGGCGCGCAGGCAGGCGGCGATCAATGCCGAAGGCACTATTCAGGCTGCCAAGCGTAAAATGGGCACTGATTTTCAATTCAAGGTATTCGGTAAGGAGTATACGCCGCAGCAGATCTCCGCTTTTATCCTGCAGAAAATAAAACAGGACGCGGAGGCATATCTGGGAGATAAAGTTGAAGAGGTGGTTATTACCTGCCCGGCGTATTTTGACGATAATCAGCGCACGGCGACCAAAGATGCCGGCGAGATCGCGGGCTTAAAGGTTTTGCGCATCATCAACGAACCTACGGCCGCGTGCCTTGCCTACGGCCTGGAGAAATCCCAGAAAGAACAGAAGATCATGGTTTTTGATCTGGGAGGGGGAACGCTCGATGTCACGATCATGGAGATGGCCCAGGGCGTGTTCCACGTGCAGTCAACCTCCGGAGATACGCAGTTAGGCGGCACGGATATGGATAAGGTCCTGCTTGATTTTATCGCGGATCAATTCAAGCGTGAAACCGGGTTAGACCTGATGAATGATAAGATGGCTGTGCAAAGAGTGCGCGAAGCGGCAGAGAAGGCCAAGATCGAACTCTCTTCAACGGTAAGCACCGACATAAACCTTCCCTTTATTACTGCCGACGCCTCAGGGCCGAAACATTTGACCATGTCGATCACGCGGGCAAAATTAGAGGATTTGATCTCCCCGATCATCGACCGTTGCCGGCATCCTATGGAGCAGGCGATTTCCGACGCCAAACTTTCGGCCAAGGAGATCGACCGCATTATCATGGTCGGCGGGCCTACGCGCATGCCTATAGTGCAAAAATTTGTCGAAGATTATGTCGGCAAAAAGATCGAGCGCGGGGTTGATCCGATGGAGTGCGTGGCTTTGGGCGCCGCGATACAGGCGGCGATCATCAAGGGTGACGTTAAGGATGTTTTATTACTTGACGTGACCCCGCTCTCCCTGGGGATCGAGACCCTGGGCGGGGTAAATACAAAATTGATCGAAAGGAACGCGTCTATACCTACGCAAAAGAGCCAAACCTTTTCTACCGCAGCCGACAACCAGACTGCGGTGACTATCCGCGTCCTGCAGGGCGAGAGGCAGATGGCGGATGATAATGTGGAGTTGGGGAGATTCGACCTGGTGGGTATCCCCCCGGCGCCGCGCGGCGTGCCGCAGATCGAAGTAAAATTTGATATCGATCGCGACGGGATAGTGCATGTTTCCGCCAAGGATCTAGGCACGGGTAAAGAGCAGTCTATACGCATCACCGCGCCCAAGAAACTCTCTAAAGAAGAGATCGAGAAAATGGTTAAAGACGCGGAGAGATTCGCCGCGGACGATAGCAAGAAAAAAGAAGAGGTAGAAATTGTCAATCAGGCAGACCAGCTGGTCTACGCCACGGAAAAATCGCTCAAGGATTACGGAGACAAGGTCAGCCAGCAGGAACGCGCGGCTATAGAGTCGTCAATCAATGAATTAAGGCAGGCGATCAAAGATAAGAATGTCGAGCGGATAAAAAAAGGAATGGAAGATTTGACCAAGGCCTCGCATAAGCTGGCGGAAGAGATTTATAAGCAGGCTAGCCAGAAACAAGAAGGCTCCAAGCAGCAGGAGAAGCCGGGCCCTGGTGAAGAAAAAAGCGATGAAGGACCCAAGGTAAAAGGCAAGGACGACGTGATCGACGCGGAGTTTAAAGAAGAAGATAAAAAATAGCGGATAGCGTTTAGCGGATAGCGGATAGGAAAAGTCAAACTAAACGCTCTACGCTCTACGCTAAAACGAGTTGTTTCTTATGTCTGCGAAGCGTGATTATTACGAAATACTGGGAGCCAAGAAAAATGCCAGCCTGGATGAGATAAAAAAGCTTTACCGGGAGCTGGCTTTGCGTTTTCATCCCGACCGGGTTCCGGCGGAACAGAAAAAAGAGGCGGAAGAGAAATTCAAAGAAATATCCGAGGCCTATGCAGTTTTATCCGATGCCCAGAAGCGCTCCCTATACGACCAGTATGGCCATTCCGGCATAGACCAGAAGTATGCCTACGAAGATATTTTTAAGGGCGCGGATTTTTCCAGTGTTTTTCACGACCTGGGGGATTTTGGCCTGGGCGGCGGAGGATTTGACGAGATATTCAGCGACCTGGGGTTTGACATCTTTGGGGGGCGAGGAAGAGGTTCCGGGCGCGCCAGGCGCGGGCATGACCTGGAGGTTGCTGCTCAAATAACCCTGGAAGAGGCGGCTGGCGGTGCGGAGAAAATTATTACCCTTCCGCGTTATGATACCTGTTTAACTTGCGGTGGCACAGGAGCTAAGCCCGGGTCTAAGAAAACTACCTGTCCACAGTGTAAAGGCCAGGGGCGCACCGTGGTTTCCAACGGTTTTTTTCAGCTTGCCCAGACTTGTTCCCGATGCGGGGGCGAAGGGTCGATAATCCAGACCCCTTGTCCCGATTGCCGCGGCCAGGGAAGGGTTAAAGAGACCCACAAGATCAAGGTAAAGATCCCCGCTGGGGTTGATACCGGTTCCCAGTTACGCGTGCGCGGTGAAGGGGAATCCGGCGCCGCGGGTAAGGGAGATCTATATGTGGTGATCGAGGTAAAGCCCCATGAGGTCTTCCAGAGGCACAATAATGATTTAGTTACCGAGGCTAATATAAGTTTGAGTAAGGCGGTCTTGGGAGGCGAGATCGAGGTGCCCACGCTTGACGGACATGTAACCATGAAGGTTCCCGCCGGCACGCAGAGCGGCAGGATATTCCGGCTTAAGGAGAAGGGTGTCCCTGATCTCCATGGCCGGGATTCCGGAGATGAATTGGTCAGGGTGAATGTGGAGATCCCGTCCCGGCTTAATGCTGAGCAACGCAGGGCTATGGAAGAGTTTTCCCGGGCGTCCGGCGAAGCCGCGGATAAGAATAGTTTTGCAGACAACATAAAAAAAGCATTTAAATAGGATTAGAAGACAAATTGCCTTTTGATTTTTGACGGGCGAAAGCGAGGAATCGATGCCGACTTATGAATACGAATGTCCCGCATGCGGGCATACCTTTGAGGCTTTTCAACAGATGAAAGATAAGCCCCTTGAGAAATGCCCCAAGTGCCATAAAAAAGTCAAGAGGCTTATTTCAAGCGGCGCAGGGTTTATCTTCAAGGGCTCTGGTTTTTATGCCACAGATTACCGCAAGGGCCCTAAAAAGGGGGCCGTTTGTCCGAAGGCAAAAGAAGGGTGCCAGGGATGTCATTGATAAAACCTTTTCAGGCGGTTGTCTATAACCAGCAAAAATTCAAAGGTATATCTAGATTAGCCTGTCCTCCCTACGATGTGATATCTCCCGAGCGCCAGGACTATTATTACGGGCTCGACCCCTACAATTTTATCCATCTGCTTCTACCGCGGGAATCTCCGGGGGAGGATAAATACATTAAGGCAGGTGAGCGTTTTCGCGAATGGCTCAAGGAGGGCATACTGCTTAAGGACGTTTCTCCGGCAGTTTATTTTTACAGTCATCAGTATACCTTAAAAGGAGAAAAGCGCATTCGTCTGGGTTTTGTCGCCCTGCTTGAGCTGGATAAGGGGGACGGTTCCGTATTAGGGCACGAGCATACGCGCCTCGAAGCCAAAGAAGACAGGCTCAAGCTCATCCGTCAGGCCGGGGCTAACCTTAGCCCCATCTTTGTAGTTTTTCCGGATAAAAAACGCATTGTGCAGAAGCTCTACCGGCAGGTCATCTCTCAGAAGCCTTTTATTGATATTGTTGATGATGAAAAGAGCATACATAAGCTTTGGAGGATCGATGATCCCGCGATCCTCTCGGAGATCGAATCTAAGATGTCGCAGGAAAAGATCTTTATTGCCGACGGGCACCATCGCTATGAAGTGGCCTGTTCTTTCAGGCAAGAGCTGCGGCAAAAATTTCCGCATTTGGAGTCTCCCAGTTTTAACTATATTCTGGCCTATTTTACCAATACCGATTCGCGCGGGCTGTCGATCCTGGCTATTCACCGTCTGGTAAAGCTGCCCGCCGTTATCGAGTGCGAAAAATTTTCCGGTTCCCTGCGCGATTATTTTGATCTAGAAGAGGTTAAAGACAGGGGGCGGTTTTTGTTCCTGATGGAAAAGTCCGGACGCAGCGAGCATGTTTTGGGCGTTTATGTAAACAGAAAATTCTTGCTTTTGCGCCTGAAGAACGTACGCATACTGGATAAGTTGATAGCGGACAAGCCGCGGGAGTATAGAAGCCTCGATGTCTCCATACTTAACCGCATTATCCTAAAGAAGATCCTGGATTTGAACCTTGATGATAAGGCGCGCATAACTTTTAATCCCAGCATGGATGAGTTGATAAGGCAGGTGGATACCGATCCGTCCTATGTTGCGTTTTTCCTGAATCCCGTAAAGATCTCTCAGATGATGGATGTCGCCCTCGGAGGCAACAAGATGCCGCCCAAATCCACTTATTTCTACCCCAAGGTCGCCTCGGGTCTTCTGGTCCACAAATTCAAGGAGTTCTGATGGCTTTATTCGGCAAGCCAAAATATACCATTGTGCGGGTAAAGAAAAAGGATATGCCGGATGGACTCTGGACAAAGTGCGAAGAGTGCTCCGAGGTCTTATATAATAAGACCCTGGAGGAGAATTTCAAGGTCTGCCCGAAATGCAATCACCACTTTGTCCTGGGGGCGCATGAAAGAGTCAATATGTTTTTAGACGAGGGGACATTTGAGGAATCCGATAAGGATATGGAGTCGTTGGACCCGCTTGAGTTTAAAGGCCCGAAAACCTATAAAGATAAGATCTCCCAGGATCAGGCTGCAACAGGTCTGAAAGACGCGGTGGTCACCGGTGAGGGGTTATTGGACAAGAAGCGGATCGTGATTGCAGTCACGGACTCGCGTTTTATCATGGGATCGATGGGTTCAGTGGTGGGGGAGAAAATAACACGGACTATTGAGAAGGCCACCAAGAATAAACTCCCTATCGTCATTATCTCCGGATCCGGCGGGGGCGCGCGCATGTACGAAGGGATGTTTAGCCTGATGCAGATGGCCAAGACCTCGGCTGCGCTTGGCTTGCACCATCGCGCCAAACTGTTCTATATATCCATTCTTACCAACCCTACCATGGCCGGTATCATGGCTTCTTTTGCCGGGCTGGGAGATGTGATTATTGCCGAGCCAAAGGCCTTGATAGGTTTTACCGGCCCCAGGGTGATCGAGCAGACTATACGGCAAAAGCTGCCTCCGGGTTTCCAGCGTTCAGAGTTCCTTATTGAACACGGCCTTATTGATATGATCGTCCACCGGAAGAATTTGAAGCCTACTGTGGCTCAATTGCTTGACTATATGAGTTGACGCGATATAATAAAACATATTCTTCGAGCGAGGTAAAAATTCTTCTTCTCGACAGGCTCGAAGAATAAAAGTTTTACCGAGTCGAGAAGAATAAAGAGAGGAAATATGGCGCAGGTAAGTTTGAAAAAAGTTTCAAAAGTTTATGACACCGGTCAGAAGGTAGTGGATGGCATAAGCCTGGGTGTGGAGAACAAGGAATTTATGGTCCTTGTAGGGCCTTCAGGCTGCGGAAAATCCACTACCCTTAGGATGATCGCGGGGCTGGAAGAGATCACCAATGGAGATATATACCTTTCCGATAAGAAGGTCAACGATGTCCCTGCCAAAGACCGGGATATAGCCATGGTTTTTCAGAGCTACGCGCTTTACCCGCACATGAGCGTCTTTGAGAATATGGCCTTTGGCCTTAAGCTGCGCCATTACCCGAAACAGGAGATAATCCAGAGGGTGAATGACGCGGCGGATATCCTTGGGATAAAGCATCTTTTAAACCGGCGGCCCAAGGAACTCTCCGGAGGCGAGAGGCAGCGGGTAGCTTTGGGCAGGGCGATCGTACGTAAACCACTAGTATTCTTATTTGACGAACCCCTCAGCAATCTCGACGCCAAGTTGCGTGTGCAGATGCGCACTGAAATACATAAGCTGCATATACGCCTGCAGACCACTATTATTTATGTCACCCATGATCAGGTGGAAGCCATGACCATGGGGGATCGTATCGCCGTTATGAAACAGGGCGTCCTGCAGCAGGTATCAGACCCCATCACTATCTATGACCATCCTACCAATAAGTTTGTTGCCGGTTTTATCGGCTCTCCTCCCATGAACTTTATGATGGGCAGGATCATCAAGAAGGAGGGGCGCGTCTATTTTGACGAAGGGAAGATTCAGGTAAAGCTGGTAGAGGATATGCATAAAGGTATTACTCCTTATATCGGGAGAGACATTATCCTGGGAATACGTTCCGAAGATATTTATGATAAATTGTTTGTTTCCGAAGCACCCCCTGAGAATATCGTCAGGGTGAATTGTGAAGTGGTTGAGCCTATGGGCAGCGAAGTGTACCTGTATCTAAATACCGGTAGACACACCTTTATCGCCCGTGTAGGAGCTCATGACCGGCCCAGGGTAAATGAGGATATGGACTTGGTGTTTGATATGAGCAAGGCGCACTTCTTCCGACCTCGCAGTTTTTTTTATAATCTCTTACCTTGTGCGCAAGTTTTTTAACAATAAAAATACTTTTTTTCTGGCTTCCCAGGATCTAGAGGAGAGCATAAATATCGCCCGTGACGCAAAGATACAAGAGGTAAGGCTAAAAACCGCCCTCCAGGAAAAGATCAGGCGTTATCACAGCATTAAGAAGATCATTGAAGAGGTGAATAGGAGCCTGGATCTGGATAGCGTTGCCCTGCACCTGACAAACATCTCCTTTTCGGTAATAGCCAAAGAAAAAGGCACCTGTATCCTTTATCTGGCGGACAGTCTTTCCCACTCATTGGCCCTTTTTAAGACTAGAAAAGAGGATAAAAAACTGGTGATCAAGGCCAAGGAAGGGGATATTTTTGATATTTGGGTCTTGAGGCATTCCAGTCCTCTATTGGTCGAAGATATCAGGAAGGACTTCCGTTTTGATGTGGAAAAGCTCTTGAGTCAGCGCGAGCGTCCGATCGCCTCCATAATAAGCGCCGGCCTGATCAGCGAAAACAGCTTTTTAGGTATATTGCGCCTGGATAACCCCGTTCCCGGTTTTTATACCCAGGAAGACCTGCGGTTTTTGGTCACCCTCTGCGACCTGGGGGCAGTAGCCTTAGAAAACAGCGAACTCTTTCAACGCACAAAAGAGCTGGCTATCCATGACGGTCTGACCCAGGCATTTAATAAAGGGTATTTTGCCCAGCGCCTCAAGGATGAATTAAAGCGTAATATCCGCCGCAATACCGAATTGTCGCTTTTAATGCTTGATATCGACCATTTCAAGCAATACAACGATACATTTGGCCATGCCGCGGGGGATATCGTTTTAAAGGAATTATATAACCAGATGAATGATGGTTTAAAGGATTTAAGCCCGATCCTGAGCCGGTTTGGCGGAGAGGAATTTTCAGTGATCCTGTCCGGGGTAAACAGGGAGAGGGCTTATCAGGCTGCGCAGGCCCTATGCCGGAGGGTAGAGAAGGCCAGGATCTCCTTGCGCCGGCAGGAATTGGGCATTACCGTTTCTATCGGGGTGGCTAGTTTCCCCCGCGATGCCAGCGACACAGATGAGTTGATCCTTAAAGCTGACCGGGCATTATATGAGGCAAAAAGACAGGGGAGGAACCGTGCGGTTTGCGCCGGATCTTAAAATATGATCGCCGTTTGTATCCTGCTATTATTGATCGTTGTTCTATTCTTTGGGGTAGAAATGTTTTTGCGCAAAATTTCAGAGCGCGAAGCCGACCGGCTCGCTGAGGTTAAGGCTGAGTATGATGTTCTGGCTGAAGAAGCGGCCCGGCTTAAGGATGAGAACTCCGCTTTGCAAGAGACCCTGGCAAAGACCGTGGCGATGTATGAATTGACCAAGCAGATCTGTAAATCCCTGGATGAGGAAAAGGTATTCAAAGCATTCAAGGAGCACCTGGCGCGGTTTATTGAATTTAAGGATTGCCGCCTGCTTAAGCCCGACGCGGATATGACCGAGTACAAAACTTATTCGATGCTTCCCCTGGAAATTGATTCTAAACTGATAGGTTATCTCGCCACCGAGGGCATCAAGAGCTCGGCGCAGGAGATATTCTTGATACTTGCCCATCAATTCATACTGGGGATCAAACGGGTATTCTTGTACAACCGGATCCAGGAGCTGGCGATCATCGATTCTCTCACCGGGGCATTTACCCGTAATTATTACCTGGAGAGGTTTGAGGAAGAACTCGCGCGTTCGCAAAAATTCAACTATAAATTTTCTTACCTTATGGTGGATATCGACGGCTTTAAAGGTTTTAATGACAATTATGGCCATCTTGTCGGAGACGCCATCCTGAGAGAGATTTCCGGACTGATCAAAGAAAAGATCCGCCAGATAGATTCGCTGGGGAGGTGCGGTGGGGATGAATTTCTGGTTATTTTACCGGAGACAGACGCGCAGGGCGCGGCATTTGCCGCAGAGCGTATCCGGCAGGCTATACAGGATAAGAGCGTCAAGGCCTATGATGAAGAGCTTAAGGTAACGGTCAGTATCGGTGTATCCACATTTCCCGAGAACGGAAAAGACAATTCCACCCTGATCGATAATGCCGATAAGGCGCTTTACCAGGCCAAGCAGGCGGGGAGAAACCGCATCGCCGTTTTCCACTAATTTATCGCGTCACCGATTGCTTTTCGTTCGCGTCGGGACATTGTTCGCGCACGAATTTTTTCGCCGTGCACTACGGCTTACGGCTCTCGTCAGCTCGCTTCTTACGCCTTTAAGCGTAGGTAACTCGCTGCAGCTCGCCGTAAGGCCTTGTGCACGTTTGCCGAAAAAATTCTCCCGCTTTGCGGGATCCCGCTGAATTCAAAATTTTGGTGCGGGATAATTGTGCGCTCACAATATCCCGAGCAAACGAAAAGCAGGATAACTATCGGAACACCAATTTAAAGATCGCCCTACTGGATCTAAATTACAGGATTATTATCAAGCGTAATCTCTCGACCCGCGCTTTTCTCAACCCGCATTTCCTCATCCAGGCTATTACAGACTCCATACTTAAAATCATAAAAGACAGCCGTTTAACCAAGCTCAATATCTTTGGCGTAGGCCTGGGCCTGCCCGGTCCAGTAGATGCACAACGCGGGAAAGTTTATTTCCTGCCTAATATTGCCGGTTGGAAAAACATAAATCTAAAAGTAATCCTTTCAAAAAAATTACGATTACCTGTATTCCTGGATAATGACGCCAAACTGATGAGCCTGGCGGAATACACTTTAGGCGCTGCCAGGGGGGCAAAATGCGCGGTTTGTATTACCCTGGGCACTGGGGTTGGCGGAGGGATTGTTATTGACGGCAGGATATATCGCGGGGTAAATAATATAGCCGGAGAGATCGGCCACCTTCCTATTAATGAATCCGGTCCGGTTTGTAATTGCGGAGGAAGGGCGTGCCTTGAGGCTTATATAGGCAATAACCGCATACTGCGGCAGGCAAAGAAAATATTCAAGAGGGATATTTCACTTGAGGAGTTGAGCGCCCTGGCCAAAAAGAGCGACTCGCGCGCTTTAAAGATATGGTCCGGCGTAGGTAACAGGCTCGGAATGGCTTTAGTGTCAGTGGTGAATCTCCTGAACCCCGACCGTATAGTTATCGGCGGCGGCGTAGCTAATGCCGGAGCGATATTATTCGATCCGGTTAAAAAATTTATCGTAAAACGGGCAATGCCGGTGCAGGCCAGGGACGTGAAAATAGTCAAGGCGCGGCTCGGGCCGGACGCCGGGATTATCGGGGCCGCAATACTGGTAGGAGAAAATATAGGAAAGCCAAAAGTAAAAAACTTTTTAATTTTAACTTGAACTTTTGCCTTTTACCTTTTGACTTTAAATAGGAGGGATTAAAATTGAAGATTTTTATTGATACCGCCAATATTAAAGAGATAAAAGAGGCGTTATCCTTAGGTATTTTAGACGGGGTCACCACAAACCCTACCTTGATCTCAAAAGAAAACAGGCCGGCCCCGGACTTGCTTAAGGACATCTGTGTTCTGGTCTCCGGCCCGGTGAGCGCGGAAGTTATTTCTCTTGAGGCCGAGGCAATGGTCAGGGAGGCAGAGGCGCTTTCAAAGATAGCCAAGAATATCGTGATCAAGGTCCCTTTGACCGCCGAAGGGTTAAAGGCGGTGAAAATCCTTAGCCAGAAGGGGGTAAAGACTAACGTGACCTTGTGTTTTTCTCCCAGCCAGGCCTTGCTGGTGGGAAAACTGGGGGCAGATTATATCTCGCCGTTTATAGGCAGGCTGGATGATATTAGCGCTGAAGGCATGGGTCTGATCCGGGATATCAAGCTTATATATAAAAATTATAATTTTAAGACCCAGATAATCGTAGCTTCTATAAGGCACCCCATGCATGTGGTTGAGGCGGCTAAGATCGGAGCGGATGTCGCTACTATACCGTTTAAGGTTATTGGACAGCTGCTCAAGCATCCTTTGACTGATATAGGCATAGAGAGGTTTTTGGAAGACTGGAAAAAAGTTCCTAAATAAACTATTATAGAGCAATGGGATACCTGTTCGCACACGAAATTTTTTGCCGTCTGCTACGGTTTACGGCTCGATTACGCTCGCGGCTTACGCTTTCAAAGCTATGGTTACTCGCTTCATCTCGCCGTAAAACCTTGCAGACATCTGCCAAAAAATTTCTGATTGTGTGCTCACAGGTATCACCATTGCTCTTTATTTTAGTTTTTACTTTTGTATTTCCAGTCTTTGCCAAGGATAAATCCGTTGCGGGAGGAATGTCCGGCATAGTCATTAACGGCGATGACGTGGAATTTTCTACGGATAGCAAGGAATTTTCCGCCAAGGGTAATGTCGTGGTCCTCTATAAAGGCGCTAAATTGTCCTGCGACAAATTGGTGGTGAATACCGATACCAAGGATGGCGTTGCCGAGGGGCACGTGCGTTTGGATGATAAGGGCGGCGTGATCGAAGGCGATAAGATGTCATATAATTTTGAAGAGAAAAAAGGCATACTCTATAATGGAGGTTTTCGTTCCACCCCTTATTTCGGCCGCGCAGATGAGATGGAAAAGGTAAATGAGAACGAGTTTGTAGCCAAACGCGGATATTTCTCTACCTGTAGTTATGATAATCCGCACTGGCGAATGAAGTCGCGCAAGATCAAGATGTTTCCCGGGAGCAAGATAATGACCAAAGATGATACGGTTTATTTCGGGACAGTCCCTGCGGCTTATATGCCCGAGTATAATCATAATCTCGGGGACCCCTTAATGAACGTTCAGTTAATGCCGGGACATAGAAAAGATTGGGGTTATTTTATGCTTACTACCTACAGGTATAAGCTCTCGGACTATGTAAATTCCAGCATTTACGCTGACTACCGGGCCAATTATGGGTTGGCCGAAGGTTTGGGGTTGAATTACATTCCTCCGGGTTTTGGCAAGGGAGATTTTAAATTCTATTATACCCATGAAAAGGACAGTACGCTGCAAAAAGGGGATGAACCCCCTCCGGAATTCCAGAGATATTTTGTGCGTAACCGCTATAAGTGGGATATCGATCCCCAGACCAATTTTGTTTCGGAATATTATAAGATCGTGGATTCAAAGCGTTTTAACGTTCCTCCGGTTCCGGCATCTGGCGGAAATGCCACCATTAATTTTTTAAAGGATTATTTTCCCCGGGAGTACGAGAAGGATGCCCAGCCCAATACATATGCTTTATTGCATCATGGTTTCGAGTATGGGGGGGTAGATGTGCTCTTTCAGCCGCGTATTAATCCCTGGTATACTATGACGGAAAAAAAGCCGGAGATAACCTATACTTTATCCAGCCTGCAGTTGGGGGAGACGCCTTTTTACTGGGGTAATACGTCTATATTATCCAATTTGAATTACAGGACTGCAGCGCCTTCCGCTCCTGATAGCGATATTAATCTGACCAGGTTTGATATGTCAAATAGATTCTCGTTACCGGCAAAAGTGGCCTTTTTCAGCGTTACGCCCTTTGTTGCTAATCGTGAAGTCTTTGATAATACCTGGGCCGATGGTTCTTACGCCATGAATAGGCCGCAAACTGTTTTTTCTAGCGGAGCGGACGTGAGTACAAAGTTTTACCGCCTCTTTGATGTCAATTCCGGTATTTTAGGCATGGACATCAACGGCCTGCGGCACGTTATTACTCCCAGCGTCGGTTATGCTTATCAGCACGATCCCACGGTTCCCAGCAGTAAATTGAAATTCGGCGGAGCCAGCCCTGTAAGTAATGTTGCCTCCTTATCCTTAGATAATAAGCTGCAGACAAAAAGAGCAGGCAAAAAAGTAGATCTTGTGGATTTTCTGGTCACCAATAGCTATAATTTCAAAACGGGCGGCACCAATAAGGCCTCTGGAACTTTATCGGATTTTCTCTATACCCTGGATGTGCTGCCGTATTCCTGGATGAGCATGCACACCAAGGCCACCTTTTCGCGCTCCGGTGGAAAACAGGATCCAAATTTCAATCATCTCTCTCAGATCGATTTCGATCTCGGTATTTCCTTAACTCAAGATCGTAATTTTTCTATTAGCCAGCGTTTCTTGAGAAAAGGCGGGAACCAGATGATCTATACCTTTAATTACCGCCTTAACCCTAAATGGAAGTTTTATTGTTACGAGAGGTTTGAAATGGGGCAAGACGCGGGCATCAAGAGGGGCCTGCGTGAGCAGGGATACACCTTATCGCGCGACCTGCATTGCTGGATTATGGATACGACCTATAATGTCAACCAGGTAACTGGAAATATGATCATGTTTGCTTTCCATCTCAAGGCGTTCCCTGAGATGGGATTCAATCTAGATCAGTCTTATCATGCCCCTAAACCCGGTTCACAAAGTTAAAAATTAAGAAAAGGATAAAATGAAGATTTCTATTATTGGCACTGGATATGTGGGGCTGGTCACCGGCAGCTGCTTTGCGGAATTGGGAAATAAGGTGATCTGCGCGGATAATGATGCCGCAAAGATTAAGGGGTTAAAAAAGGGGATCATCCCCATATATGAGCCCGGCCTTAAAGAGCTGGTGATCAAGAACACCAGGAAGAAAAGGTTAAAATTCAGCGCCAGCATCAGTGAGGCGGTGCGCTCTTCGGATATCATATTCATCGCGGTGGGTACACCTTCATCGGATACCGGTGAAGCAGACCTTACCGGTATTGAGAATGTAGCCCGTAATATAGCCCTGAATATGAATTCCTACAAACTGATCGTGGAAAAATCTACGGTTCCGGTTGAGACCGGGCTTTGGGTCAAGCGCACCATCTCTACCTATATCCGGAAAAAAGTCAGATTTGATGTGGTTTCTAACCCGGAATTCCTGCGCGAGGGTTCGGCTATAGCTGATTTTATGCATCCGGACCGGGTGGTTATCGGCGCCGAGTCGAAATTGGCGCGCGATCTTATGCTCGAGCTATATAAGCCGTTGAAAAGTCATGTCGTGGTCACGGATATTAAATCCGCGGAACTCATCAAGCATGCCTCCAATTCTTTTTTGGCAGCAAAGATATCCTTTATTAATGCTATTGCGCGCATCTGCGATAAGGTAGGCGCGGATATTACCGAGGTTGCCTACGGTATGGGTTTGGATAAGAGGATCGGACCGGGCTTTTTAAACGCCGGCATAGGTTATGGCGGTTCGTGCTTCCCTAAAGACCTGGACGCCTTTATCCATATCTCCGAGAAAATAGGTTACGATTTTAAGCTTTTAAAAAACGTGAGGGAGATAAACAGCCAGCAGCAGCAGTTACTTTTACATAAACTAAAAGAGCACCTCTGGATATTAAAAGATAAGTTTATCGGCGTCCTGGGCGTGTCTTTTAAGCCCGATACCGACGATATCCGTAATGCCCCGAGTATCGATATCGTAAATTATCTTGAAAAAGAAGGGGCGCATATAAGGCTTTATGACCCTTCGGCCATGCCCAAGGCAAAAAAGCTTTTGAAAAAAGTTCATTTCTGCCAAGATGCCTATAGCGCGGCAAGAGGGAGCGATTGCCTTTTAATACTCACCGAGTGGGATGAATTCAAGTCGCTTGATCTGACGAAAATAAGAGGTTTGTTGAGGAGGCCGTTGATCGTTGACGGCCGGAATATGTTTAAACCTCAGGATATGCAAAAGAAAGGCTTTACCTACGTCAGCATCGGCCGCCCAGTAGTCCTAGGGAGATAATATAATGAGCAGTTCCTATAGCAGGCTCAAAAGTAAGATAGTCGGTAAGAAGGTGCGTATCGCAGTCGTAGGTTTAGGATACGTGGGCCTGCCTTTGGCAGTTG
>JAPLLV010000006.1 GCA_026387405.1 Candidatus Omnitrophota bacterium
TGTTCCGATAGTTATCCTGCTTTTCGTTTGCTCGGGATATTGTGAGCGCACAATTATCCCGCACCAAAATTTTGAATTCAGCGGGATCCCGCAAAGCGGGAGAATTTTTTCGGCAAACGTGCACAAGGCCTTACGGCGAGCGGCAGCGAGTTACCTACGCTTAAAGGCGTAAGAAGCGAGCTGACGAGAGCCGTAAGCCGTAGTGCACGGCGAAAAAATTCGTGCGCGAACAATGTCCCGACGCGAACGAAAAGCAATAAACTTGCTTGGCATATACTTAACAAAAACCTTGCAAAAAGAATACGGTTATGCTAATTTAAAACCCTATGAAGAATACGCTCTGGAGATTTATTGATGATAAAGGCGCCTTTGCCTCTGACAACGCGCACCGCATAAACACCCTGTATTTTCCGCTCTGTAACGGCTATCCTTTTATGTCTTCGGTTACCCCTGACCTGCACGGAGACATTAAAACCGGGAACGATACCTTCCTTTTAGAACCGGCCTCACGCATAGATCTGAGTAATTCCAAGGTCAGCCGCAATTTCTGGATACATATTAATCCTGATAAAATCTGGTCAGCAACCGGAGTCTCCAAAGACTTGAGCGCCATCAAGAATGACCGCGTCAACCTTAAGGCAGGACTCTTATGGCAGGAAATAACCCGTCAGAATAGAAATATCGGCCTACAAAGCAAAATCACCTCTTTTGTCCCGGCCAGCGGTGAACCTGTAGAGATCATGCTGGTAACGATTACCAATATCTCCGGCCTAGAGCTAAAGTTTACTGCCACTGCCGCAATACCTATATATGGCCGTTCGGCCGATAACCTGCGCGATCACCGCCACGTCACCTCGCTCTTAAACCGCCTGCAGGTGGAACGATTCGGGGTGGCTGTCACGCCTACCCTCCTATTTGATGAAAACAGCCATAAGAAAAACCAAACAACTTATTTTGTGTTCGCTTTTGATGAAGATGAAGGGGCTCCGGAATATATCTACCCTACCCAGGAAGAATTTTGCGGAGAGGGCGGCGACCTGGAAACGCCTGAGGTTATTTACAGGGACCTCTTGCCCGATGCAAATAAGAGAACCCAGGGCAAAGAGGCAATGGCGGGCTTGAGATTCCGCGAGAAAAAGCTAAAACATCAAGAATCCATATCTTTTACCATTATCATGGGCATTACCACGCAAAAGGATAGCCCTAAAACCCTCTTTAGTAAATTTGATAGACTAGATAAAGTAAGGAGATCTCTGGACCTGACCAGTGAATTTTGGCAAGACCAAAGCTCCAAAATAAAGCTGGAGACAAATAATGCTTCATTTGATAACTGGTTTCGTTGGGTAAGCATACAACCTCTCCTGCGCAAGATTTTCGGCTGCTCATTTTTGCCGGATTTTGATTATGGAAAAGGCGGACGGGGCTGGCGCGACCTCTGGCAGGACTG
Source organism: Candidatus Omnitrophota bacterium (assembly GCA_026387405.1). Classification (GTDB taxonomy): domain Bacteria; phylum Omnitrophota; class Gorgyraeia; order Gygaellales; family Profunditerraquicolaceae; genus JAPLLP01. Next base: position 1,448 of record JAPLLV010000006.1, read on the forward strand.
CCTGTCTTTACTCCTGGATAATCCCGAGGAGGCTAGAGATTTATTAAGCAATAATTTCTCCGGGGTGCGCATTGACGGCTCAAATGCCACCATTATCGGGCAGAACGGGGGAGAATTTATTGCCGACCGTAACAACATAAGCCGCGTTTGGATGGACCACGGCGTCTGGCCGCTGGTAACTACGCTTCTCTATATACACCAAACCGGCGATATTAAAATCTTGCTGCAAAAGACGGGTTATTTTAACGACAACCGGTTGTCAAGAGGCAAGATCTACCAGGGAACGATCTTAGAACACATCTTAGTAGAAAACCTGACGCAATTTTTCAACGTCGGCCGGCATAATATTATCCGGCTCCAGGGCGCTGACTGGAATGACGGACTGGACATGGCCCGGGAAAACGGCGAGAGCGTAGCCTTTTCCTCTATGTACGCTAAGAATCTTGACAATATCTGCGAACTTCTGCTAAAGCTCGGCCAGGAAAAAATATTCATATTTAAAGAACTGGCTATTCTTCTGGATACGCTCTCCAATAAACCCATTGATTACTCATCTGTCGGCGCAAAACAAAAACTGCTTAACAAATATCTTAACGCGGTCAATACCGCGCCTTGCGGACAGGTCGCAACTATCCCCGGGAACAGATTAATTGATGACTTAAAAAGGAAATCTTGCTGGTTATCCGGGCACATCCGTAAAGACGAATGGTTAAGGGGAGGTTTTTTTAACGGGTACTATGACAACGAGGGCAAAAGGCTTGAAGGAAAATCCGGCGGCATAACCCGCATGACCTTGACCGGGCAGACCTTTGCGATCTTAAGTGGAATTTCAACCGACAGCCAGACAAAATCCATATATGAAAAGGCTTCACTCTATTTAAAAGATAAAGAATCCGGCGCCTTTCATTTGAATACTGATTTTAAAAAAGAGCTTCACGCCCTGGGCCGGGCATTTTCTTTTAGTTACGGCGAAAAGGAAAATGGCGCATTCTTCAATCATATGTCGGTGATGTTCGGCTATAGCTTGTACTCGCGGGGATTCGCGAAGGAAGGTTTTGAGGTATTGGATTCTATCTCCCGGATGGCGCTTGATGCCGGAACGAGTAAAATCTACCCAAACCTTCCGGAATACTTTAATGCCGACGGCCGCGGCATGTACAGTTATCTCACCGGTTCAGCCAGCTGGTATGTGCTTACGCTGCTTACCCAGGTTTTCGGTGTACGGGGCGTTTATGGAGATTTAATGCTCGAGCCGAAACTAAACGCCGAACAGTTCAAAAATACGAAAGAAATCTCGATTACCGCAAATTTTGCGCAAAAACGCATCCGGGTAATCTATTCGAATCCATTACAGAAAGACTTCGGTAAATACTCCATCAAAAAAATATCGCTGAACAACAAAATTATTGCCAACGATATAAACTCCTGCCGCTATTTATTCCCCCGCAAGAAATTCCTTTCTCTAGCCGCCAAAAATCACAATATGATTGAAGTTAACCTGGGATAATTTCGAGAATCTTATTTTTGCTGGTATGACCTTTAAGTATAGTGATGCGGCTTTTGGGAATGTCGAAATAACAGCTCAATAATCTTATAACTGCCTGATTAGCTTTTCCTTCTTTGGCTTGAGCCTTAACCGAAATACGCAAATTGCCTTGGTCTATCCTGTCAACCTTATCTTCTCTTGCGCCTGCCTTAACTTTAGCCGAGATCTTCATCCTATCTTCTTATATAGCTTATCTCTTCTTTTAAAAGGATCTTTTCCAGCCAGACAAAAAGGATAGAGAAGAAATATTTCCGGCTCAACTCCTTAATCTTGTATTTACTGACCCCGCTCCCTCTACCGTTCCAGTTTATAGGCACTACCGTAAATGAAAACCCCCGGACAATCGCCTTTAGCGGCAGCTCAACTGTAATATTAAAATATTGCGATACCAGGGGCTCAACCGCCCGGATAACCTCCGCCCGGTAGCCTTTGAAGGCGTTGGAAACATCGTTGTATTTAATGAAGAACAAAAGCTGGATGAATTTATTGCCAAGACGATTTAAATAAAGCTTGAGGGTAGGATATCCGGAGACTTTACTCCCCCGTATAAAGCGCGAGCCGAACACGCAATCATAGCCCTCCGATAGTTTCCGGTAATACTTTACCACATCCTCTACATCATCCGACCCGTCACCCATAAAGATCACCACGCAGCCGCCGGAAATGATTTCCAGCCCGTTCCTTATGGCGATCCCGAAGCCGTGCGGCGGGCGGGAATCGATCATCTTTAACCTGGGATTCAACTGGCGCATCCCGGACAATACCGCGGGCGTTGCGTCCGTGGAATGATCATTCACCAAAACCACTTCATAATCAATCCCGTGCTTTTCCAGGCCCGCGCATAGATTATCAACCACCGGCTTAATGCAATCTTCTTCATTGCGCACCGGGATGACTAAGGATAATTTCATCTCCTGTCTTTGGATGCTCACCCTTGCCTGCCCCCTTGCTGTTTAGCCTTGCCCTCGGCAATGATCTTTTGCGCGATCTCGGAGGGGACTTCCAGGTATTTCTCAAATTCCATGGACGCGTTGGCCCGGCCGGAACTTAAGGAACGGAAGGCCGTCGCATAACCGAACATCTCCGCCAAGGGCGCCTCTGCCTGGATGATCTTCTGGTTGCCCTTGACCTCCATAGCCATGATCTTACCCCGGCGGGAACAGATATTCCCTACAATGGCGCTCACATATTCTTCGGGCGTAGTGACCTCAACGGACATATACGGCTCAAGCAAGAGCGGCTCACCCTTCATGAACGCCTCTTTAAAACCTATGCTGCCCGCGATCTTAAAGGCCAGTTCCGAAGAATCTACTTCGTGAAAAGAACCATCCACAAGATTCACCTTAACATCTACAACGGGATAACCCGCATAAACCCCTTTCTGCATAGCCTCAATAATGCCCTTTTCCACTGCCGGGATAAATGATTTGGGGATGGCCCCGCCTTTGATGCCGTCCTTAAATTCAAACCCCTCTCCGGGCTGGGCAGGCTCAAGCTCAAGCACTACGTGCCCGTATTGGCCTCGGCCTCCGGTCTGACGGATGTATTTACCTTCCCCGCCTGCAGGTTTAGTAATCGTCTCACGATAAGCAACCTTGGGCTGCCCGACATCTGCCTCTACGCCGAATTCGACTTTAAGCCTGTCCACGATGATCTCAAGATGCAGCTCTCCCATACCGGTGAGTATGGTCTCTTTGGTCTCCTCATCGGAAGTAACCACAAATGTAGGGTCTTCTTCGGTAAGCCGACCCAATGCCCTGCCTAATTTATCCTGGTCCTGGCGGCTCTTGGGAGAGATGCTCAAAGATACAACCGGGGTAGGGAAATGTATTGCCTCCAATAATACCGGGTTATCCTCATCGCAAAGCGTATCTCCGGTAACAGTATAGGCCAGCCCTATAAGTGCCACGATCTCCCCGGCAAAGGCATAGTCTATATTCTCGCGCTGATTGGCGTGCATGCGCACGATCCTGCCTACCCTTTCCCTTTTATTCTTCCTGGTATTTAAAATATAACTTCCAGTTTCCAGCACGCCGGAATATACACGCATATATACCAGTTTACCCATATGCGGGTCAGCCTGCACCTTAAAGGCCAGGCCGCAGAACGGCTCCTTATGGTCGGGTTTTCTCTCGATCTCTTTTTGGGGATCATCCACATCATGCCCCTTAACCGGCGGCAAGTCTAAGGGCGAAGGCAGGTACGCCGTAATAGCATCGAGCAATTTCTGCACCCCTTTATTCTTAAAAGAAGCGCCGCACAGGATAGGGACCATCTTATTGGAGATCGTCCCGCGGCGGATAGCGCTCATTAATTCTTCATTGGTAATAGTGTCGGCGGCTTCCAGATATTTCTTAGTCAGGATTTCGTCAAAAGAAGACGCGCGTTCCACCAGGATATGGCGGTATTTATCAGCCGCTTCTTTAAATTCCGCGGGTATCTCTTCTACGAGGAAATTTTTTCCCATGGACTCTTCGTCATAAATATAGGCCTTCATCTCGATCAAATCCACCACTCCCCGGAAATTCTCTTCCAGGCCTATGGGAATCTGCAGCGGTATGACATTACCCTGGAGCTCCTCTTCAATACCTCTTAATACCGCGTAGAAATCCGCTCCGGTGCGGTCCATCTTATTCACAAAGGCAATCTTAGGCACATTGTATTTATCGGACTGCCTCCAGACCGTCTCCGACTGGGGCTCCACGCCCCCTACGGCGCAGAACACCGCCACTGCACCGTCTAATACGCGCAGGGAACGCTCCACTTCCACCGTAAAATCCACATGCCCGGGCGTATCTATTATATTGATGCGGTAATCATTCCAGTAACAGGTAGTTGCCGCGGCAGTGATAGTGATGCCGCGTTCCTGTTCCTGTTTCATCCAGTCCATCTGGGCCTTGCCTTCGTGCACCTCGCCGATCTTATGAGACTTGCCGGTATAATAAAGTATCCTCTCCGTAGTAGTGGTTTTGCCGGCATCGATGTGCGCCATTATGCCGATATTCCTCACCCGAGCCAGGTCAAATTGAGGTTCAGGCAGGGCTTTTCTCTTTTTGGAAGCTGCTTCTTCTTTAGCCTCTACCGGCGCATTCTCCGGCATTGCTTCTGCGGGAGGCTCTTGTGGCTTTGGTTGTTCCGGAGAAAGTTCTTCCGGCTTAGATTGTTCTAAAAGAAGCTCTTCCGGTTTAGGTTGTTCCGGGAGAAGTTCTTGAGGCTTTATTTCCGCCGGAGGCTCTTCGGGTTTAACTTCTTGAGGTTGGGCTATATTGGCTGCGGTCTCAGTTGGGGGAGACTGGGTAAGTTGGATCCGTAGACTAGCGATCTCTTCGTTCAGGGCCTTTATCTTCTCGTACTGTTTTTCCAGCTCTTTTTCAAGATCAGTGTATTCTTCGTTTAATTTATTGAATTCAGGCTTAGGGATCCATTCGCTCTGCTCTTTATCTCTTTTGTAATCCGCGATTATTTTTGCCCGGTTCGTCAATTCCTGCGTATCTTTTTCAATGCGGTGCCTGCGGATCTCCAACTCCGCAGTCATATCTTTGCCGGCCTTCTCCAGGGCATCAAATTTTACCTGCAATTCGCGCAGCTGACGGCTCAAATCCACATTCTTCCCAAATTCAACCTGCAGCTCTTTTTCTTTATCTTTTAGCTTACCTTCAGAGTCACCCGAACCTTCTTTATATCTCTTAAAATCCTCTTCCCCCTTTTTGATCCACTCTTCTCTTTTAGAAAGCTGCTCATTTAAGGCATTCCCTTTCCCCCGCAGCCCCTGTATCTCATTTTTAAGATTGATGTTTTCAGTATGCGCCGTCTCCAGCTCATTATTAAGGGCGGTGATCTGGCTATCAAGCCTAAGGATCCTCATCTCCCTGGAGTTTACATCCGGTTCTTTGAAACCCCCGGACGGCCTCCCCTTGACCCCTGAGCCCGCTCCGGGACCTTCAGGCATAAGCGCGTATGCCACAAGCCCCATAGTCACTATTAATAATATCCCTAATAGAAGTATCATAATTGATTAATTATATCAGAAAGTCTATAAATCACTAAAACAAATTAATTCCCGAATATGGCGTTCTTGATGCTTTTAAATATATCCGCCACGGAGGGTTTAAACTTGTATTTGGGATCTTTGAGCGATCCGCTTACCGCAATTGTCCCGAACTTTCCCGCCTGCCCGATTATCGCGGTAGTAATATCCTTTACCGTTCCGGTTGCAGGTGTAGACTCTCCTAGTATGTTCACGCTAAGCTCTGAATTCAAGGAACCATCAAAGCCTATTTTCACCGGTCCGCTTATCTCGGCAAGATTACTGAGCATTTTCAAATTATCCGTTGCTATAACGCTGTCCTGGATGACAAAAGAACAGCTTGCCTCGCTAACCATAACGCTCTCGAAATCCCGGGCAAAAATCAGTTTTCCCAATCCCTTAAAAAGGTTCAGCTCCCACAACTTTCCTTCCGTCACTGCTATCTTACCCGCTCCGGTCATCTTAGCCATATCCCTGGGGAAACCATTGATCTTACCCTGCGCCTGGATAATTCCGGCTATATCTTTATCTTTTGCCAAGGTGTCCAGTTTTAATTTCTCGATCCTTATATCCTTTGCGGAAAAATCGAACCAAAAAGGCAGGTTTTTTGAGGCAAGATTCATCTTGGCGGTCAAATCCACGGAACCGTCATACAAGGAAAGATGCGCCTGCGAAATCTCGATTATACTATCCTGCTGACCAAGGGATATCGATAGGCCGCTGCCTTTAAGGCCCCAAAGCGAAACCGCATCGCTAGCGGCCTCGGACTGTAAGCGGCAGGATTTAATATCCGCTATATTTCCCGAAAGACTAAATTTTACCTTGACCTTGCCTTCCGGCCTGGCAGGGGCCAGCTGTTCTTTAAACTGCGTGAGTATTTTAGGAATATCCGCCAGCTCTACGCCTGCGTTTCCCGTAAGTTGCGCCTCCGGCTTATTCACCTCAGCTGTATCGATATCTCCTGAACAGGAAAAGTCAGAGTTAAAATAATTACCGTTTAATTTAGATATGGCGATCAGCTTATTATTGACCGAGAAGCTGGATTCTACTTTCAGATTCTCCGAAGCAACCGTTAACTCTATTATCGGGCGCGCGAAATTAGCCAAGGCCCCGCTTGTCTTATATGCGTTATTCAGGAATTTGAAATCTACCCCTGACCAGCTCAAACTATTAAGGGTAAAATTGATCCTGCCATTAATTCCCTCGAAAGAAACCTTCTGTTTCTCCAGTTTTACGGAAGTATCCGCCAGGTCAAAATAACCATCTATTTTCGGCAATGCACCGGAAGAAGGCTCTATGTTAAGATTCATCGACACCTGGGCCTTGCCGTCAATTACTATAGGTAAATCCACCTTAAATTTATCGCTTGCAATACCTTTGAGTGAAACCAAAGGCAGGTTGCCTGTAATATTCATCTCTATCATGGGTTCGTTAAAACGCGATATTTCCACGCCTGCCTGAACCGGCAATCCCAGCACTTGAGCATCCAGTCTCTTAAGGCTCACCCTGGCGTTATCAAACTGCGCCGTTCCGGAGATGCCTTTTATTTCTTCGACAAAGTCAATTCCCGATATATCCGTCCCTGTAATATCCGCGCTGCCGGAATATTTAAATTCCCGGCTTACTAACCCGTAACTCAAATTTACCTTAGCATCGGAATTAAGCCTGACCGCTATCTTATCCTTGGAAAATGAGATATTCTTTGCTTTTAAGGTTATATCGCCGGAAATATTATTATCTTTAAAACTAACGCCTCCTGATATATCGAGCAGCCCGTCCGTAATCTTGACGCCGGCGCCTTGATAGTAAGCGGAGAATTCTCCCGGGTTAATATCGAAAAGAGAGAATTTTCCGGAAAGTTCCTGTCGCGGGATATTATATTCCCCTTGGACGGCTATCGTACCTCGCGTCTTGGCGGGGACCTGGCCTTTAAGCTGGAATTTTACGCTTGCAGGCAGGGAAAACCTCGCAACCAGGTCTAGATCTGTGACCGACTTTGTAAAATCAGGAGTTAGCGTACCGTCAAGATAATCAATGCGGGACCTAGTGATATGTATCTTATAGATAATGACGCCGAAATTATCTTTGCCTCCGGTTGAAGGGTCAGGCGTCAATATGTCCTGCCAATTAAAGCTCTTATCGGCCCGGCGTTCTAAAAAAATGACCGCGGAATCCAGACTTACGCTAGGGATCACCAATTGTTTCTTAAAAAAAGGCCAGATAAGAAAAGTGCAGGAACCCTCTCTGAGGCTAAGGATCGTTTTATCATTATCGTAGAGACTCAAGTTTTTAAGGACCAGGCCTTTAAACAGGTTGAATTGGACGGACCCCAGGCTTACCCTTTTATGGGTCTGGGTCTGGATGCCCTGGATGACCAGGGATTTGATCTTGGCCGGCAGATATACCTTGTTAAGATAGACAATCCCTGCGCCCAAGAGGATAAGCAGGATTAAAATGAACGCGATGAACTTCTTCATATTTAACAAACAACTAAATTATGAACCTGGGATTTTTCGACAGAGGACGCTTTTTTATCTCTTGCGCCACTTCTTTGGGTAAACCTTGTTTTTTCAGCTTATAATACATATAGTTCTTATAACCTTCAACTCCCGGCTGGTTGAAGGCGTTAACGTTCAGAAGCTCCCCCTCGTAGGCGCAGGCCAACTCAAAAAATAGGATCAACCCTCCCCAATAATAGGGATTTACCGCGGGCAGGGTGATCGCGCAATTCGGCCTGTCATTGCGCACCAATGCCCACTCCGTTGCCTCCTCGGCCAGGCTGAGCAGCTCTGAGAATTTCTTTCCCGCCAGTAAATCTCCGGTATTGGCGAGTTCCAGCTCTTGGCAAAACCGCTCCACCTTGATAAAGGTAATGGTCTTATTGTTCTCCCCTTCGATATTATTCTGTTGAATGGAATGCAGGTCATTTGTCCCGCGCGCCGCAATAGGGGTCCTCCCTACATTAACAATATGTTTCTTGTCCGGCTCCCAGGCCTCCCTTGCTTTCGAGTCTTTCTTGATCTTCCGGGCATATTTCTTGCCCAGGCTTTCGGCCAATAACTGCACATACCAATCGGCCGTAGACTTAAGGGTCTCGGAAAACGGCATCAAAATGGCAATGGATTTGCCCTTCTTCCTGTAAAGGATAGTCTGCAGGGCCGCATACATAAGAGCGGGATTTTCAAATAAGACCGCCGACTTACATCTGCCTATCATATCTTCTGCGCCCTTAAATAATTCTTGGATGTCTATGCCGGTAATCGCCAAATGCAGTAATCCCATGTTCAATTCCGAATACCTGCCCCCTACGCCCTTTTTTAATTCCAGGCTGCGAAAGCTAAGTTTATCCTTGCCATTCTCCAGATTGACCCGTTTGCGTAATGTCCCGTTCTCCGGATCAGTGACAGCCAGTATCTGGCGGCCGAAAAATTTTCCCGCATTCTTCTTAAGCCACGACTCAACCACGCTAAGGGCCGCCTTGGTCTCGGTTGTTTCTCCGGATTTGGAGATCACTACCACAAAGGTTTTTTTAGGATCAAGGTTCTTAAGCAATACCCCCAGGGTATCGGGATCCAGGTTATTGCCTTCAAAATATATCCGCGGCCTTCCCTTTCTTAACCCGGGAAAGTCATTGTAATACGGAGGCGACAACGCATCCTGCGCAGCCTTAAGCCCCAGAAACGATCCCCCTATCCCCAGAAAGATAACATTTTCAAACTTTTGAGAAATCTCGCGGGCCAGCGCTTCTATTCTTGCTATCTCTTGCTTACTTTGGAAGGGAAGCTCGATCCATTCCAGGCCAAGACATATTCTGCTCAGCCTATCCTTAGTCAATCCCAGTAAATGCCTCCTTGCCTGCTCTAAAACAGGGCTCATAGCCTTAAGCTCGGACTCCCCAACCCCATGGAGAATGCGGATATTCGGGCTGAACATATTATTAAAATCAAAGCGTATCTCTTTCATGTAACCTCCCCGCTACTTTTTCATTACTGCGCCATCAACGGTATTCCCGGTTAGATCAAGGATGTTCTTGCGCATTACTTTTATGCGGTCATCCACATAAGGATGGGTCCTCAAATAAGTAAGCAGCCTGACGCCGCCGACTGATTCTTCCTTTTTTATCTTCTCCAAGGCGCTTATTGCCCCGTTAGGAGAAAAACCCGCCTTAAAGGCATACCTTAGTCCAAGCAGATCGGCAAAATATTCGTCTTTTCTGCTGTATCCCAGGCTGATCAAGTTATACGCGCTCCCGGTAGCCCGGGCGGCGCTTGCCGCGCCGTTAAGCTGTCCGGCTTGCGTGGCGGATAGCGTGATGTTCATCAATAAATCAAAGGCCAGGTTCGCCTGAAGTTTTTTTACCGCGTGCCTTGCCGCTACATGGCCTACTTCATGCCCCAAGACAAAGGCCAGCTCATCATCATTCAACTTATCCAACAGCCCTTTATTTATGTAGACAAACCCCCCGGGCAGAGAAACGGCATTAAGCTCTTTGTTATCCAGGATATGGAATTCATAGCGCACGTTCTGCCTGTCGGAAACACTCGCCACCTTGAAACCAACCTTTTCTACGCGCGCCAGGGAATCCACTCCCCTGTAAAGTTTCTCTTTCTTGGCAAGCGACTTGGCTACCTGCCTGCCGAGCGCCATTTCGTTTGCGTCGCTGATTAAGATAACCTCTTTTTTCTGAGTGGCAGGATTAAAGGTTACGCAACCGCCTAACAATAAAGAGAAAGCAATAATCTCTATTCTTTTATACATAAAATTTGCCCTGAATGTGCATTATACCACAAAAATAGCCAGATTAAAGAACTGGATAAAAAAAGGACGGTCCCTTTATAAAAACAAAGAACCGTCCTTTTGTTTTCAACTTCTTAGGTTATACTTTTGTTACTTTGGTTGCTTGTTCGCCTTTAGGGCCTTTTTCGATCTCGAACTCGACCTCTTGGCCTTCCTCTAAAGACTTATAGCCATCACCCTGAATAGCGCTGAAATGCACGAACACGTCGGCGCCGGACTCAGGAGTAATAAAACCATAACCCTTCTGATTGTTGAACCATTTTACTTTGCCTCTTGCCATTACTTACCCTCCTTTCTTGCCCCGCTCAACTATTAACCTTACGGCGGGATCCCGCCTAACTCATAGTGGCAGGCGGGAAAATTTATAGTAAATAATGGCAGAAACATAAAACAACCGTAAGGCGAGTGACTTAATGCCTTACGGCCTTCCTTTCTACTCCCTTATTTACTACCTGTATGAAGTATATACCAAAAACTCCCCCTTGTCAATTATAAATTAAAGAAATTCCGGCCCTGTCTACCCAGCCAACCTTATTGTCAGAGCGCTTTACCTTGAGCCAGTTACCTGAAGAATCAACCACCATAACCTTGGTGCCTTCCGGAAGGGTAAAATAGGCGGTGGCCTTTTCCAATGGCTCGAACTTGGCCTCGATCTCTTTCGCTATCACTACTGCCCCATGATCAAGGAATTCGATTTTGCGGTAAAGCGCAGCTGCCGAAACGACAAAAACCAACGCTATGCCCACGATTATGGTCTTATAAAACCTTATCTTCCGGTCCAATAGCACGCGCAGGGCTGTCAATACCAAGATCAATAAGTATATTAGAGATACGGCCAGCGCCAAAACATTTATATTCATACCGGCAAAGGCCTTATCCAGGGTACGGATAAACCAACTCCCGGGCAAAACATCAGGGCCTAAGTTCAATGATGAACGGGCATATTCATAATTGGAGCGCAGGTCGCTGTCTCCGGGAATAAAACTCTTTGCCCTCTCATAATTGAGGATTGCCCGGCCAAGTTCTCCTTTTTTAAAATAGCAATTCCCCAGATTATAGTAGATATTACCGCTTAGAAAGCCATTATCCAGTATCTTTTCGTATTCGGCCAGCGCGGCATCATATTGGTTGTGGCGGTACAGGCTGTTGGCCTCGGAAAAGGAATCTTCAGGATTAAAACCGGGTTGAGCGCAGGAAACGGCTCCCCCGCAGCAAAAAACCAAGACTGCTGCTGACAACACCACCAGGCCTCTTTTAATATATCTTTCCATATGCTTAAACCTTATTCCTCTGGAAATAGCCTATTAATCTTTCTAGATCAGCAAGGGTCTTTTTCATGTCTTCCTTGAGCAACTGCGCAGGGGCAAATCTGGCCAGATCGCAATTCTTAAAGATCTCGCGCAGGCTTTCCAAGACATTCTCCGGTATCGTTCTTTCTTTGCGGACCTCATCCACCACACTAATAGTTATGCCCTGGGAAGGAAGATTGAACCTATCCCCCAGGTATTCCTGCAGGGTGGCAAAGACCGTATCGTAGAACTTCCCGGCTTCCCCTTTATCCAAATAAAGCCTCATCTGGCGCAATCCTTCTCTGGCCTTACGGGGGGCGGATAATTTACGCGCATATTGTATATCCGTCCTCAACTTCTGATTCCTTTTATGCAAGGACATGACTAGGGCGAAAACCAGAAAATAAAAAATCTGAAACCCTAGGAATAATTTGTTATTGTAAAGATAATCGCCCTTTTTGGCAAATTTTCCCGGAGAGGCTTTTATAAAAATAATATCCCGGCCGATCTTTTCCTCTTTTAAATTTGAGCTATAACCCTGCGGCGCCTCAACGATCTTCTGCTCCTCCTCATGCTCAGGCTTAGCCACCTTTAGGGGAAAAGGCCCTTTTACAAGACTGTCAAATTTAGCCTCGGAGGTATTAAAATAGCTAAAAACGACCTGCGGGACCTCGCGGACATTCTCGTTCATGGGTATCAGGATCTCTTCGAATATCTTTTCATCCTTCTCCTGCTTGACCTGGGGTTCATATACTTTGAAATCTTTACTAAAGTCCGCTCCGGGCATATTCACGGTGTTAAAATTGCCTTCTCCGCGCACGATTATCTTCAGTGTAACCGGGTCGCCTACCTTGACCTCATGGGGAGAGATGCCTGCGTCGAGATCAAAATACCCCACCGCGCCGCTGTATCCCTGCGGTTTATTCTCTTCCGGGATAGGTAAAACAGTCACGGGGATATCCGCGGACTTCAGGTTCAAAGGCCTCGTCTCATACTGACCGAAAAAATTATCAAAAAAATCCTGATTTAAGAGACCGTCGGGCCCTCCGGACATATTCCCCGAAGAGGCCCTCCTTACTAGCACATTACACTTAATGGACGCTGGGCCGAGGCGAAAATCTCCCGGCCTTATCCCGAATGCCGTGGTATTGAATTCGATCACGTCGTAGGAGACCCCGTTTAAAACTTCCTGATATTGCTTGGGCTGTTCGTAATTGCCGATGGAAAATCCCTCATGGTTAAACTCCGGATACTGTATATCCCGCAATGCCAGGCGGTTTACATATAATTTTATGGTTAAAGGCAGGACTTCGTTCAAATAGGACTTATTCTTTTTTACCTGTATAACTACAAAAGCGCGGTCATTGATATCTACCGGAGCCGCAATGTTAGGTCCTTTCCCGGATTGGGAATAACCCGGGAGCTGCCCGGACACCACCTCAACCGTAATCTGCTGCGAGGTATAAGTATCCCCGTTATATTTAAATTGCAGAGGCCCGATCTTAAAGGTCCCTGTTTTTAAAGCGACGAGGGAATAGACGTGGGTGATGGAACTTGAGGCCTGCCCATTAATAATGGAAAGGCGTGTGGAGGGGCCTACGTAACGCATGTCAAAACCGTCTATCTGGGGCATGTCTAATGCCGGGATATCCTGCGTCCCGCTAAAGGTCAGATTAAGCTGGAAGGGAGCGCCGACGGAAACCTTATTGCTTTCAACCGAGGCATCAAATCTTATTTCCTTGGCCAGGGCGATTGGAGCAAGCATAAAAATAAACCAAAAAAATATTAAAACCCTTTTAATCATCCGATAATCCCCTACCAATCTTTATCCACACCTTGCGTTTCATGAT
>JAPLLV010000081.1 GCA_026387405.1 Candidatus Omnitrophota bacterium
GTTCCTTGATATATTGGCACCGCTCTGGATGCCCTGTGCATAGCGAATCTCAAATTCAGCTGATTCCAGGAGTTGAGTTACCAGGGGCCAGATAGCCGGGTTGTTGTACTGCAGGTAGGTTATGGCTGCGTGCAGGTCGGGGTTAACTTCCTGAAGCTTAGTCAGCCTAGAGGTGATATTTGGCTCTATGCCTCCAAGGATGCTTGTTTGATCTTCCATCTTTATCCCCGAGGTCTGGCTCCTTAAGAGGTGCTCATCTTTGGCTACGGTGGTTACTGCGGCTCCGGGAGGTCCCATCTTGATGCCGGAGGTCTGAGTCTGGATTACATCAATTTGCCCATCAGCTAAAACAGGTGTCCTTTGCCTTCTTTTAACCGTTTCAATAATATATTGCATATACCTGCGCGTAGTGTTTTCAATAATCCAGGCATTTGATTCCGACTCTCTTACGTCTAAGTCAGGAGAGCTGTTCGCTTCTAAAAAGTATATGGCTGACCGGCTATCAATAATGAAATCTAAACCAACGATATATACGCCATCGGGGAACTTGCTCACTAAACTATTACCGATAGCAAGACTTACTCTATTTACTTCCTGCAGAAGGCTCTGGCGGGCATGCTGATCCAGGGAAAGTTTTTCTAAAACCTTGTCAAACGCCAATAGTTCTGCGCCAAAGTGCCTGCTTAATATGCCCTCTCCAACGCGAGTAAAGATATCGCTCACCGCTAATCCGGCATCGGTCATAGTCAACGTCACGCGTACATTCCAATCCCTCGCCCTGCCGGAGATATTAAGGGGCATAGATTGAATCCATTTACGCACCACTAAAACTTCGGGCGGGCGTTTAACCTTACGATAACCACTCTGTTCCTTGAGAGAATCGGCCGTGGGTAAATTCTGCGCGTTATAAACTCTTATTCCTCTACCTTGACTACCCCCCAGCGGTAAAATTACCACCCCCCGCGATGCACTCTCTTGCTGCGATTCCTCAATTAAATAATCTGAGATCTCTCGCGCATCTTGAGTATAATCGTCTTTTACGGGAAGATAGCGGATCTCGGAAAAGTTTACCCCCGGAATATTCTGTGCTTGCAAATATTCGGTAGTTCTTCCTTTATTCTTAGTAAATTTCCTCAATTCTCTGGAATTGCCAAAATTTATTCCTGCCTCACTACAATATTTCTTAGCCCAGGGGGATGCGCCGGTAATTACAAAATCAAGATAATTACGCTGGAGACCTTTAATTGAATTTATAACAACGAATTTTACGCCGGGACAAGGGACGAGCGTGGCTAAACAATGGTATTTTCGCGTAGCTAAACCGATCACTATTTCTCTGGGCCCTTGCATCTTTGTCTCCGAGGTCTGGCTCCTTAAGGGGTCTTCTCCAGATATACCTTCTACAAATCTAAACACATTTATATCGGGGAAATAGCTTAGCTCGAGATGGTCAATGCTTATCGGCCCAAAGCTTCTATCCCGGTACGCGGCTAACTTCTCTATTAATCTTTGATAGGCTTCTACGCTTAGCCCTTCGTTTTCTCTTCCGGTGAAATAGCCTAAAGTAACATGCCCGGTATAAGGCAGCCGTAAAACAATGCCTGTTTCTTCTGAAATTATCTTTTGTATGCGCGCAATTTTCTTTAAATCATCGTTACGGATATCCACCAACGCAATCAACACAACCCTATCAAATGTCCCTAGGCCTTTAACCTCTGCCCTTACCGGCAGGAGGCCTTCTTGTTTAATCCTCTTGAAGGCCCTATTGATTCTCATTATCAAATCTTGCCTGGCCTGCTCATCCAAAGCCATAAATCTTTGGCCACTAACTAAATCGTGAATAGTCAGATGAAAACTCTGCGGCTCTACAAACGCCAGTATTTCTTCCAGGCCTTCATTCCTTAATGCGCCTTTTAAATCTGCCTGCAGGCCTGCTAATCCTTGATAAGCGCTGCTTCCTCCGTAACACCAAGAAATTACCGAATATCCCGGGTAAGGCAAAGCCTGATGCTGGCGATTGAATTTTTTAAGCGCCGGGGCAAAAGCATCAGGGGATAAAGGTTGGGTAAGGGGAGTGAATAAGAGGTCTTGTTTTTCTTTAATGTTTTGGCGGTATTCAGCATAAAGCCGAGCTAAAGCTTCCTGATCCCCCACACCTGATTCCTTTACTTGCTTACCCATAAATGCCAGATATTTATCCCAAAGGTATACGGGTGCTGTTCCAGCTACCTCAGGCTCTCCCTTAATTCCCGAGGTCTGGCTCCTTAAGAGGTGCTCATCTTTGGCTACGGTGGTTACCGCGGCTCCCAGAGGTCCCATCTTGATGCCGGAGGCGGTGGGGAGGGAGGTTTCTGTTGGGGGTGTCTGCCTTAAGAATCTTAGGATATTCTTCACCAATTCTTGATCTTTCTGCCGAGTAAGCTGCGCAAGGACCTCTTCTAATAATGATTCTGTTTCCTGCCTTAATGTAACAATTTCATCCTGGGTATAGTTAGGTATGAGGATAACTCCCGGAACCTGCTGCTGAGGTTCAATAAAGCATTCTTCAGAAACACGGATACGCGCCCATCTAATCACGGTATGTTTTAATACTGCTAACTGCTTCTGCCTATCTGCTCCTCGTATTAATCTACGCCTGAATCTTCTAAGCATCCTTAATTCTTCAGGAACAGTTAAGTATGCCTCTATCACCTTTTTGCCTCTTAAGGCATTGAGGATTCTCTTATCCAGGGCAAAGATAGAATCAATACATAAAACATCACCTTCGCTAAAAGCAATCTTCTTGGTACCGGCGTTCCGCACACTCCTTCCGGTTCTTTGGTTGTGGCTGGGCAGATCAACTTCTCTACCCTCTAACAGGGCATTTAAATCTTCAATGATCCAATCCCAGTTCAGCGCTTCCGGATGGTCCCAATCCGGCTTACCTTGCGCTGTATGGGGGACTGCTGCCGTAGGTTTATAATACCTGTCTAAGCTCCATATCTTAAGATTTATTCCTTTCTGGGACAGGTCTTCATCTAAGGCAAGGCTAAAGGTGGTTTTACCGGAACTAGTAGGGCCGACTAAACAAACTACTGCACCTGGCTCTATACTCTTAATTAAAGCCTGATAGCCGGCAATATCCCTGACTGCAGCCGATCTCATTTTACTGGCAGAACTCTCAAAATCATTCTGCCCCGTCTTCACCCCCGAGGTCTGGTTCCTTAAGAGGTCCTCATCTTTGGCTACGGTGGTTACTGCGGCTCCCAAAGGTCCCATCTTTATCCCTGAGGTGGTGGGGAGGGGAGTAGCGGGAGCCCTCTGCGCCCTTTCCTGATCCCCGAAGTA
>JAPLLV010000014.1 GCA_026387405.1 Candidatus Omnitrophota bacterium
GAGAAGCGCTGATTACCGAGGTCCTGGCGGTATTACATAGATTAGAAGAGCAGCAGATTGCTGATGCCCATCCTGATATAGCGGTTAAGGTTTGCGAACTTATTAATAATACTGCCGCCAGCGCTTATTCCCAGGCTGTAATCGCTGCCAAGCAGATTGACAGCTATATTGCCACTCATGCCAATGACCCTCCAGAAACAAAACCAGCCGCACTCCGCCAATTCCTCGCTGATTTTAATACTCCCCTCCCCACCACCTCAGGGATAAAGATGACTCCGCCAGGAGCAATAATAACTACCGGTCGACGCAAGGCTCCTGAGTTAGACGCTAGGATGCGGGCCGGACGAGTTATTGAGGCAGGTTCTTATAGGCTAACAGTTTATGGGCAGGCTCAAGTCATTGCCAAATTCGGAAAATATTTGCAGGCGCTTAGAAAAGGTTTGCCTAAATTATATCCCGAGTTCCTTAAGGCAACCCAACCGCGAAGGATTAAGGTTAAAACACAGATACAGTTTAGGATTCGACGCCAAGGTGTTAACAATGATCAATATCTATTATTTGGAATCCATCCTAAAGATAAAAAACTAATTGTATGCGAAAAGTCTTCATTTGGTAGGGATAAATTGACAGAATTTATTTTGGTTGGAGATCCTTCGGTTCCATACTTGGATGTTGATAGATTAAACGTAGTAGATAGAAGAAGTGGAAAGCAGGATGAATGCCTTATCGATTTCATCAGTAAAACAATTATTCACTGGTGCTCGCACGATAAAGTATATCCTTTCTTAAAAATGCGAGTATTGTTTACTCCAGAACTTGTAAGTATGTGGTTTGATAGCTTGGAATGGGGAGGCGCATTTGATCGGCACGGTAATTTTGCTCCGGTGGAAGATACGGATATTATTCTTCACATAACTCTGGAATTCATCGAGTCAACAAAAGGATTAATTCCGCCACGATCTATTATTTCAGGAGTTAGCAAGAGAAGTAGTTCCGGCAATCAGCACTCGTGGCATTCTCATTGGTCAGAAAAGCGAAGAGAAAGTTTTGGGCAATTAACAGATGGAGATGTTGGAGTTTTTGATGGCAGAACCGAAACGATTATAACAGGGACGGATAAGGGCGGTCTATTACTTTCGGCCTTTAAACCAAAAAGGCAAAAGAAACTTGCAAAAATACGAGAGGAATTATTATCTGAAAGAGCGGCGGGCAGAATAAGCGGTGGAAGAGTGCAAGAGGGTATGCAAAAGTTATTTTATCAGATAGGTATTCATGTAGAGCCAATTGCTTCTAAGCCCGGTATACCCGATTCCGCCCGTCCCCTCCCCGGCGCCTCCATGCCAACCCGCGAGGAAGCGGATAGAGACATTGAAACCGTAGGCTGGGATAATCCAAGCCTTACCATATTCGGAGTAACCCATACGGCAGTAGCCTTAGCAGTAGAATACCTGAATACCTTGGGCCCAGAAGGCCAGGCCATGGCCAAGCTCTTAGAGGAAATCGCTGCTAGAGGATTAATCCGTGCCGGTCCATTTACGAGATTCCTCTGCTCTCCCTACCAAAGAGGCCTCGCAGTAAACAGAGACCACCCCATCCATCAGGAAGTAGTAGAAGTAGCCGCCAGCCTTGCGCATGACATCGCCATCCTGCTTGACCCGGTCAGATACAAAGAACACTCAGTAAATGAAACCAGAGAAAAGGGATTAAGAGAGTGGGCTGCCAATAAGCAACGGATTCAGGCAGGGTCCTTAGCAGGCAGAGCATCTGACATCACACAAAGAGTTGTTGGTTTCCGAGCAATCAATCCCGACCTGCACGCAGCCATAACCTACCTGCAGTACAACAACCCGGCTATCTGGCCCCTGGTAACTCAACTCCTGGAATCAGCTGAATTTGAGATTCGCTATGCACAGGGCATCCAGAGCGGTGCCAATATATCAAGGAAC
>JAPLLV010000082.1 GCA_026387405.1 Candidatus Omnitrophota bacterium
CCAAGCCTTATTTTATCGGCAGGAAGGCGCTGGCGGTTTCTTTAAGCGATATCGCTGCCTGCGGCGGCAAACCGCGTTACGCGCTGGTTTCTTTAGGCCTGCCGAAAGATGCTCCTTTAAGCCTGGCTTTAGGGATCTGCCGGGGTTTATTCAAGCTAGCCAAGAAACACGGCGTTAATATTGTGGGAGGGGATTTAAGCCGCGCGGAGGAGATTACGCTGGATGTAAGTATGGTGGGCATAGTGAAGAAGAAACAGTTGGTTTTAAGGAGCGGGGCCAGACCCGGAGACATCATCTTTGTGACAGGGGCCCTTGGCGGTTCCATTTACGGAAAACACCTTACTTTCATCCCTCGATTGCGAGAAGCGGAATATCTCGTGAATAATTTTAAACCCCACGCCATGATCGATATATCTGACGGGCTCGCCCAGGACCTGCGCCATATCGCTGAAAGTAGCAGGGTAGGCGCGCTTATTTACGAAGATCTGATCCCCGTCAGTAAGCAGGCTAGAGGTACGCATGATGTTTTGTATAGCGGAGAGGACTTCGAACTCCTCTTTACCTTGCCTCCGGATAAAGCCAGGTGCCTGCTAAAGAAGAAAAAGGCCATCTTTAGCCCTATAGGAAAGATAGTGGCGGAAAAGCACGGCTTTAAGATCATAGATAAATTTAACCGGGAAGCAGCCCTAAAAAATAAGGGATATCGCCATTTTTAGATGCAGATAGTTTCTAACTCCGAGAAAGAAACCCTGAATTTAGCCAAGGCCCTGGCAGTGAACCTGCGCCGCAAGGATACCGTTTGCCTTTTCGGCCAGTTGGGTTCAGGTAAAACGGTTTTTGCCAAAGGTATCGCCTTAGGCCTGGGTATCGCGCAAGAGGATATCACCAGCCCCACGTTTATCTTGATCCACGAATATCTAAAAGGCCGGCTGCCCCTGTATCATTTTGACCTGTATCGTTTAGAGCGCGAACAGGATATCCTGGAGCTGGGATACGAGGAATATCTTTATGGGGACGGGGTTTCGGTGGTAGAATGGGCTGACAGGCTGGGCCATCTTATGCCTAAGGAGTATTTGAGGGTAAATTTGGAGGTCAAGGGAGAGAATAAACGAAAAGTAGAGCTGGTTGCTGTCGGCGAGCGCTATGAGAAATTAATCAAATCTTTTAAATGAAAATACTCGGCATTGATACTACAAGCAAGTTTTTATGCCTGGCCCTGTATGATAACGGCAAGGCCTATACCTGCGACCTGGAGTTAGGCAGGAGACATTCGGCGTTACTGGTACCTATTATCAAGAGCTCGATAGATGCCCTCGGATGGGATATCGGCGATATCGATTATTTTGCCTGCGGCACAGGTCCGGGCTCATTTACCGGCGTGCGCATCGGCCTTGCCGTGATAAAAGGCCTGGCTTTCGGGTCAAAGAAGCCTGTCATTGGCATTCCCAGCTTAGATATAATGGCGTTGAATGCCGCATTCATCAAGACAGATAAAACCATTATCCCTGTGATTGACGCCAAGAGGAATCTTATCTACTGTGGATTTTATAAGATCAAAGACGGAAGTCTAAGAAAGATAAAGCCTTATATGCTTCTCTCTCCGGAAGATCTATTGAAGAAGATAAAGCCGCAGGATGTCCTTTTCGGCGACGCGCTCATAGCCCATAGTGAGATACTGACAAAACGGGGTAAAACCGCCAACTTCTTGGATAAAGATCATTGGAGCCTTCAGGCGCGCAATATCATTCCTTTGGCCCTGGAGAGGATACGTAAGAAAAGCTTCGGCGATACCTTTAGCGTAAAGCCGGTCTATCTTTATCCCAAAGAGTGCCAGATTAAGCAAAAAAACTAACCCCGCCTGCCAAGTGATACTCGGGGCGGGCAGGGACTAGCGACTAACGACTAACGACTATGAATAAGCACATCGGCTACCGTCCTACGTGGGCGGAGATAGATTTAGGCAACCTGGCCCACAACTTTAAACAGATCAAGAGATCGTTATCGAGTGAGACAAAGATCATGGTCTGCGTCAAGGCCGATGCCTATGGCCACGGCCTTATACCTGTGGTCAAGAAATTGGTTGAATTGGGAGTAGACTATTTCGGCGTGGCCTCGATCGACGAGGGGATCTTATTGCGCAATGAAAAAGTGGGAGTGCCGATTTTGATTTTAGGGATGGTGCTTAAAGGAGATATCGCGCCCCTTTTTAAATACAATCTCTTTCCCACGGTTTGCACCAAGGAGTTAGCCTTAGCCCTGAACAATAAAGCGCTCAAGGATAAAAAGAGGCTCCCCGTGCATATCAAGGTGGATACCGGCATGGGCAGGATCGGCGTTTTGCCCTATGACGCCCTGCATTTCGTTAAGATGGTCCATGGGCTCAAAGGGCTTACCATCGAAGGCCTGTTTACGCATTTCGCTTTTGCGGATATGGACAAGGAGTTTACTTTACGGCAGCTTGAGCAATTCAGCCGTCTCTCGCAAGAGCTAAGCAAGGAAGGCATCGGCATACCCATATTACACGCGGCAAACAGCATGGCAGTGGCGGATTATAAAGGAAGCCACTTTAATATGGTCAGGCCGGGCCTTATTGTTTACGGGCTTAAGCCGGCCAAAGAGATGAAGTTGAAATTAAAGCCGGTGTTGAGCCTGAAGACAAGGATCGTATATCTAAAACGCATGCCCGCCCTCCACGGAATAAGTTATGGCCGCACCTATATCACGAACCGCGAGACTACCGTAATCACGCTTCCTATCGGTTATGGCGACGGTTACCCGCGGAACCTCTCCAATATCGCCCCGGTCATTATCAGAGGAAAGCTCTTTAAGGTAAGCGGAAGGGTTTGCATGGACCAGACGATGGTGGATGTAGGAGACCTTCCGGTTAAGATAGGGGATGAGGTGGTGTTGATCGGCAGGCAAGGCAGCAGCAGTATTAGCGCCGAGGAATTAGCAGCACTCTCCGGGACGATATCCTATGAAATCGTCTGCGGCCTGGGCAGCCGCGTGCCGCGCGTTTACATTGACTAACCCACGCAGGAAATTATTTCAACGTAGCTATGAGATAAACGCTCAAGCAAAAGATCACCCCGTGGCTTAAAGAGACCGCCAGCAACGGCGGTAAAATCCCCGCGTATCCCAGGGCAATGCTTATCGCGTTGAACACATAGTAGAAAAATCCTATTATAATCGATATCCCCAGGGAAAAAATACCCGCCCCGCGCTTCCTGATCATCAAGGAAAACGGTATGGCAAGCAGAATGATGATGAAACTGGTCAGCGGCTCGGTGTATCTCTGGTAAAGGTCGACTTTAAGGTTCTTGATCACCCCCGTTGCCCCGCTTTTTGAGAGCTTCCATATGTAATCTTCGATCTGGGCTATGGTCATGTAGTCCGGACGCTGCCGCTGATTTAAAAAGTCCCGCGGCGTCTCGCTGATATTCATTATTTCATCTTCGGAATAGTTCGGCTCTTCTTTTACCTGTCCGTTTTCGTCAAAGTCGTAGGTGATGCACTGGTAGAATCTCCATACCCCGTCTTTATAGACCCCTTTGTTTGCCACGATCTTTTTGACGATATTCTGGTGTTCGTCATGTTCCAGGATAGTAATCCCTTCCATAGTGCTTGAGGCGGGATGGAACTTATTTACAAAATAGAGCCGGTTCTTTAAGCCATACATCGAAAGGTTGGCTATGACCTGACGGTTCTGCTCCTCGCCTTTTTTGGCGCCCTTATCGATAATATCCCTAATTTTTTGCGACTCGGACATCGCCTGCGGCACGCACCGGTCTTTGACCCAGAATATTACCAGGCTGGTGATTATCCCGAAGGCGATCAGGGTGCGGCTTATCTGCAGGATGCTGAGACCTGAGGCGCGCATGGCGATGATCTCATTATTGCGGTTTAATTTTCCAAAGGTATAAAGCACTCCCAGGAGGCAAGAGAAGGGGGCTGCCTGCACAACGATGACGGGCAGAAAAGAAAGGCAATACCTGATCAGAATATCGAGGCCGATCTTTTGTTTAAGTATATCTTGAAGATGGGATAGGATATCGCTTACGATATATAAAGCAAGGAATGTCAAAAGACAGACTAGGAGGATGCCCAGCACGCTGCGTAAGATGTAGCGGTCTAATATGCGCATATGCGGTAGGTCAGGAATGTGCCGATCGCCCCAAAGATGAAGTTCGGCATCCACATGGCGATATGGGGCTCCAGATGTCCCTGGAGGCTCAAGGCCTCGAAAGCGATAAAGAGCAGGTAATAGATGCCGACTATAAGGAAGGTTATCCCCAGGTTTATGGATTTTTCCCTGCGCCGCGTGATTATAGCCAGAGAAGAGCCCAGGAGCATAAAAACAAAACACGAAAAGGCCAGGGAGATTTTTTCGTGTATCTCCGTGATCAGCGGAGCCGGGTCTATGCCTCTGGCTTTTAGCTTCTTGATCTCGGTTTGGAGTTCCTGGATGGTCATATCCTTTGGTTTTTTCTCCATATCCGCAGGGTCTTTCATGGCGTTAAGGTTCAAGGTCATAAAGTAGTTTTTGAAATTCAGTTTATAGTAGTTTGTGGGGTTCCCCGGATCGGGTTCATCGGAGGTCCCGTCAATGAGCTTGAGCTTTATGGCTTTTTTCTCGGGGATAGGGATGAATTCGCCGTGCTTAGCCACGATGGTGCGCGTGGCTTTTCCCTCCTGGGGCTCATAGATGCGCACATTGGTGAGCTTATTGTCATCGATACGGTAGATGAAAAGTATATATTTCTGGAAAGAATTAATGAATATCCCCGGTTCAAGCGCGGCCGCCGGGTTTTTTAGCCCCACTTCGGTGAGGGTCTTGCGTGAGGCAAAGTGGGCATAAGGGATAACCCGGTCGTTGAATACGACAAGTACCAGGCTCAAGATCAACCCCACGATCAAAAGCGGCAGGATCAGGCTAAAGATATTGATCCCGCTTGCCCGGATAGCGACGATCTCATTATCGCTGGATAACCTCCCCAGAGAGATAAGCACTGCGGTAAGGGCCGCGATAGGCAGGGTATAGGTCAACAGGAAAGGGATCATGAATAGGAACAGCTTGGACACGCTAAAGATATCCACGCCCTTATTGATCACCAGCTGGGTTATTTTGATCAGGTTACCCACGAGCATGACAAAGGTCAGTACCCCCAGCGCCAGGAACAAGGGGCCGATGAATTCCTTGAGGAAATAATTGCGTAGGATCTTCATGGGATTAATTAGCTAAAGTCAAGGCGAAGACGATCCCCGCGCCCGCGTTTTTGAGCGCCAGGGCTGCCTCAGAGCAGGTTGCCCCGGTAGTGAGGACGTCGTCCACCAAGAGGATATTTTTTCCCGTTACTGCTGTTCCGTCGGTTACCGAAAAACAATTTTTAACGTTCTTAAGCCGTTCTCCGGTTTCCAGGTTTGTCTGCGTCAGGGTGTTACGGTGCCGCACGAGCAGGTCAAGGCGTATCTCCTTTTTATATTCCCGCGCGATATGACTGCCCAGTATATGCGCCTGGTTGAATTCTCTTTCGCGCAGTTTACTGTTATGTAACGGCACGGGGATGACCAGGTCCATGTATTCCATGGGCAGGCGGTATTCTGTTATGAATTCCAGCATAGGTTTTGTAAGGGTGGCTCCCAGGTAGTCTTTACCTTTGTATTTAAATTCATGGAGCAGCTTTTTAATGGTCCCTTCGTACAGGGTCGGGCTGAATGCCCGGTCGAAATGGAGTTCGCTTCTTGCGCATCCGCTGCAAACATTTTTTGCTAGATTATTTTTTTTAAGATGCCTGCCGCAGCGGCTGCAGAAAGGCGGCACGTTCTTTTTAATTTCTCCCCAGCATTTAGAACAGACATAATGATCACCGGATGCCGCGCCGGCAAGAGGCGCTTTACACGCAAGGCATCTTTTGGGGTATATGATATCCGCTAAACCGCCGATAATCTTGCGTAACATAGCCTATATCTTAACAATTAAATCATTGTTTGTCAAAATCTTTCAAAAGATAATTCTCTTGCGATAAGAGATGTATTATACTATTATAGTAATAATAAGCCATGCCCAACAAAGCAGCTTTTAATTGACAATCCTGTAAGTTGAAGTATATTATTGACAAATATTGTTAAATCCGGAATGGCGATCCCCCTATAGTACTCTTAAATAATTTCCAATTAATAAAGAAGTGTGTATCTTCAGCAAGCAGTGGACACAAATGAGACCCATGAAACAGAATAAAATGAACTCGATTTTATTCCTGATTTTATTCTTCTCCCTTTGTTATTTTATGTCTTCCTTTGCCGAAAATCTTCCTCCTGGACAGGAACCCGGAGCGCAGGCAGGGCGTCTGCAGAAAGAATCCGAAGCCAAAAAAAAGGCCCTTGAGAAAAAAGTCAAGCCTGCCGAGATCCAAATCCCTAAGGAAGAAAAAAAGGTCCCTTCAGCAGAAGAAAAAATTTCGTTTACTCTTGTGCGGGTCCGTATTACCGGCGCAACCGTATATACCTCCGCGCAATTTGAGCCTCTATACAGGTTATATCTGAATCAGAAAGTATCTCTTAAGGATCTCGATGATATTGTTGCAAAAATCAATGCGAAGTACAAAAAAGCAGGCTATCTTACTACTAAGATTTATCTCCCAAAGCAAGAGATAAAAGACGGGGTAGTTGAAATCCGGGTAGCTGAAGGTAAGTTGGGTGAACTTAAGATCGAAGGGAACAAATATTTTGCATCCGGCCTGATCGAAAGATATTTCCACACAAAAAAAAATGAAATTTTAAATGTTAATAAATTAGAGAGAGACCTTTTGCGTCTTAACCTTAACTCCGACCTTGATTTAAAAAGCGTGCTTTCCGCGGGAAAAGAACTAGAGACAACCGACATTACTCTTAAGGCAAAAGAAAACCTTCCTTATCATATCGGCTCAAGCTTTGATAATCAGGGGACACGGCTTACCGGAAAATGGCGTCAGGCTGTATCTTTCAGGAGCAGTAATACCACCGGTAATTTTGATCCTTTATATGCAAGCTCAATTTTTAGCAGCGATACATTTGGCGAATTCGTAAGCTACAGTATACCCATAGGAACATATGGTACTAAATTCGGCCTTGACGCTACCTATTTTAAGATGCGCATTGGCAAAGAATTCAAGCCCTATGAGATCCGCGGGGTCAGCCAGATTTATGTCCCCCACTTAAGTTGGGAGCTTGCTTTAAAAGAAAATTTTCAGGCAAACGCAAATTTGGGCCTTGAGATAAAGTCGATCAAGAAGAAGATCTCAGGCAGTGTCACCTCAAGCGACCAATTGCGCACTCCTTATTTTGGATTTGATTTTACCAAGATCGACTCGTTTGGGGGACAAACCACCTTTAGTCCAAAATTTTCTTTTGGGACAAGTGATTTTTGGGGTGCCTCTGACCGTGATCATCCTACATCAAGCCGTGCAGGAACAGGCGGCTTCTTCTTTAAATATGAGCAGGCTTTAAACCGGATACAGAGAATGCTTCTTGATAGTTATCTGTCTATACGCACGAATTTTCAGGCCGCATCGCATACCCTGGCTTCATCAGAGCAGTTTCAGTTGGGCGGGGCGAACTCAATACGCGGCTACCCCGAAGGAGATTACCTGGCGGATATGGGAGGAAGCATGAATTTGGATTGGGTAATGCCGATGTATTTAATACCCAAAGACTGGAGGCTGGATAATTCCGGAACACCTATGCGTCATCTGATCGAGCCTGTGCTTTTTGCTGATGTAGGAGGAGGCAGGCTTAAGAAAGTTATTCCCGGCGAACTGCGCGATAAATTCCTCTCTGGTGCAGGAGGGGGACTTAGATTTCATTTTGGCCGTTACGCGTCACTTAATCTGCAATGGGCAAGATATACCGGAGATAAGCCCGCATCAGGTTCCGGTCCTTCCACATTTTATCTCACTTTCCAGTCAGAAATATAATCCCACACTATTTATTTTAAATAGCTGTATTAGAAAGTTGTAAGTTCATTATTTTGTTTGACTTATTATTAGTTAGGCGTTAAAATTATATCCATGAGAAAGAGGATAGCAGCAATAGTTTTTTCAGTGCTCGCATTCTTCTTGTCCGTTATTCCGCAAGCCTATTGCTTACCCCAAGGCCAAAGCGTAGAAACAGGTTCAGCCACTTTTGACCAGCCTAATTCTTCCACTTTAATTATAACTGCCGCAGATAAAACCGTAATAAATTTTAATTCCTTTAGTATCGCCCCCAACGAAACTGTTTCTTTCATCCAACCCTCATCCACAGCATCTGTTTTAAGTAGAGTCAATAGCGGGATCTCAAGCGTTATCGCAGGGTTTTTAAATGCCAACGGCATACTTTTTTTGGTAAACTCAGCCGGCATTAATTTTACTCCTACGGCACAAGTTAATGTTGGTAGCCTGGTTGCCTCAACCCTGGCTATTTCCACAAATAATTTTATCAAAGGAAACTATATTTTTGAACATCAAGATGGCGCTGCCTATGCGCAAGTCCTAAATGAAGGCAGGATCAGCGCGGATAATGTCGCTTTAATCGCCAGCGCGGTTAACAATACCGGCATTATCGCGGCCAAGGCAGGAACGGTTAATCTTGCTTCTGGAAATAAGACCACGGTGAGCTTCGATGCCAGGGGTTTGATCCAGGTGGAAGTGAACTCTGAAACAAGCGAAAAAGTACTTGATTCTAATGGGGTTAGCGTAAAAGACGCTGTAGCAAATTCCGGCAGCATCACAGCCCGTGAGGTCTATATGACTACCAAGACTGCCTTAGGTGTCTTTGAGAGCGCGGTTAATCAAGGCGGGATTGTCCGGGCAAGCGCGATTACAGAAGAGAAGGGGGTTATAAAACTTGTTGGTAATGAAGATATCCAAATTTCAGGAACTCTTGATGCCGGAGCCGGCGGCAGTGTGGATGTTTTAACTTCTGGAAACATATCAGTAAACTCAAAACTTAAGACTATCGGCAATAGCGTGCTCGCAGCCGGAAAGAATATTAAGCTTAATGCGGATATCACTACTGCTTCAGGAAATCTTTCCCTGCTTGCGGATAATAATTTTGATGGTTTGGGGAGTTTCCTGCAAATCCAAGGGAGTACTATATCTACTTTAGATTATGGTGATATAACTATACAAGCCTCTGGCGAAAGCACGCTGGCAAACATTAATTCCGCTGGCGATTTAATCCTGAAGCAGGCAGGCGCACCGGTAACATTCACCCAGTGGCCTGGTTCCGCTGTGACTACTCAAGGCTCACTTACGATCAATCCCGGTGTTACTCTTACCGCAACTGATACTAATTATAATATAGGCCGGGATTGGAGGAACCTGGGTAATTTTATTCCCGGTGCTTCTACTGTCAACCTTACCGGCCCCAATAATGCCCGAATCTTCGGCTCAAATAATTTCTTTAATCTGATCGTTGATACTCCACAGAAGTTAGTCGCGGTTGAACCTGAAACAACACAGGCTATTATCAATAACCTTGTCCTGCGAGGTTCTTTTGGAAAGCTTTTGGTTATTGGTTCAATAGATCCGACAAAACAATGGAGTATTTTACCGTTTGGCGCTACCGACATCTCGTATATATTGCTCGGTGACTGCGTTAATATCCGCGGTCCTCCGCTAAAGGCAATCCATTCTTCATCCGCAGGAAACCTCACCAATTTTGACCTTGACCCTTATTGGACCGGGCAAGGCCAAGCCAACAACTGGTCAGAGCCGGATAACTGGGACACCGGCACAATTCCCACGCAGTTCGATACCGTAACATTTGATGGCGTAACCGGTTTAAATCCGAATAAAGACTCAATAGTCGATTCCGCTTTTCAGGGCACTATCGATAACCTCTATATCAACGGCTATACCGGCACAATCACCTTAGCAAGAGACCTCACATTACAGGGCGACTTCTCCCATAAAACAGGCTCATTCGATGCCGCAACCTACCCCGTAATATTTATCGACGCCTCCAAGCCGTCCAACATATCCGGAAATACCACTTTCTACAACCTTACTTGCGTTACGCCCGGCAAGCTCCTTATATTTGAGGCTGGCTCAACACAAACAATAAACGCAAGCTTTACCTTAAGCGGAACCAGTGACAATTTGATTGTATTGCGTTCTTCATCTAGCTATACACAGTGGATTATTAATAATATAGGAGATACGGAATCTGTTTCTTGCGTGGATATCCAAGATGCAAATAATATCGGTTCTCTAATCACCGCTACCAATGTGATAGATTCCGGCAATAACAGCGGCTTTCAACTTATCTTAATAGACCCCACATTATACAGGTCAGTTGGCACTAACTCTGCTGATTTAAACACTTCACCACGCACAGTAACAATTTCCGGCACAACAGCTACTTTTAACGGAGCTATGCCTGACAATGTCGGAGTGGGAGATGTTTTACAGTATGTGATAAGCAGCACTTACTATCTTGCCTTTATCACGGGAAGAACCTCCTCAACAGTATATACGGTTAATAATAGTTCAGGAGGTACACCTCAAGCTGCCAGCGCAGGGCAAGTCGTTAATGTCTATCGTGCCTATAACTCTCTGGCTAATTGGCAATCCCAGACTGTAAACACTACCATTGACAGTTCAGTAATAAGTTCAGTTAATCCCTCAAAGGGTTTAGTTACTGCCGGTACTGTTATGATGGTTCCCTGTTATGCCGATGGCTTAGATACTGCTTCAGTTACTATCACCGGCTGGACAACCAGCGCCACTAATTACATCCAGATTTATACTCCGTATCAAACTTCTGAAGTAGGCGCAAGCCAGAGGCATAGCGGCGTGTGGGATGATACGAAATATCGATTGGAAGTAACTGGAGCCTACCCGATAAGCAACCTCATAGGAAATATAAGAATAGATGGCCTGCAGATTAAGCTCACTCTTACCAGCGGTAGTGCTATCTATGGCGCCTTTTATACTAACAACGCTACTACCGCCGGAACGAATTATATTTCCAACAATATCGTGGTCGGTGTTCTTAGCGGAACCGCTTCCACTACCCGAGGCATTATCGGAGAAGCTAATTCTAGCGCGGTTATAATGTATGTATGGAATAATGTCGTGTATGGTTTTATTAATGGCACAACCGATGAAGTGGGTATTAGAATCGGCAGTGGTGGAAGTACAACAACTATGTATGCCTATAATAATACGGTTTCTAATTGCTATGTGGGCATCAACTTGGGTGCGGGAACGTTGATTGCAAAAAATAATCTAATATCTTCCTGTGCTACAGCCGCTTCCGGTACTTTTGCCGCCGGCACGGATTACAATGCTACCAATAATTCTTCGATGGGTTACACAGTAACCGATAGCGGAAATATCCACGACCACCTAGGTCAAACATTCTCTTTTGTTAACGACACGAATAAAGATTTTCATTTGGCATCAAATGACGCAGGAGCTACGGGTTATGGTGTAGATTTAAGTGCAACCTTTACAACTGATATACATGGTCAAGCCCGCTCCTCAGGTAACTGGGATATTGGAGCAGATCAAGCGGGCGCTTACTGGATACTAGGAGGCACAGGCAATTGGTCAAGCACTACTAACTGGTCTGATAGCTCAGGAGGCCCATCAGGCCAAGTTGTACCTACTTCAAAGACCCCGGTATTCTTTGATGCTAATTCCGGAACTGGCACAGCCACGGTGGATAGCGCTGCTAATGCTTTACACTTGGGCTGCACTGGCTATACCGGAACCTTGGCATTATCCGCCGGCCTTTCCATCTATGGAAATCTTACTTTAGTTTCAGGAATGACCTTTACACCAAACACTAACACAGTTACCCTTACCGGCACAGGCGCATCAAACACAATTACTTCAGGCGGTTTAAGCTTTTACAACCTCACTCAAAGCGGAACAGCCAGCACAGACACATACACCCTGCAAGACCCATTAGTCGTAAGCCATACCCTCACTCTTACCACCGGAACATTGGATACCAAGTCAACCGGCAGCTATGCCATCACCGTAGGAAGCGCCGACCCAGTTAACGGCAACTTTGACCAGTCATCCATCACTTCAAAACTTCTTGCCCGCAGTTCACTGATCACCTTAAACGGAAATGGGACATTCAAGGCAGACGGGACGAAGGATTACACGCAATACAACTCGGCTTCGCTGAAGCTGAACGGGGTGAATACGTTGACGTATACTCATTTGACATCATCTTACGAAAATGGTTTCTATAATCTTACCGTGGGGCAGAGCGGTAATACGACAACTATATCTGATTATCTCACTGCTATAAGCCTTTTAACTGTGGGTTCAGGGACATTATCAGGTGGTAGTAATACTCTTTATTTAAGAGGCGGTACTCCATTAAGTTTTGATGCTGGTTCAGTAGTATCCATTGATTCTCTTGGGTTTCAAGTCCCTAATCAGTCCATACCATCCCTTACCAAGGGATATGATTGTAATATTAGATTATATACTTCCAATCAAACTATTACTCAAACCGGCGATGTGAAATTAAACGGCACAAAATCACTTTATATAAACGGTAATGGTGCTGAAGACCGAGTACAGACTTGGAAAACCGATGGCTATAATCTTACCGTTGGCGGAACTATATATATCGGCGCTAGCGCTGACACCGGCTTAAAGAAACTCGACGCCACCAGACACGGCGATGGTATCCCTGCTAACGGCGGCCGCACCTCAACCATCTCAGTGGGCGGTAACTGGTTGAACTACGGCACTACCGGCACCGGACTTACGCCTTCGCAGTTCATTGCCGACAACTCAACCGTGATTCTTACCGGCACAGGCGCCTCAAACACGATCACCTCAGGCCAAACCAACTCTCCATTCTACAACCTCACCCAAAACGGAACAGCCAGCACAGACACATACACCCTGCAAGACGCATTAGTCGTAAGCCACACCCT
>JAPLLV010000071.1 GCA_026387405.1 Candidatus Omnitrophota bacterium
AGAGGGTGTATCAGCTGGGGATGTAAAAAAGTCCATAACTCAGTGTTCTATCATGGGCCAGCCATACTCAGCAGGCTTGATAGCAGTAGAGGCAATTAAGAGCAAGATAGCAGGTATATCAGTTGAGGATATAAAAAAATCCATAGCCCAGTGTTTTGCCATGGGTTGGTCGAACTCAGCAGGTTTGATAGCAGTAGAGGCAATTAAGAGTAAGATAGCAGGCATATCAGTTGAGGATGTAAAAAATTCCATAGCTCAGTGTTTTGCCATGGGGCGGTTAGACTTAGCAGCCAAGATAGCAGTAGAGGCAATTAAGAGCAAGATAGAAGGCATATCAGCTGAAGATGTAAAAGGTTGGATAGTCCAGTGTTTTGCCATGGGCTGGCTAGATTCAGCAGGTTTAATAGCATTAGAGGCAGTGAAGAGCAAGATAGAAGGCATATCAGCTGGAGATGTAAAAGGTTGGATAACTTATAATTACCGGCTAGGTTCAGCAGGCTTGATAGCAGTAGAGGCAATTAAGAGCAAGATAGCAGGCATATCAGTTGAGGATGTAAAAAATTCCATAGCCCAGTGTTTTGCCATAGGCTGGTCCGACTCAGCAGGTCTTATAGCCGTAGAAGCAGCGAGGGAGTATTCTTTAACAAGAACAACCTCAAGAATAATATCTAGCTTAAAGCAAAATCAACTCTTGGGAGGCCCTTCGATTGCTATCACTACGGCTATTATACTTTATGCCTTGCGGCATAATCGGTTGGATGCCTTA
The DNA here is from genome assembly GCA_026387405.1 of Candidatus Omnitrophota bacterium. Lineage (GTDB taxonomy): Bacteria > Omnitrophota > Gorgyraeia > Gygaellales > Profunditerraquicolaceae > JAPLLP01. Next base: position 767 of record JAPLLV010000071.1, read on the forward strand.
GGAGAGGTTTTGTTTTGGCTGCAGGGGGCAAAGTATTTACCGGCTATGTTAATACAGCTTATCCGGTTAGAAGGCGAAGAAGAGATTTTAGGTGAGATATTCAAAGAAGACGGACGCCGCAACATTATGGAGCTGTGCAGAAATATCTACAGCCATATTTTTGACCCCCTCCTGCCTCAAGAAATAGATATTCATCAGCCGCGGGTTAATGCGTTATTAAGGAGCATAGTGCGTTTTGACACAAGCGAATTTTCTGGAGATTCTCCGAAGACATTTGAGCAGATATATGATGATTATCTCAAAGCGTATAGAGCAGGGCAGATATCTTTGCTTCCGGCAGGCATGCCGCCTTCTAAGGTAATTGAAGTTGCCACCAAAAGGCATATGGCGATACGCCCGGCTACCACAGAATATTACCGCAAGATAAAGTCCGCGGCAGACGAGGCGTTACGTGCGATAAGAGGTGGGAGTGGGGCAAACCTTTATCGCCAGCCAGTCAATCAGATCATGCCGCTATTGGAAAGCGAAATTAAGGTTTTGGAAAACAGAGAAGTAGAATTAAGATCGAACCCGATGGCATTAGATGGTATACGAAAACGAAAAGATCGTCTTATTAAGATACGCGCCAGCCTTAGCCGGCCAGAACCCGCAGCCGCAGGTTTTCCGCTTCTTGCGCTTGATGCCTTGGAACTTAAGGAGCTGATGAGTATTCCGTCCGTTGAGCAGCCTGTCCGACTGATGCTTTTTATCTTTGCGTTGTCGAGTAATGCGGGTTGGAAGGATTATTTTGCGCACAGCGCCCCCCAAGAGCTAACTCAGGAGGCAATGAGGCAGTTGATTGTGTTTATTAACAGTTTTATCAAACCCCATTTGCTGGATGGTATGAATGATATCAGCCGCCGCGCCATACTCAAGGGGATGAGCACCAAGCAGTTTGAAGACGAACTTAAATTAGTGGACCGCCCACCTTCTACTTTTCGCAGGCGCATAGGCATGCGCCTTACCCGCGGATGGCTGGCCGAGTACATTGGTTTTATTTCGGATGAGTGCTGGACTAGGAGTACGGATATAATGAGCGATAAAAGCGGGATGATCGCGCTGGTCTTATTTGATGAAGAAACCAATGAATTGCTGGGCGGAACGCTGTTTATGTCTAATAAGGTGGGAGGTAAAAAGGTCCTTATTGACCGGGGTTTTAGCCCCCGCATCGAGGTAACCGCAGACCTTGATATGGATAATTTTATGCAGCAGGTTACGGATTACGAGATGCAGGTAGCAAAAGCGTTGGACGCGGAAATGCTGCTTGTGCCGCTTAGAGCACTGGAACTGGGCTTAGGCAGCAATAATCCGGATGTTATCCAATATTATGAACGCACAGTAGGGCAAAGACAGCCAGTTAATTTGGAGATACCAAATAAGTTTAACGGCCACGATATTACAAATGGTAAGTGTGTTGTGTTGCGGGAAGTAAGAGTGGAAGGTGCCGCCACCGTAGCGTCGCCCGCCACTAATACGTTGGCGGACAAGCCCGCCGCCGCGCCGGTACCTAAAAGTATTTCTCCCCACTTGGATTCCGCCCGCGGTCGGAGAGGGTTTATTGGTTTAGGCGGGGTTGCGAAGTGGGTGGGAGAAAAGATTGCTGGTTTCACCGCAGCGCCCGCTGGAATGGCATTACAAGACATCGAAAACGATAGCTCGATAATTAAGGATGTTTACATGCAAATCTTTGGGATTAGCACGATGATCGAAGCAGATGGCCCTGTTGAGAATGTTACGAAAAGGCGTATTAAACAGGTCTTGGAAAATGACAGGGAGCGTTGGGCTTTACTTAGGGAGCTAATGAATACTAATGGACAGGCGCATACAATGGCAGTGGCATTGCTTGATGTTATGTTAATGCGGAATGCGGAGCATGAAATACGAGAGTTAATGCGCGTTGCTGGCCAATGGCATGACGTAAGAGTCGATAGGCAAAAGGAGTTAGAGAAAATACTTACTCATCTGCGCCAGGACGTGCACCCATTGAGTCAAGCAGAAATAGATTTATATGCCGCAAAAGTGAAAAATCTTCTTGCCGGTTATGGGATATCAGGCGTAGAACAAGCACAGCTGAATGAGCTTGCGTTGCGCGTGATGAGCGCGTTCAGATTTGCGCAGCGTAAGGGAGATGCTCAAATCGAGGTGGTTTTAAATGGCCTGCAAATTGACGGCCTTACACAGGGGAAAATTAAAATTGATCCTGCGGCAATTGACTGGATAAGCGTCAGTCGAGCATCCATTGCCGCTCCGCCTACCGCCGCGTCGGCCGCAGCCGCAGTTTCTGGGCCTCTTCGTGGCGCAGGCGGGGAGACGACGGAGACTGCAAAGGTGTCACCCGCCGCCGCGCCGGTTGTTGCTGGCACGCCTAAAGCACAACCCCCAAAAACCCCGGGCCTTATCTTGCCTGAGACCGAGGCCAAGTACGGGCACCTGCCCCGCTGGCTGGTAGGCTGGATAGCGGCAGTAGTGGAACTACATAAAAGCCCCTTTGCCTATTCATTCCTCTGGGCCCACGGTGAGCAACAGACTTCAAAAGAACGGATTCCCAGGATCATCGGCATAGGGGCGATATGGGTTGCTATGGAAGCGGGTATTTTATACGGCTTGCCTTTTCTGGGTGTAGCCACAGGCCTGGGGCTTATTCCCGCGTTTGCCATCAGTTTGGCCGTGCCGAATTTCCTTGTCCATGGTATTTACAATACGCTTGCCTTGAGGTTTGGCTTTGCGTCGCTGCGTATAAACGAAGAGACAAGATTTTTTCCCCATCTGCACACCGTTCCATTCAATAAGTTTGTTTCTGCCTTAAGAAACAACATCGGCAAGCCCAGCCCCGGGCTCTATGAAAGCATAAGAGGCCGCATCTTAAGGGGTGAATCTCCTTTAAGAGACAGCGACCATATCGGGAATGACGGAAATGTCAAGACCCTGAACACCTTTATCGAAGAGCATTTTGCGGTTCCCGAGGAGGCGGCGCGCGAGATCATTACTAACGCCTATGACTCTATGCATAATGAACCTGACCCGGCCAGGCGCATAGTGGATGTGAGGTTGGCCGATGGCTTTATGAGCGTCCGGGACCACGGAACCGGTATGAGCCTGGATACTATCTTAAAAAAGCTTTTTCCGCCTTTTGAAGGGACAAAATCCAACCCTATCTTCGCCCGGATAAAAAGTATTATTGAGAAAAACGGCAACAGGTCGATCCCCCTTATCAATCAGTTCATTGCCGGCATTGATCGCGGGGAACTTTCGGATATCGAACGCCTGACGCTTGAAGATATAGAAAACCGTTTAAGAGTTCAACCGCAGGATGTTGGGAGCTGCCTGAAGGCGATCGAGAATATGCTAACTTTTACCGGCCGTTTTGGTATAGGATTCTATTCTATCCTCTACTTTATGAAGACCGGACAAGATACGCTAGAAGTGGTTACTTCAACCGGGCAGGAGGCATACAGGATCACTTTCTTCAGGCAAGAAGGAGAGCTTAGGACTGCTATCGAGGTTATGGATCCCAATATGATAGAACGCGGGACAACGGTTACCTTGATGAATGACGGGCCGGAGAAAAGTTTTGATATGGGTAAGGCAAGGAAGATGATTCATGATTATCTTGCCTTTAACGCAAGTGCCGAGATCAACTTAAGCGTCAACGAAGAGGCCCCTGAATTAGTCAACGCAGAGGTTTTTAATCCCGATATATATGAGCATATTCATGATCCTGCCGCGCACGTGGAAGCATTTTATTCTAGAGACGAGAATACCGAAGATAAATGCAGTGTTTTGATCAACGTGAACGGCGTTACTATTATGCATCAGATAGTACACGGTTACGGTATGCCGCCGGTGGTGGTATTTAATTTCCCGCCTAACATGGGGTTACAGTTACCCATTTCAAGGAACAATATACTGGTGAATGAATTTTTTATTGAGAAGGCCAGGGATATGATCGGGCTTATCGCTTCCCGGCCGCAATTACTCAGCGCATTTTTCCCTTGTATCGAGATCTTGGAATCCAACGCCAAGGCTTCCTTGCGGAACATCTTGACGCATACGGCAGTTGAGGCAGCGCGAAATGCCTGGGACAGCAGTCTTGTTTATCTGCCGAATACCAAGGAATGCGCAAAGATAAGACATCAGGGCGTAAGGCTGGTGGATGAGCGTTTATTGAGGCTGCTTTTACAGAGTAATTTTAGTAATAGTTATCATAATGTGCTGGGGGCGCCTGTTTCTTTTGCCACAGGGGCAGAGGCGCTGGTCGGGGCAAAACGCGTTTACGCGGTTGATCTTAGCGATGAGACCAAATTTGTGGCTTTGGATGACGCCATACTCATAAATAGAAAGTATCTGCCGGAGGTCGAGAGCGACAAGGCCCTTTATAATACGTTGTTAACTTTGAGTAAAGAGGGGCGTTTTGCCTATTCTTACCAGCCTCGGGCGCCTGAAGCAGCTGCTGAAGCGTCTCCAGCAGCTCCTCCCGCGGGAAAGCCCACCTTGGCCGAAGAAACCTTATCTCCCGATTACAGGCAAAAATTACAAAAGGCCTTGGCGGCCTTGCCCGATGAAGGGGCAAAGGCAGCTTTCAAAAATGTGTTTCTTTCAATCATTATGAGATATGGGATAGGGTACGAAACCGAGGAGGAAAAATTCCTGGCCGAACCGGGGCTGTTTTTAATTATTTATAATGAATTATTAAAACCGGAATCCATCACTGATTTTGATTATCATTGGCCAAGTATCTTTCATTACATTTACGGAAGATGGTATTCCGGGAAAACGGATGGCTTAAAGTCAATGTTCGCGGGAGGCCGCCTAAGGCAGCTCTGGAGCTCTTGCAAAGAAAAGAGAATTGATCCCGCAGAAATATTAAATTATTTATTTGTTTTAGGATATTCAACCGGAAATCAAAGGACAGAACAGGTTATCTTCACCGCGCTGGATAGGATATTGGAACTGCGGGATTATTTTAATTCAGCCACCCTGCTTCATTTGATCTTGCCGGGAGCTTTTCTGGATGCCGACACTTATAGTAAATTACGCCGGCGCATAGCGGCGGACAGCGAAAAATTATACCAGTCTTATAGTATTATAATCTACCATATTTGTAGCCAGTATCATTTGTTCCCTTCCCAAATGGAAGTTTTGGAATTGGTGATTAATGGCGATTACGCGGCTCTGGATAAGATAAATGTTATTTATGATAGGTTAAAAGATAAATATAACCATCAAGGTTATGTTAATGAAATGCCTCTGGCGATAAGCATGCGCAACATGTCTGAACCAGAGATAGAGCGTTTTATCTCAAGCGGCGGTTATATTGACGCGAGCTCTATTCCAACGGGGCATAACGAGGGCTTGTCCCTGTTTTTTTATTACTTTAGATTTTTTTACGGAGAGCAATGGCAGGAACAGCTCAACCGGTACCTGAAATTAAAGAACAGGGGAGGCGATATCTTTAGCCTCGAGTATATTCTGGAGTCGTCTCTGCCTGTGGAACTCAAAAAAGCGCTTTGTGAATCCGTAATAGCATATGTAGATTCATCGAGCGAAAATTTATTACGAGGAGCGACTACGGTAACTTGGCGGGTCCGCTGTGACTTTGATCCTGCTTTGTGGGCCAGGATCAGGAACCCCGCTTTATTCTTTGTGTTTCTTATGTATGCCCAAAGCGTTTTCGGGAATGATTTTCTGCACCGGAAATATTCCCGGGAAACGCGCAATAAAGATGTCCCTCCCGGAGGGCAGTATATTCTCCGATATAACAAAGAGCTTTTTTATAAGCTTACAGTGGTTTATGCACAGGCGAGCAGCCTTCCTGTTGCAGAATTCTATGAGGCATTGCGTGATTTTACAAGTTATTTTACACAAGGCAAAACCTCAAGCCGTATTGAGCCGTATATAGATTATCTCTTAAGCTCACAGGATGCCCCGGCAATCTCTGATCAGGAGCTTAACGTCAGGCGGCAGCGCCGGTTCAGCCTGGTCGGGCTCTATGATACTTTCTTAGACCTTTCTTCTGAAGCCGAGAAGAGCGAGGAGGCGCAAGGCGCGCTGGGTAATTTTAGCGGCACAGATAGCCGGATCGAAAGCGTAAAAGTACAAAAGCTTTCTTTGCTGCAAAGATTAATAAGCGGTATTTTAGACGTTTTACGCAGGGTCTTGCCCGCATTCTTTAAGTCGCACGTAGTTTCACTAAGGCCGGCATTAAGCAGGGAAAGAGAGGATCTGTTGAGGAATTCCTTTAAGGCCGCGGCGCAGCAGTCCGTGGATGACCTGGTAATGCTCAGGGAATTGGTGCAGAACGTGCTGGATGAAGTGAATGCGGGCCATGTGGGTCAGAGAGAAGGGCAGAAGATATCCATTAATACCTACCGGAAACCTGCGCAGGCGGAGAAAGGCCAAGAGGAACTTACGGTTATTGATATCAGGGATATGGTAGGGATGAATGCCGAACGCCTTTTTAACAAACTGCTTATGCCTTTTTCAAGCAGTAAGGCAGACCCTGAGAGGCTGCGCGGAAAACAAGGCCAGGGGTTCTTTACCCTTCTGGCTAATTCAGAGTATGTGGTGATCAGGACCGTAAAGAACGGCGCGGGGCGCCTGATCAGGCTTACTCCAGAGCGGCAAGACGGACAGGTGGTAGATTTCTGGGTAGAGGAAGAATTCATCCAGGTGCAAGCAGGGGAGGCAGATGGGACCCAGATACAGGTTTTTGTAAAGAACGTTTTTCCCGGCCTGGAGGCAAGCAGGGTCTACGCGGCAGTGCGGAAATTTGCCAGCCTCGTGGATAGCCGCGAGTTAAATATAGAGGTCAACGGCAGCACGATCAATGATAACGCGGATAATAGGCTGGCAGTAGAGAGAACCGCTTACGGAGATATCTCGTTTTATTCTCTTGCCGGAGAGTCCTTTATGGCCCTGGGAGGGCTTTTTGTAAAACCCCTGGACGATAAATTCCTGGAGATGATACCCAGCGCCTTAAAGCCGATACTTCTCGGGCATGGTTTTGCGGTTAATCTGCCTTTCCAGCATATCAGGCGTATCCAGGGCGGCAGCGATATTGCCGAGCGGGAAAAGGTCTACGCCGAAATAAAAGACGCTATTGCCATCTGTGCAGTGAAATTAGCGGTTGCCATGTTCGCCAGGGGAGAGCTGCCTTCTTTAGACCTGCTCGGTTATGATTATTACGATTATCCGGTTGATACACAGGCGATCCAGGATGCCCGGGAGATCATAGAGGGCACTGCGGTTATTGATGATATCAGGCAGAGGTATTTTCCGCCAGGGCATTCTAATCAATTAAGCGAACTGTTACTGGCAATACCGCTTGATTTCTTAAGAGATGTTTTTGACAGGCCTATGTCGCTCTCCGAGATCTTTAACCAATATCGCGCAGACCGCGCGAGTTTTACCCCGCAAATAATGGGCCGCCTGCCCCAGTCGATCAAGGGTGTCTTGCAAAAGATCGAGGCAAAAGAAATCAAGGCTAACGCGCAACCGGCGGCATTCCAGGAAATGGGGCTTCCCGGAGAGTTTGTCGACCAGGGGTTTATCGAGTTACCCGCGCAGCAAGGCCCGGGAATGGCTGCTTTTTGGGCATTCCTGGAGATGAGCGACGCGCTGGCAGAGATCGGGATAAAACAGATGCTTAGAGAGAATTCAGCCCAGGCCTTGGGGAATATCGGAGGTAGGCTCGCATTCTTGAGCGATCACCCTATGCGAGGCCGTTACTATGCCGCGGCCAATCAGACTCTCGCACACGCTTTAAAGGGAGGCGATGCCTATGCCTGGAACCTATTGGAACAGCAAGAAACCATTAGGCTGTTCTCCCTTTTCTTAAAGAGACAGATATATGAGGAAGAATTCCTGGATAAGGTATTGGAAAGGATAATGGAAATACTGTCTCACGAATTGGTGCATATAATCGAAGGGACCCAGGAAGGCACGCACAACGATGTCTTTTATGCGCGCCAGAAGTTGTTGCTGTCTGCCTTTATTGGAGCCAAAGCTCAGGTCGCGCAGGTGCTGGCCAGGATCGCGATGAATCAGCAATATATAGACAATGCCCAGGAGGTTTCAGTGAAAGACTTCCTGGCTTACATTGCCGCGCAACATAGACCGCCTGCCCCCAGCCCGGGAGAGCCGGTAGTATCTAATAAGAATTCCAAAGATGATGCTCAGAGGCTAGCGCAAAGCAGGAAGCCGTTATACCTTGCCGGCTTGCGATATGACCAGGCCAATGCGAATTCTCTATTGCAAGGTGTCAGCCCTGATGAGATTGATGCGTTGGCTACACGTCTGGCTGCTGCCGCAAATCCCACGCAGGTGCTTAAAGAGTTTTTAGTTAGTCAAGGCCTGGCTGTCAATACTACTGATGCTTCCGAGAAAGCCAAAAGCATCCTTGCGCTTTGCCAAGGAGGCATCACACCGCAGCAGCTTGCTGCAGCCCAGGCAGATGCCAATAAAGCAAGGGCCCTGCAATTCCTGCAACAAAACAGAGCAGATTTCGTGCATGGGGTAATCGTGAAAGAAGGAGAAGGCCAAGCAGGAGCGATACTTACGAATGAGGCTGCTGAACAAGGCATTAAGGCAGGGATTATTGGTTTAAGCAATGACGGCAAACACCTGGAATATCAAGGAGGTTTTAAGCGGCAGGAGGGGAGCGGGCTTTATCTACCGGATAAAACTATTGTTGCCGCCGGCGGTGAAGAGACGATGCTTGCGGGGCTGCAGAGGAAGAAGGCGCAGTATATCGAAGAGGTGAACAACAGCGCGCGTTTTCAGGCTTTAGGGTATGAGAGGCAGAAGGAGATCCTTTCTGAGCTAGCCGGGGATATAGCGATGATCCCGCTTGATGACGCGCGGGTGAAGCCTGAAATGGATGCGTATATTGATATTCTTTGCTCCACCTCCGGGATAAATCCCCAAAAAAGAGCGTTGCGGCCGTATCTTTATACGCTTATCTTAAAGGAACTTGGTTCTTATCAGGCAATGAATCAGATGCAACTTTCCAGGATCCAGGAGTTTTTAGCTACAAACAAGCTAGGCTTAACTTCACAAGGCAGGGATTTCCGCAATGCCATTGACGCATACCTTATGGGAGACGCCGCAGGGGAAGGGCTTGCTCCGGGTAAACTGTGGAAGATGGATGATGGGGTATTTATGCGCCAGGTGAGGGCGATTGCCCATGAGCCGATGAGGTACAGGCGGGAAGGGCTGAAGTATCTTCCTAAAGATATGCAGTTTGGCATAGAGATAGAAGTGGCGGCAATAGATGCGCGAGGGGAAAGGGATGAGGCAAAGACGCAGGAGCTTATTGAAGCGCTCCCTGTAGCCTTAAAGGCAGGTGGTGCGGTAAAGGGGTGGGATTTGGGGAAAGATCCCCTTGGGAATTTTGAGCTTGCTTCGCCGAAGTTGAGCAATACCCGTGAAGATTGGGCGCGGCTTGAGGTGGATTTAGGGGTTATCAGCCGCACGGTATTGAAGGAGGCTAAGCGGTTAGATATAGATGTGAAGCATGGTATCCATGTGCATGCCAGTATGCCGGAGAGTGGATCTCCAGAGACAATCAAAGCGCTGACGTATATCGGCAAGGCATACGAAGGGTTATGGGATGCCTTAGCCTTTGGGAACAAGCTGCGCGATCTGTCTTTTGGTGATGAAGCGATATTTGGGGACGCAACTACAGCCATAGGAGGCACATTCATCTATGATGGAGAGGATAAGGGCCTGGCGCATAACGCTCTCAAGCCCCATGGGTTCAATGATGAAAATTATGCCGCCAGCGTGCAGTGCGCGGTAGAGGTATTTTTGAATACGGTGTATCAGGCAACTACGCATCCTGAAATCTTCAATGTTTTTTCCGGAGGAATTCCTTTAACACGGGACCTGCGGGATCCTGAATTAGAGAACCGTCTGGTGCGTCATGCAATAGATACGCTGGGGGTTTCCTGGGAGGGGAAACGTACATTTATAAAGATGTTGGCAGAAGGAGGGTTTTTCCAGAGCGGCAGGCCGGTAGACCTTTCCCGGATAGAAGAACAGAGGCTGCGCGCTCTCTACGAAGCACATTCACTTGGGTATCTTTTTGACATACATCTGCAGCATAATGGTTGGCGCAATGGTAATATTGACGCCTCAGGCATGATAGCAGAAGTGTTGGAGCATATAAATGATCCCGCTGTCCGCATCGAGGTAATTACGGCGATATGTGAAGGATTCTTTGATGATATACGGGATAATCCGCAGCTTCTTAAGAAGATATCTCTGTTGAAAGGTATGGAAGAAATCAAAGATAAGATATTGATAGTGAGGCCAGGGAAGATATTGCAGGGTCATAGCGGCGCGGTTTTAGGTGCACCATTAATAGATGCCCAAACGATCATGAGCTGGTCTAATGATTCCACGTTGCGCCTTTGGGACAGAGAAACAGGAGAATGTATTCGTACTTTGAAGGGACATAGTTCTTGGGTTAATGGCGCTACCTTAATAGATGCCCAAACGATCATGAGCTGGTCTAATGATTCCACGTTGCGCCTTTGGGACAGAGAAACAGGAAAGTGTATCAAAACTTTGCAGGGTCATAGCGGCGCGGTTTTAGGTGCATCATTAATAGATCCTCAAACGATCATGAGCTGGTCTCGGGATGGCACGCTGCGTCTTTGGGATAGAGAAACAGGAAAGTGTATCAAAACTTTGCAGGGCCATAGCGGGCCGGTGTATGGCGCTTCATTAATAGATGCCCAAACGATCATGAGCTGGTCTGGAGATGGCACGTTGCGTCTTTGGGATAGAGCAACAGGAGAATGTATTCGTACTTTGAAGGGACATAGTTCTTGGGTTAATGGCGCTACCTTAATAGATGCCCAAACGATCATGAGCTGGTCTTGGGATGGCACGCTGCGTCTTTGGGACAGAGAAACAGGAAAGTGTATCAAAACTTTGCAGGGCCATAGC
>JAPLLV010000007.1 GCA_026387405.1 Candidatus Omnitrophota bacterium
CTATTTAACGCAGACGAGATACTGGGGTTGAGATTGGTTTCACTGCATAATGTGCAGTTCTTTTTAAGGATAATGCGCGATACCCGGGAGGCAATAGCGCAGGACAGATTTACGGAGTTCAGGAAAGAGTTTCTGGAAAAATATAACGCACCCGTAATATAAAGATTGTGTCAGAGAGTCAGAGTAAAATCTTTGATACTTTGACACCCTGACACTTTGACACTGTTTAATTCGATGCGCATAGATATTATCACCATATTTCCTAAAATGTTCGGGCCCGTGCTGAATGAATCTATTTTGAAGAGGGCCCAGGCTAAGGGGAAGGTCAATATTTTCACGCATGACCTTCGGGATTACACATTGGATAAACACCGTAAAGTCGATGACCGGCCTTTTGGCGGCGGCTCCGGCATGGTGATGGGACCGGAACCGATATTCTGCGCTGTTAAAGCCTTGACAGGCCACAAACGACAAACGACTAACGACCAACGACCAAGGTATACCGATACAAAAGTGGTATTGCTTACGCCTCAAGGCAAAAAACTGACTCAAGCTATTGTTAAGAAGATAGCCAGGTATAAACATCTTATACTGATCTGCGGCCACTATGAAGGCGTGGATGAACGGGTAAGGCAACACCTTGTTGACGAAGAGATCTCTATCGGCGATTACGTACTTACCGGAGGAGAGGTTCCGGCCATGGTCTTGGTAGATGCCGTGGTGCGGCTCTTGCCCGGGGTGTTAGGAGATAAAAATTCCTTGAATTTTGAGTCATTTGAAGGTAATCTATTAGAATATCCGCACTATACAAGGCCCGCTGTATTCAAGGGTTTAAAAGTTCCCGCGGTACTTTTATCAGGGGATCACAAGAAAATAGCCGTCTGGAGAAATAAAGAGGCGATCAGACGGACGAAAAATAGAAGACCGGATCTGATGAAGATCCCGAGCATAGCTCGGGATAAAATTAAACCTAAACACCAGAGGTAGGTTCAATTTTAAAAGGAGCAATACAAATGAATAAGATGAATATGGTTGAGGGGATGTACGCCAAAAAAGACGTCCCAAAATTCAATGTGGGGGATACCGTAAAGGTCTTGGTGAAGCTGGTTGAAGGCGACGATAAGGTGCGCCTGCATCCTTTTGAGGGAGTGGTCATTGCCAAGAGCTCTGCGGCAGGGGCCCAGGCTAACTTTACCGTCAGGAGGGTCTCTTACGGAGAGGGGATTGAACGCGTATTTCCGCTGTTTTCACCGGGCATCGAACGCATCGAAGTGGTGCGTTCAGGCAAGGTAAAAAGGGCAAAGCTGTATTATCTGCGTAAGAAAGTCGGCAAACGGGCCACCAAGATCGAGAGCCAGGGAAAAGTTTAGCGTTTAGCGGATAGCGTTTAGCGTATAGATAACTAAACGCTCTACGCTATACGCTCTACGCTAAAGATGCTCTACTACGAGCGTAAATTAAAAAGACAAGGCTGTGATTTTATTATAGGCGTGGATGAGGTTGGCCGCGGGCCCCTGGCAGGGCCGGTTGTGGCCTGCGCGGTCTTGCTTCAAAGTTACAGATTCAAGAAACGCATAGATGATTCCAAGAAACTCACCCCCCACCAGCGGGAGGACGCATTTGGGGAGATCGCCGATAAATCGGTATACGCTATCGGGATAATCAACGAAAAAATAATCGACGAGTTGAATATCCTTAATTCAACCAGGCTGGCCATGGAGAACGCTATCCTGTCTCTTACCCGCAGGTTAAATACCAAAAAACGCTCCAACATACATATTTTAGTGGACGGCAACGTGAAGCTCAACATCAAATTTCCCTACACCAACATCATAAAAGGAGATTCCAAATCCAAGAGTATTGCCTCGGCCTCGATCCTGGCCAAGGTCTTGCGCGACCGCATAATGGAGATATATGACCGGGTTTATCCGGGATACGGTTTCTTCAGGCACAAGGGTTATCCTACCAAAATGCATAATCTGGCGATAAGGAAGCTGGGTTTATCGCCGATACACAGAAAGACTTTTTATGGCGCGTGGGCACGATAGGATAGCTCTGGGTAAGAAGGGTGAGTCTTGGGCCGTTTCGGAATTAGAGAATAAGAACTATAAAATTCTTGCCAGAAATTACCGCACCAGGCTGGGTGAGATAGATATAATCGCCAAAGATAAAGATACGATTTGTTTCATAGAAGTAAAGACCAGGAGTTCGGATTTACGCGGCCTGCCTGCCGAATCCGTTTCGTTCTCCAAGAAGAGGCAAATAGCTAAAGCGGCGCTGGGTTACCTCAAAGAGAACAGGCTGCTTGATCACAAAGCCAGATTTGACGTGGTCAGCGTGGATTGCAGTGAAGGAGCCCCCCAAATAGAATTACTTAAAGATGCGTTTGAGCTGGATAGTAATTTTACCTATTGAAAGCAAGACAACCTCTGGTGATTTGGCTTGCTTTCATCCTTTCCTCTGGAAAGGATATAATTCCTATTAGATAATGCTTAGCGATATAGAAATAGCCCGGAAAGCCGTAAAAGTGCCTATCGAGAAAATAGCCGGCAGGTTAAAGATAGATAAGAAGTATCTTATTCCCTATGGAAAGAATATTGCCAAGATCGATCTGGGTATTTTGGGCAAGGTCCGGAATAAAAAACAGGGTAAATATATCCTGGTTACCGCGATTACTCCCACTCCGCTGGGCGAAGGAAAGACCGTTACCACTATCGGCCTTTCCATGGCTTTAAACAGAATAGGAAAACTTGCTTCTACCTGTATCAGGCAGCCGTCCTTAGGCCCGGTCTTTGGTATTAAGGGAGGGGCGGCCGGCGGCGGATATTCGCAGGTGCTGCCTATGGAAGACTTCAATCTGCATTTTACCGGCGACGTGCATGCCGTGGGCCTGGCGCATAACCTTGCAGCTGCGTTTTTGGATAATTCTCTATTCAAGGGGAATAAACTGAATATAGATCCAAATAGGATTATGTGGCGCAGGGTAGTAGATGTCAGTGACAGGGCCCTAAGGAATGTCAGGATAGGTTTGGGCACAAAAGACGACGGTATACCGCGGGATAGCGGATTTGATATTACGGTGGCATCGGAGATAATGGCCATCTTGGCCTTGAGTAACGGGTTAAAGGATTTAAGGGAGCGCATCGCAAGGATGGTCTTGGCTTATACGGTTGAAGGTAAGCCTGTAACCGCAGAAGACCTTAAGGTTGCCGGCAGTATGTGTGCCCTGCTTAAGGATGCCATAAAACCTAACCTCATCCAGACCCTGGAGCATACGCCGTGTTTTGTGCACGCAGGGCCTTTTGCCAATATCGCCCACGGGAATAATTCCATACTGGCGGACAGGATCGCCCTGGCATTCTCGGATTACGTAGTTACAGAGGCGGGTTTCGGCGCAGACTGCGGCGCGGAAAAGTTCTTTGATATCAAATGCCGCATCAGCGGACTTGTTCCGGACGCGGCAGTGATCGTTTGTTCTATACGCGCGCTTAAGGCGCATAGCGGAAAATTTAAGATAGTGGCGGGGATGCCGTTGGATACCTGTCTGGATATAGAGGATATTCCGGCGATAGAGACGGGGGCATGTAACCTGGAAAAACAGATCGAGAATGTAAAGCTTTTTGGGGTCCCTGTAGTGGTAGCCATTAATAGGTTTGCCTGTGATACCGACAAAGAACTGGAATTCGTAAAGGCCAAGGCTAAGGAGTTTGGGGCCTATGATTGCTGCGTAAGTGAGGTCTGGGCAAAGGGCTCTAGGGGAGGCCTGGAATTAGCTAAGGCTGTAGTAAGGGCTGCCAATGGGCCCAAGAAATTCAAGTTTCTTTATCCTTTGGATATGCCGATCAAAGAGAAAATAAGGACCATCGCTACCAAGATCTACGGCGCCAAAGATGTGCAATATTCCGACCTTGCAGAAGAGAAGATCATGACGTGTTCAGAGCACGGGTGGTGCGAGCTTCCTATATGTATGGCCAAGACACACCTGTCTTTGTCGCATGATCCGAATTTAAAGGGAAGGCCTAAGGATTTTATACTGCCTATCAGGGATATAAGGGCGTCGGTGGGCGCGGGATTTTTGTATCCCTTGTGCGGAGAGATGAAGACTATGCCTGGCCTGCCCACGCATCCGGCGGGAGAGAGAATTGATATTGACGAGAAAGGTAATATTATAGGATTATCGTAAGATAATTATAAGATTAGCGTATAGCGTAGAGCGTATAGTTGCTATCCGCTAAACGCTATCCGCTAAACGCTAATAAATGTATTGCGATAAGTCGCTTAAAGAATATCTGAATGATCTAGCCGCCAAGCTGCCTGCTCCGGGGGGAGGCTCGGCCGCCGCGTTAAATGCTGCCTTGGGCGCTTCTTTGATCAGCATGGTAATTAATTTTACCATCAACAAACCCAAATATGCAGCCTATGAGGAAGAGCTTAAAGGTATCCTCGAGAAGTCGGAAAAAATAAGGCGAGAGTTTTTGAATCTGGTGGACTTGGATGTAACAGCCTATCAGAGTAAGGATGCGCGTAATGCCCTGAATGTGCCCTTGATGGTAGCGCGTCTGTGTTTTGAGGGCATAAAATTATGTCCCCCTTTAATTAAAAAAGGAAATGTTAATTTGATCAGCGATGTTGCCTGCGCGGCGATCCTGTTGGAGTCCGGATTCGCCAGTGCCTGTTTTAATATCGAGATAAATTTGAAATTTCTCCAGGATGAGAAATTGACCAGCTCAGTGAGGAAGGAATTAAAGGAGAAACAAACCAGGATAAGGAAGATCAGGCAGGATACGGAGGTTAAAGTTGGCAAAATTATTAGATGGTAAAATTGTTGCAGATAGGATCAAGGAAGATAT
>JAPLLV010000009.1 GCA_026387405.1 Candidatus Omnitrophota bacterium
GCATGATCAGATTTTCTGGATCAACGACCTTCTTCACAGCCGGAATATCGAGATCGTAAGGGTTAAGCCTTTTTTTTCAGAGCTTATCCTAAAAGCGGATATTATTTTGCTCGACCTGCCCACTACTACAATTTTGCAGGCCGTCGCAACAAACAAGCCGGTTTTTGTATTAACAAAACATATCCGCTATCCCGAGAATATGTTGTCGATGTTGAAAAAACGCGCAGTATGTTCGCCAGATGCCCGTTCATTAATCAATGAATTATCTGATTTTTTAAAAACCGGGCATTATAAGGCAGATCAGGATAATGAAGATTTTCTGCTATCTTATGGTTTAGGGTCCGACAAGGGTGATTCTTGCGATAGGGCGATGGAAGTTATAGGTGGTTGCATTGATAATGGATAAGGTAGACATTAATTCCGGGAAGGCCTTGAAAATATTATTGTGTAATATTGCGATCGGGGTCAATCCAACGAACTTTCCTCCGGCGGGATGCACCTCCTTGATGAATGCCCTGCTCAGTAACGGCTATAATAATGTGGAGTTCTTCGATATTGACCTTAAGAGACCTTCTCCTGAATATCTCTATGAATATTTCGCTTCTAAACAGTTTGACATCGTGGGCATAAGCGCTGTTGTTTCTACCGGATATAGATATGCCAAAGAATTATCGTTGATTATAAAGAAGGCCTCTCCACGCACTCAAATAATACTGGGTGGGAATTTGGCCGCGGCTTACAAAATACTCCTTAAAAAAACAAAAATAGATATTTGTGTTATAGGTGAAGGGGAAACGCCTCTTCTATCCCTGGTAAGGCATTACGAAAAATATGGGGATATTACGTCTCTCAACCAGGAATTGCATGATATTAAAGGCATAGCATACCTGGATCAGGATGAAAATCCGGTATTTACCGGTCATCAGCCTGTCAGCAATACCGTAGAACAGCCGGATTATGATTTATTACGGCGCTTTACAGATATTAACCAATATATATTAGATCCGTTATCAAGGCGGGATTTTGCTTATGACCCGCGCACTTACGCTGCCCATCGTAAGGGAAAAAAATTAGCTACTATTTTTACATCAAAAGGCTGCATAAATAGCTGTACCTTCTGTCATCGCTGGGTAAAGGGGTACCGGATCATACCGGTTGATCAAGTTATTGATATCATGAAGGGATTGATGAATAAATACAATGTAGGCTTTTTTTGCATAACCGATGAATGTTTCGGGGAAAATAGGCAGTGGCTTAATGAATTTATTGATTCGATCAGGCCGCTGGATGTGCTTTTTCAGATAGGGGCAGCCAGGGTGTCATTACTGCGGCATGATCCCGCGATCATCAAGCGCCTAAGAGAGGTAGGGCTTACGGCTTTATATTTCGGGATGGAGAGCGGCAGTGATAAGATGCTCCGGATAATGGAAAAGAATGCCACGGCTGCAGAGAATCTCCATACTGCAAGTGTATGCGCTGAAGCGGGCATCTTTACAAGTATACAGCTGGTTATCGGTATGCCTGGAGAAAATGAAAGGACCATAAATGAAACAATAGAATTCATCAAGGCAGCTACGGGCGGCCTGCCCTATCCTCCGCTGCTAAGCATTAATTACCTACAGGCACTGCCGGGTACTCCTACCTATGAATTTTTACGGCATCGCGGTTTTCTCGGCCAAACTATTGATGATGAAGAGCGTTATTTGCTTGATATTTCGGATATCGGCGCCAACGAACATAAGCAATACATAAATGTCTCGGAAGAACCCCCCTCTAAAGTGGCCCTTTGGCAAAAAAAGATCTATTTTTCATCAAGGGTCCATTGGTTCAAGAAAAACGGCTATCCTTACCGTGATAATAAATTGTTCCATGAATATGACAGCATTGAAACAAACAGGAATGGCATAAAAAAGGTCGTTTATATGATCAATTTTTTTCTTTTTAATAGTAAGTTCGTTTCTCATAAGACCTTAAAGCGGATCGAGAACATTTATTGGTTTTTTCTGCTTTTCAAAGAGAGGCATTCTTTGTATGGGTTTAGAAAAAGCTGGCTTATAACTTTAGGCATATTAAAGGAGGAAGATCGCACCTCTTTCAAGGTTAACGGAAAGTTTCCGCTTCGTCAATTTGCTTTGGAAAAGGGCTAAGTTTTTCTCAACTAAACCGGGAGTAAATATGAATATATTAAAGAACAAGGTTATCTTAGTAACCGGCGGCACCGGGTCATTCGGGAAGAATTTTACGCAAATAGTATTGAATGAATTCAAACCGGCCAAACTCATAATCTATAGCAGGGATGAGTATAAACAATTCCAAATGCAACAGCATTTTAAAAACTACAGCAATATAAGATTTTTTATCGGAGATGTGCGGGATAAAGAAAGGCTTTTACGTGCTTTTTGCGGGGTTGACTATATTGTTCATGCTGCGGCTTTAAAGCAGGTACCGGCCATGGAGTATAATCCCACGGAGGCGATCAAAACCAACATAATCGGGGCGATGAATGTCATTGACGCGGCCATAGAAAGAAAGGTGAAGAAGGTTATAGCGCTTAGCACCGATAAAGCCTGCAATCCTATCAACCTCTATGGGGCGACTAAACTGTGCTCGGATAAGCTTTTCGTTGCCGCGAATTCCTATTCCGGACCTAGCGGGGTCAAATTTAGCGTGGTGAGATACGGTAATGTTGTCGGCAGCCGGGGCAGTGTAGTCCCTATTTTCCTAAAAAAAAGAGACAAGGGGGAATTAGAGATCACTGATGAGAGAATGACCAGGTTCTGGATCACCCTCGAACAGGGGGTGCGTTTTGTAATCAAAGGATTCCAACGGATGCGCGGCGGAGAGATATTTGTGCCAAAGATCCCGAGTATGAATATCCTGGACATGGGAAAGGCATTAGCCCCGAGATCTAAGATTAAAATAATCGGGATCAGGCCGGGCGAGAAATTACATGAAGTGATGATCCCGGAAGATGATGCCAGGAACACCATAGAGTTAAGGGATTGCTATATCATACAGCCTGCTTTTCCCTGGTGGGATAAAGATAACCACAGAAAAGGAAAAAGAGTGGCGGAAGGCTTTAGTTATTCAAGCAATGGTAATAACAAGTGGCTTAAGATCGAAAAATTAAGGAGTATTGTCAAGGAATATGAAGAACATACCTTACGCCAGGCAATGGATTAAGCCTGAAGATATCTATTCTGTAAAACGCGCGCTGGGAGCACAATACATTACCCAGGGACCGTTGGTTGCCGTTTTTGAAAGGCTGGTTGCCGCGTATTGCAATGCTAAATACGCTGTGGCAGTGAACAGCGGAACTTCAGCCCTTCATATAGCCTGTTTGGCTGCAGGCTTAAAAGAAGGGGATGAAGGCATTAGTTCTCCCATAACCTTTGCCGCGTCAACAAATTGCCTGTTATATTGTAAGGCCAAGCCGGTTTTCGCAGATATCCTGGATGGGACGGCCTGCATCAATCCCGAAGATATAAAGAAGAAACTTAACCGGAGGACGAGAGTTATAATCCCGGTACATTTTGCCGGGCACCCCTGCGATATGCAAGAGATAGCCTGTATAGCCCAAAAAAACAATCTGTTTGTCATAGAGGACGCTGCCCACGCCCTTGGGGCAGAATATAAAGGTTCCAAGATTGGCTCTTCTAAGTATTCAGATATGACAATATTAAGTTTTCACGCCGTAAAACATATTACCACCGCAGAGGGAGGGATCGCCCTTACTAATAATAAAAGGCTTTATGAAAGATTGAAATTGTTCCGTAATCACGGGATCACAAAAGACCCTCACTTTCTTGGGAAAGATCACGGGCCCTGGTATTATGAAATGCGCGAATTGGGTTTTAATTATCGTTTGACGGATATCCAGAGCGCGTTAGGTATCAGCCAGCTAAAAAAGCTCGATTTTTTCCTTAAAATAAGGAAAGGCATCGTTAATGAATACAATAAGGCTTTTTCTCAATGCGAAGAGATCAAACCGCTTGAAGAGCGTAATTATGTGAGATCAGCCCATCATTTATACGTATTACGGTTTGATTTTAAAAAAATCAAAGCTTCAAAAATAGATTTGTTTAACGAGTATCGTAAAAAAGGAATAATCGTAAATCTTCACTATATCCCGGTTTACTATCACCCCTATTATAAAAAACTCGGGTTTAAGAAGGGGGTTTGCCCGAATGCTGAAAAATTCTATGAAGAGGCGCTGACCCTGCCTCTTTTCCCGAAAATGAAGGAGAGAGAAGTGATCAGGGTTATCGGGGCGACAAAAAACATCATCAAAAAATTTAATCGGTCGAAAATATGAAAACCATAATCATCGGAGATCGCAAAATAGGTAAAGATTATCCTCCCTTTATAGTTGCCGAGATGTCGGGCAACCATAATCAATCTTTATCCCACGCCCTGAAGCTCGTGGACGCCGCGGCGGCAGCGGGAGTGCACGCCCTTAAGATACAGACATATACTCCCGACACCATGACTATCGATTCCGGACGTAAAGAATTTTTTATACGGGACCCTAAAAACCCATGGGCCGGCGATTCGTTATATAACTTGTATAAAAAAGCCTATACCCCCTGGAAATGGCATAAGAAGATATTTTCCCGTTGCAAGAAACTGGGTTTAACTGCTTTTAGCACTCCATTCGATCTTACTGCGGTAGACTATCTTGAATCTCTTGGAGTGCCTTGTTATAAGATCGCGTCATTTGAAAATATCGATATCCCCTTGATTAAAAAAGCGGCTTCGAAACACAAGCCGTTGATTATTTCAACCGGCCTGGCCAGTAAAAAGGATATCTCTGAAGCGATTGCCGCCGCTAAAAGCGCGGGCTGTAAGGATATAGTCCTGCTTAAATGCACCAGCGCTTATCCTGCTGAAGCGAAAGATGCGAATTTGCTTACCATTCCTTTTATGAGCCGTAATTTTGATTGCCTGGCGGGATTATCCGATCATTCAGAAGGTATTGGAGCGGCATTGGCTAGTATATCTCTCGGCTCATGCCTGATCGAAAAACATTTTACCTTGTCAAGAAATGATGGGGGGGTGGACTCGTCATTTTCGCTTGAGCCCCATGAGATGAAAATGCTGGTTAAAGAAAGCAAAAGGGCCTGGGAATCGCTGGGAAGGGTATCGTTTAAGCTTTCGGAACAAGAAGAAAGATCAAAATTATACAGGCGGTCATTATACGCAGTAAAGGATATAGGCGCGGGAGAAAGGTTTACCGCAGAGAATGTCAGATCCATTCGTCCCGCTTTGGGTCTACCCCCTAAAAATTACGATAAGATCATCGGTAAGACAGCCCGAAAAAACATATCCATGGGTACTCCTCTGCGCCGGGACCTGATTTTAAATAAAAAGAGGCCTATTATAAAATGACATTTAAGGATACGCGGTATGAATTTAAGCTGGATTTAGATAATAAGCTATTATTGCGTAAGGCTCAGGGCGTTTTTTCGCCTACAGGCACGTCCGCGCTTTTGATCGAAGCGGCCCGGGATAATATAAAAAAACCCGGCAGATTGCTTGATCTTGCCTGCGGCTCGGGCGTGATCGGGCTTTTCTTGTATAAATTAGGATTGCTTAAGCCTCCGCTTTATGCCTCTGATCTGAGCTGCCCATCAGTTGCCTGCGCCAAGAAAAATGCCGCGCTGCATAATTGCCCTGTTGAGATAAGACGCGGTTCTTTGTTTGAGCCTTGGAAAAACGAAAAGTTCGATTATATTATAAATGATGTTGCGGGTATTGCAGAGGACGTAGCTAAGATTTCGCCTTGGTATAAAGGCGTGCCTTGCCGGTCAGGCATCGATGGGACATTGCTTGTAACAGAGATCATAGAAAAGGCTCCCGGCCATTTGAGCAAAAAAGGAGTTTTGTTTTTTCCGGTTATTTCCTTGTCCAATACTGAAAAAATATTGAAAACAGCCAGAAATAAGTTTCCGCGCGTTAAGAGATTGCTGCATAAGGAATGGCTGCTTCCGGAAAAAATGAATAAATATGCCGGCGTGTTAGAAGAACTCCGGAATAAAAAATACATTCGTTTTAGCGAAAAGTTCGGGATGACGATCTGGTTTACGGATATTTATGCCGCATATAAAGCTTAAATTGAAAGGAGCATTATTTCTATGGCAAAGCCAACGGAGAAAGATGTCCTGAATATTATTCAAAGCGCTTTAAATCTTAAAAATAAAAGCATTACAATCAATAGTTCCATAAGCAATACAACTGAATGGGATTCTTTAGGTCACTTGAGCATCCTCTCCACGCTGGATAAACTTTTTAAAGGAAAGATTGGAAAAATAAAAGAACTGGCAGCAGCGAATTCTGTGAAGAAGATCATTCAGCTGCTAAAAAATAATAAATTGATGTAACATTTAAAAAATGAAAGTTTTAATTGAAGCTATTGAGTATTATCTGCCGTCTAAAGTTGAAGGCGCGAGTGCGCTTAAAAGGGATAACCCCGATTGGAAGATAGAAAAAATAGAAGAGAAGACGGGCATTGCCAAACGGCATGTTTCAGGTGTCAATGAGACTGCCGTTGATATGGCTGTGTCGGCGGCAGAGAAAATATTTTTATCGGGAAACTACAGAGAGAAAATAGATTTACTTATCTTAGTTACACAGTCGCCGGACTATAAACTTCCCACTTCAGCCTGCTTGCTGCAAGATTTGTTAAGGCTTAATAAGGACTGCATGGCATTTGACATCAACCTGGGCTGTTCCGGCTTTATTTATGCCTTAGCTGTTGCGGCATCTCTTATAGAAACCGGCACTGCGAAAAGAGCGCTTGTGATATGCAGCGATACGTATACTAAGTATATCGGCAAGAAGGATCGTACCTGCCGGCCTATTTTTAGCGATGGCGCTGCCGCTATTCTCTTAAAACCATGCAACTACCAGTCCCTTGGGCCCTTTGATATGGGCACGGACGGATCCGGATTTTTTAATCTGGTAGTGCCTGCAAGCGGTGCCCGGGTCAACAAGCTGAATAAGCCAAAAGGCAAATTATTCATGAACGGGCCGGAGCTATTCATGTTTACCATGGACGTAGTGCCAAAAACCATAAATGCCCTGCTTGATAAGGCAGGAAAGACAATAAAGGACATCGATTTATTTATCTTCCACCAGGCCAGTAAAGTGGTAATAGATAATATTATCCGCCGCATGGAGATACCCAAAGGCAAAGTTTTCATTAATTATCGGAATAAAGGCAATACGGTTTCGGCTTCAATACCTATAGCGCTTAAAGATGCGCAAAAGGGGGGGCGCTTAAGAGCAAATGATAAAATTATGCTTATTGGATTCGGAGTAGGTTATTCCTGGGGCAGTTGTCTTATTCGTTGGGGAGGACAAAAATGATCATTTTAAGCGGAGCTTCAGGTGGTGTGGGAAAAGAAATCATAAAACACCTTTTAAAAATGGATGATGTGATAGGGATCTATAATAGTTCTCATCCGGCAGCCCCCACCGGCAACGGGTTGGTTTATGAAAAGGTAGACATAGGAAAACCGGCGGGCATCAAGTCTTTTGTCAAGAAATGGGGGCATAGGCTTTCTAAAATAACGCTCATTCATGGAGCGGCCGTAAAGATCGACGGTTTATCCGCTAATTATACGGAAGCCGATTGGGACAAGGTAATGAGGGTTAATCTCAAAGGTAACTTTCTCCTTACGCAGGCGCTATTGCCTCATATGCTCCGGGAACGCTGGGGAAGGATCATTCATTTTTCCTCTTTAGGCGGCATGCAGGGAGGCCCGGGGACCATCGCCTATTCCGCAAGCAAAACAGGCTTGATTGGAATGTCGCGGGTCTTAGCAAAAGAATATGCCAGGTTTAATATAACCTCCAATGTCTTGGCCATTGGGTATTTCGAGGTAGGCTTATTCAATGCGCTCAATAACGATGAAAAGAAAAAGATCCTGAACAAAATTCCATCAAAAAAATTGGGCGGGATATCCAATATTGCCAACGCGGTGGAATTTTTGATGAAATCCGACTATGTGAATGGAGCTATTATCAATATTGACGGGGGCGCGGATTAAAAGCTAAAATATGCGTTTTTAGTTTTATTCTAGAAACAGATGTGTTGAAGGAGGGGATCAATGAAGATAAGTTTCAGGCAGGTAGAAAAAGAGGACCTAGTTTTATTAAGGGACTGGAGAAACCAGGAGAGGGTCAGAAAGTGTTGCCGTGAATACAGGTTGCTCAATATGGTGAACCAAATGAATTGGTTTGAAAGGATCTCTACTTCAGGCGTAGACGATATGTTCATTGTTATGGCAGATGGCAGGCCTGTCGGCGTATGCGGGCTTGCGCATATAAACTGGAAAAATCGCTCCGCGGAGATCAACTATTATCTGGGCAGGCAGATCAGCGCATCTACAAATGTAGTAATAGGCATGGAAGTCTATGGGTTTATAAAGAAAAAGGCTTTTGAGGAATACAATATGCACAGGTTAACGGGAGAGGCATTCTTTTATAACAAGGGCGCGGTTGAATTGGCGCTAAAATGCGGATTTGTGAAAGAAGGCATTATGCGGCAGAGTGTTTTTTGGTCCGGCAAATATTGGGACAGCGTGTTAGTAGGCATACTGGCCGAAGAATACTTTAAAGAAAACAGATAAGGGAGCATATAGTGTATAGGTCCAAGGCGATAAAAAAACTTATTTTTCTCTTGAAAGATAGTTCTTTCCGGATACTCCTGGAGCACTTAAAAAAAGAGGACCGTCCCAAGATTAATAAAAACATTGATTTTATCGAATGGATACACGAGGATCTGGTTTTAGCTGTAAAACTCTTTACGGAAGAACAAGGGCTGTTAAAGAGCCGGTTTGTCCGGTGCTCGAATATGATCTTTAGAACAGAGAAATTCTCAATTTTATTACAGCGTTGGCTTGTTGATTATTTGGGCGATTTATTTAATTTAATTTATGATTACGAGCATTCTTGCTTAAAAGGAAAATACAGTTTGCCTTTGGAGGATAATCCGTTAAATCGGTTTGCAATCAAACGCTATGAATCAAAATTCGGGGTTAAAATACCCGTCCCATGGAAGCCTGCGTTAGGGAATATTCGAAAAGCGCTCTCGATATTCTTACAAAATCTTTTTATTATATATCATAGCGTAAAGACAGGTGTTGTTTTATTTGCAAAGAAAGAAACGTACAAGGTTATGCATGAATCGTTATGGGGATTGTTTTCTATGCATGGGTATTATTTCCACGATGATTTTTTTGTGGATGGTAAAGTAATTATGTCGGATGACCTGCTTCTATTTTCAAGGGCGGAGATTCATCACTGTAGTCAAAGTATGAAAGCAATGAATCAGGCCCGCGGGTCTTCTTACGCCAGTTTTTACCTCCCCGACCTACCGATTAGCCTTATTGATCTTTTGCTGCGTGTGTTGCCTCGATATATATTTTTCGAGAGTTTTGTTTTTATCAGTGAGATCAGGTCGAAAAATTTCTCGCTTTTTCAGAGTATTTTCTATTATTTTTCTATTTATGGTTTGCCCTATGAGAAAGTATTCTCAAATTTTAATATTAACGCTGAATTGGGTCATGGTTATTTTATCGCGCAGCATATACCCGAAGCAATTGTGTGTAATAATCGCGGCGCGAAATATTACTTAATTCATTGGTCGGATAATTCGGTCGATCTGGATAAACATATTTTGTCATTTTTAGGGTGTGATCGTTTTTTTCTTTGGGGTCCTTCTCATGTGCAGGGAGTTGAAGGAAATCCTGAAATGCTTGAATTTACGGGTTATTTTTTCAAGAAATTTATTAAAGATATTAAAATTAATCGAAAAAATGTTTTAAAAGATATGCAAATAAGTGCCCGAGGTAAAGTTATTTCTTTTTTTGACGAGAGCTTTGGCGCTAATTGCATAATGACTGGAATGCATTATGTGAATTTCTGGAAACTCGCTTTAGAAAGCGCGCGTCTTATGTCGGACCACACCATTGTAATCAAGCCCAAAGGGTTGTACGAATATAGAAATTTACCAAACAATCTTATTGCCGATTTCCTGGAAGTCAAGGATGAGCTGAGTAGGCGGGATAATGTTTTTTTTGTTGACGATGAAAGATGGTCTTTTGTTGAATGTATCGGTATTTCAGATCTTGTCATAACCCAGGGCATGACGAGTTCGGCTACAATAGCGATCATTTGTGGAATAAACGGCTTGTATTTTGCCGAGGCAGAGGTTGATCATATTTTTTCCAGGCATTTTAAGGACAAGCTTGTTTTTGACTCAGCTGTTTCTATTCTGAAGATGATCCGGCGTATAGTTGATGGTGATGAAAACCCCCTGCATTTAATAACGGAGAATATTATGCGGGGATTAGATGCCTATAAAGATGACTCCGGCCTTGATAATTTGAAGCGGATCTTAAGCGGGGTTAATTCATGACGGGATTATGTTTTAAAATAGGAAAGAGACAAGTAGGCGGCAAAGAGATCTTTTTTGTTGTAGAGGAAGGGCAGGCCAATCAGGGAAATTTCAAAAAGGCCCTTTTAATGATAGATGCCGCTGCGATGTCTGGAGCGGATGCTATTGAGTTCCAATTGGCGAGAGCGGGCGATTTCTATATAAGGAGCGATCAGGGTTATAGAATTTATCTGAAACGCGAATTCAAAAATGAGCAGATAAAAAGGCTTATCGAATATACTAAAAGTAAGAGAATGGAGTTTATCGCTGTTCCATTGAGCCACAGGTTAATAGAGCCTCTGGCTAAAGCCGGCTGCAGCGCGTTCAATATAAACGCGTCAGATCTGACTAATCCTGATATAATAGATGCCGTGGCGGCCAGCGGAATGCCTTTCTTTTTAAGCTTATTACTGGCTACGCAAAAGGAGATCGATTGGGCCATAAAAAGAATGAAAAAAAACAAGGCTTTGAATTACGCGTTGCTTCATGGCCAGCACGTGATGGCAAGCGGTAAGCCGGGCGTAGATCCGGAACATACGGCTTTAGGTTTCATATCGACGTTGAAAAAAAAGTATCGCCTGCCCGTTGGTTTTGTTGATCATACCTCATTAAACTGGTTT
Source organism: Candidatus Omnitrophota bacterium (assembly GCA_026387405.1). Lineage (GTDB taxonomy): Bacteria > Omnitrophota > Gorgyraeia > Gygaellales > Profunditerraquicolaceae > JAPLLP01. The sequence goes on from JAPLLV010000009.1 coordinate 11,062, forward strand.
CCGGCAGCGGCTGCCGCTGCCGGTGCGGATATAATCAGTAGGCATATTATTCTATCGCACAAAGACAGGGGCCCGGACTGGCAGGTTTGTCTTGACCCCCGGCAGATGCGGGAAGCGATAGGATGGGCAAGAAAAATGCGTAAAAGCATAATATTGGGCTCAAAGAACCTTTCTCCGGGTGAGGACATGGATAAATTGCTGATGCGCCGCAGTATTGTAGCAGCAAGGGATTTAAAGCAGGGAAGGGTTATTCAGAGGCAGGACATATGTTTTAAGAGGCCGGGAACAGGGATCTGCCCTTCAAGGTTTGAAGAGATCATGGGTAGAAAGCTAATACGGGCCATTAAGGATGATAGGCAGATAAAACACTCAGATCTGGAGGTCAAATAATGAATACCGGACTTTCGGGCAAAGTTGCGCTAATCGGCGGAGCAAGTAAAGGATTGGGTATGGGGTGCGCTTTGCAGCTTGCCAGGGAAGGAGTAAATGTAGCTATTTGTGCCAGGGGCGCGGATAAGCTCAAGGAAACCGCTGAATTTATCCGTAATAATGCTAAGGTAGAAGTTCTACCCATAGTTGCCGATCTATCCAATAAAAAAGACCTGAAAAAGATGGTCGATACAGTTATTAATAAGTTCGGGGGGATAGATATACTTATAGTAAATTCCGGTGGGCCAAAGGCTGCCGGTTTTTTTGATCTCTCCGAGCAGGACTGGGATGACGCATACCGCTCGGTTTTTTACTATGTTGTTGAGCTATATAGAAATTTTATCCCGCAAATGAAGGCCAGGAAATGGGGCCGTATAATCAATATTGCTTCCCTGTCGGTAAAGGAACCTGCCGAGAATCTTGTCCTCTCGAATGTTTTCAGGTCAGGGGTGGTCAGCCTGGCTAAAACCTTATCCAGAGACCTAATTGGGCATAATATCACTATTAATAACATATGTCCCGGCGCTTTTAAAACCGATAGAGCAATGCAGTTGATCTTAGAAAGATCAAAGACCACCGGGGAGTCGGTTAAGGAGATCGAAGAAAAAGCCATAAGCAGTTTGCCGTTGAAACGATACCAGACCCCGGAAGAACTGGGTGATCTGGTTGTATTTTTAGCTTCAGAGGCTGCCAGGGGGATCACCGGAACGACTATTCAAATAGACGGCGGAATATACAAGGGTTTATTTTAATTTAAATGTCTGATCAAAAACGTAACATATCTGTATTTATCCAGGTAAGAATGGATTCAACAAGGCTTCCCGGCAAGGCTATGCGCGAGATCGCCGGCGTTACCGCGATCGAACGGGTAATAGAAAGCCTTGGGCCATCGAAATACTTAAATGAGATCGTCATAACTACGACCACAGAGCCTGAAGATAATGCCTTAGAAACTCTGGCGCGGGAGAAAAACCTGCTTATATATAGAGGAGACCGCGATAATTTAGTCAAAAGATTTCTTGAGGCAGGGGAAAAATTCAACTCTGATCTGATCTTAAGGGTTACGGGAGACTGCCCGGCAGTAAGCTATGAGATCGCGGATATTCTTATTGCAAGCCATATTGATAGATCGGCGGATTATACCGCGGCAGAGACAGAGCGGCTCCCGGTAGGGGTTTGTTCCGAAGTAATTTCTTTTTCTGCCCTGAAGAAGCTCAATGGTTTGAACCTGAATTTCAAACTCAGCGAATACCTGACCTATTATTTCATGAACAACCCTGGCCTCTTTAGCGTTAACGTGGTCAGTGCTCCAAAGGAATACCAGTTCCCTCAATATAGGCTGACCCTGGATTATCAAGAGGATCTAGATATGTTCAACCGGCTTTTTTATAAACTGAAGGAGAATAAACTGGTTTTTTCCCTGAAGAACGTCTTAAGCCTGCTTAATGAATATCCGGATATTGCCAAGTTTAACTCGCATCTTACGCTCAAGTATAAAACAGACAGCGAATTGATCGCGAAGATAAAAGAGGCTACAACTATTAAAACTTCATCCTGTATTTAAAATAAGCATGAATACGGCGCATTTAGTAGATTGCGGTTTGGGTAATTTGATGTCTGTGGCGAATACGCTTGAATCTTTAGGCTGCGATATAGTGCGGTGTGCATCTCCCGCGCAGCTTGAGAACAGCACTCATATTGTTTTGCCCGGAGTAGGCGCTTTTGGCGATGCAATAGCCAAAATGAGAGATAGCGGATTAGATAAAGCGATTGTTTCAGCGGTCAGGGAGGGAAAGAAACTGCTCGGTATCTGTTTAGGAATGCAGCTTTTATTCGATAAAAGCTACGAGTACGGCGAGCATGAAGGGCTGCACCTTATCCCGGGAGAGGTAAGGAAGATGGAAACAGCTCCTTTTAATCTTAGGCTGCCGCATATAGGCTGGAATGATACCTTTATGCTTAAGAAAGACGATATCTTCGAAGGCATGAATAACCCGACTTGTTTTTATTATATAAACAGCTATTCCTGTATCTGCCTCAACCGGGAAAACATTTTGGGTGAGTATGAATATGGGGAAAAATATTGCGCGATCGTAAGGAAAGATAACATAGTCGGCGTGCAGTTCCATCCCGAGAAGAGCCAGAAGGGCGGACTAAAGTTGTTGAAGGCCTTTATTTCGATGTGATATGTTAAAAAAACGCCTGATCCCTGTTTTATTGTTGAAAAACGGTTTTCTGGTAAGGAGTTTTAAATTTCATCGCCATAACTCCATCGGGAATCCCTTGATCCAGACCCAGAGATATAACGACTGGTCGATCGATGAATTGATTTTTATCGACATCACCAGAGATGGTGTGTATGACTTAAGGCGCGATGACCAGAAGCTTAAAGGTGTTTCCAGCGCGCTTGAAGTATTAAGGGTTGTCAGCAAAACATGTTTTATGCCTTTGACATTCGGTGGGAAGATACGTTCGCTGGAAGATATGTCCGTGCGTTTTGAAAATGGGGCCGACAAAATAACTTTGAATACGGTATGTTTTGAGGATCCCGGTATTATCGAGCAGGCGGCCAAGAAATTCGGAAGCCAGGCAATTGTGGCCAGTGTGGATATAAAAAAACACGCAGATGGTTCTTACGAAGTATTCAGCCATAACGGCTCTCGCCCTACCGGCCGCAGGCCGGTTGAATGGGTTAAATTCCTGGAAAGCCGCGGCGTAGGGGAGATCTTCTTAAACAGCATTGACAAAGACGGCACGGGAGAAGGATACGACCTGGATTTAATAAAAGGGGTAGTTGATTCTACGAATTTGCCGGTAATCGCCTGCGGCGGAGTAGGTAAATACGAACATTTTGTCGAGGGGATAAAGTCAGGAGGCGCTTCTGCGGTAGCCGCAGCTAATATTTTTAATTTTAAGGAATTAAGCGACAGGAATGCCCGTAGATGCATGATTGATTCCGGCATTGACATGAAGCCGGTTTGAGGAGGCCTGGATTATGAATAAGGAACAATTAAAAAGATATAACACCGGTAAAATTTTTTGGTGCGTAAAATGCGTTGTGCCGTCAAATTATGCTCAAGGAATAGAATTTGATGATAGCGGAGTTTGTTCAGGGTGTCGGGTAGCGAAAGAGCATTATGAGGAAATTGATTGGGTAGAATGGAAGAATAAATTCCTGAATTTAATTAAACCCTATGTCGGAAAAGGGAATAACTATGATTGCATTATACCGGTAAGCGGAGGAAAGGATAGTTATTATCAAACTCATATCGTTACTAAAGAGCTTGGATTAAAGCCTTTACTGGTTACTTTTCACGGTGATAATTATTTACCTGAAGCCCAAATGAACCTTGACAGAATGAAGCATCTTTTTAATGTAGACCATCATATTTTTCATGTAGGAAAAGAGGCTCTACTAAAATTACACAGGGCGGGTTTTGAAATGACCGGGGATATGACCTGGTATATGCACAGCGGGATCTTTACTTATCCTGTCCGGGTCGCAGTGATGATGAAAGTGCCGCTTCTTTTTTGGGGCGAGCCGCCGGGTGTTAATAGGAACGGGATGTACTCGCATTATGATTTTATTGAGATGACAAGGAAATTCAGGACCGAACACGCTCAAAGAGGCTTTGACTGGACGGATTTTGTCGGCAAATACAACATCAAGGAAAATGATATGCTGTGGGCAAAATATCCTTCCGATGAGGAACTTGACACGGTTGGCGTTAGAGGTATTTATCTGGGAAATTATTTTAGATGGGAACAACATGAAATTACCAAGAAAATGACCGAGCTCTATGGATGGCAGCCTAAGAAAACTCCCTATCAGAGGACTTACAGGATTTTTGGCGGGATTGACGATATGCACGAGATCGGAGTGCATGATTGGCTTAAGTTTATGAAATTCGGTTATGGCCGTTGTACGGACGATGCCAGCCTTGATGTAAGAAGCGGAGTTCTATCCCGCAAAGAGGCTATTGGGCTGGTTAAAAAGCACGATCCGGTGTATCCGTCGGAAGATTTAGGCCGCTGGCTGGATCTTACCGGGTACACAAAAGAGGAGTTTGATCAGATCTGCGACAAGTGGAGAAATAAGAAGATCTGGAACAAGGGCAGTAAAGGTGATTGGTATAAAGATAATATCTGGGATTTCCCGGAAAATTCTTTATGAAAATTGATGTGGTAAATTATTCTATAAAGTAAACTTATGGTTTTTATTATTCGCGCTGATGCAAGTAAGAAGATCGGAAGCGGCCATGTGATGCGATGTCTTGCCCTGGCCCAGGAATTAAGGAAAATGAACAACTCGGTAATTTTTACTGCCGAGGAAATGTTCCCCTACCTTAAGGCCAGGATAAAAAATGAGGGATTTGCCGTGCAAATATTGAAATTCCGTGTTGGGATGGACCAGACAAAGCGCCTTCTCCAATATTCCAAGCATAAACACGCGCGATGGGTTATCCTGGACGGATACAATTTTGACGGACAATACCAAAGAATACTTAAAAATGGGGGCTTGAATATTCTTAGTATAGATGATATCGGCCGGGCAAAGTTTTATTCTGATATAATAGTTAACCAGAATTTCTCTGCAAGTTCCAGACTGTATAGAAATAAGGCGATCCATTCTCGTCTTTTTTTGGGTACGAAATACACGCTGTTGCGGGAAGAATTTTCAAGATTAAAACCTTTAAAATTTAAGCAACCGATCAAGCAGATCCTAATAAGCCTGGGAGGAGGATTATTCACGGATCATTACGTTATTAAGATCCTGGAAGCTTTAGATGAAACGTTTACAGAAAGGCTGTCCATAAATATCCTTCTTGGCATGGGTGGAAAAGAGACTCATGGATTATCGCGAACAGTAAATAATTCGCAGCATCTCATTCGCCTAATCAAACCCGGAGATTTTTCTCCTGAGATTATCAGAAGATCGGGTCTGGCGATCAGCGCTGCCGGTTCCACGATGTGGGAGTTATCTTACTTTGGCATACCTACAGTGTGTATTATTCTATCTAAAAATCAAGAATTTCTTGCCGTTGAGCTGGCAAAGAGAAGAATCTGCTATAACGCTGGCTGGATCAAAGAAACCCGGGCCTCAGATCTGGCTGGTATCATCGGGAGACTTAAGAATGATCCAAAACTACGCAGGCGTATGTCGGAAATGATGAAAAAATTGGTTGATGGAAAAGGCCGTACAAGGATAGCACGGCATGTCCTGGAAGACCGTTAAAGCTATGAAATATTATATGGGGATTGTGGGGTTGGGAGATCATGACGCAGCTGCGGCTATTGTAGATGAATATGGCAATGTCTTGGCAGCGGCTGAAGAAGAGAGATACACAAGGGTAAAATTTGACCCGTCTTTTCCTATAAACAGCATAAAATTCTGTCTTAAACGCTCAGGCATAGAGCTAAAGGATATAACGGCCATAGGATTTTATCTGGATCCCCGGTTATTTGCATGGAAAAAGTTTAAGTTCGCAATCAATAATTTGAATCATCTCCCGGGGTTGATCAAGAAATCGAAGAAATTCAAGAAATTCCTGGAGATCGAAAAAATAATTAGAAGCACGCTCGGTTTCAACGGCCCTATTGAACTGCTGCAGCATCACCTTTGCCACGCCTCCAGTGTATTTTTTGCGTCCCCATTTACAGAAGCTACTATTATCAGTATTGATGGTGTCGGGGAATGGGAAACAGCCTGGATAGGCTCCGGGGCCGGGAAGGAGATAAAATATTTAGAATCTACATTTTGGCCGCATTCTTTGGGAGAGGTTTATGCCGCGATCACTCAATTTTTAGGATTCAAATATAATTCAGACGAATATAAAGTTATGGGTCTTTCGGCATACGGGCAATTATCTTACTACGACGATTTTAAAGAAATAATCGGTATCGGACGGAATAGGCATTTTGTGGTCGGAAAGAGCTATTTTGGTTACCCTTTTGGAAAAAAGAATCTATTCAGTAAGAGGTTTGAAATGCTGTTTGGAGAGCCTAATCTGGAGTTCAAGGCGCCTTCAGAGAGAGATAAAAATTTAGCGGCGAGTTTACAAAAAAGGATAGAAGACGCATTTTGCGCTTATGTCGCCAAGGCAATAAGTTTAACCGGTATAAGAAAATTATGCGTAACCGGCGGCGTTGCTTTGAACTGTCTGGCTATCGGCAAGTTAATTGAAAAGGGACTTGCCGATTCTGTATTTTTAGCTCCCGCATCCAGCGATGCCGGTTGCGCATTGGGTGCTGCATATCATTTGGCCATTATGAATTCGGAAAATTTTGTAAGAACGCCTTTAAAAAATGCCTATCTGGGAGATTCTTTCAGCGAAAAAGAGATCGAAGGATCGCTTAAGCAGGCCGGTCTCAAGTATGCGTATCACGCCGGTAAAATCACGGATATTACAGCGGATATCATCGCAAAAGGTAATATTGTTGGCTGGTTCCAGGGCAGGACAGAATACGGCCAAAGGGCATTGGGGGCGAGGAGCATCCTGGCAAACCCTATGATCGCGAATATGAAGGATATAGTTAATGCTAAAGTCAAATATCGAGAACCATTCAGGCCCTTAGCCCCTTCTGTATTAGCGGAGGCGGCGGAACAGTACTTTTGTTGCGATGGGCATACCTCGCCGTTTATGACGCATACTTTTAAGGCCAGGCCGGATGCCTTTGATAAGATTCCTGCCGTTATCCATATAGACGGGACTGCACGGGTCCAGACCGTAACAAAAGAAGCGAACGGGATATATTATGAATTGATCAAAAAGGTCGGAGAAAGAACCGGGCATCCTGTTGTCCTTAATACCTCTTTTAATGTAAAAGGGGAACCCATAGTAAATTCACCCCTTGACGCCATAAATTGTTTTTTGAAAACAGATCTGGATGCATTAGCCATAGGCGGATTTTTAGTCGTAAAATAATAAACTTCGGAGGGTTTAATGATTTGGGCGAAGAAAAAGGTTTTAATTACGGGAGCCGGTGGTTTTGTAGGCAGCCATTTAGCAGAAGAGCTGGTCAAGCGGGGTGCAAAAGTAAAGGCATTTGTGCGTTATAATTCGCGGAATGACTTTGGCTTGATAGAAATATTGCCGCCGGAGGTTAAAAATAAGATAGAGATCATTGCCGGAGACTTAAGGGATTTCGATGCCGTTTATGATTCAATGCAGGGAGCGGAAATCGTTTTTCATCTCGGAGCATTAATTGCCATACCTTATTCCTATCTGCACCCTAAAGAAGTTATCGAAACCAATGTCATGGGGACCTACAATATCCTGAATGCCGCAAAACGGCTGGGTATCAAAAAGCTTATTCATACTTCCACAAGCGAGGTTTATGGCACAGCGCTCACTGTCCCTATTAGGGAAACGCATCCTTTGCAGGGGCAATCTCCTTATTCCGCCAGTAAAATAGGGGCCGATAAGTTGGCGGAAAGTTTTTATAAATCCTTTGGCCTGCCGATTGCCATAATCAGGCCATTCAATACTTTCGGCCCCCGGCAGTCAGGAAGGGCTATAATACCTACTATTATTACCCAGGCCTTAAGGGGAGGGATAATCAAGCTTGGCTCTTTAACCCCGCGCCGCGATTTTACCTTCGTTAGAGATACGGTGGATGGTTTCATAAAAGTTGCTGAATCTAATAGATCAATAGGAGAAGTAATTAATATCGGTTCCGGCAGTGATATTTCTATTGGTGAGCTTGCTCAAGAAATTTTTTCACTCATCGGAAAGAAGATAAGAATTTCTCGCGAAACGGCAAGATGCCGCCCTGCCGGCAGCGAAGTAGAGAGGCTCCTGGCCGATAACACCAAAGCAAGAGAGCTGTTGGGATGGGAACCGCGTGTCCCTCTTATTGACGGGCTAAAGATCACTATTGATTGGGTAAAAAACAATATAAAAAAATACAAAGCCGGTCTGTATATAGTTTAAAAATGAGGTGCGAATGAAAGCTGTGATTTTAGCGGGAGGCAAAGGAACAAGGTTGGCGCCCTATACTACTATTTTCCCAAAGCCATTGATGCCGCTTGGAGAAAAACCAATTTTGGAGATAGTAATAAGACAGTTAAAACTTTGCGGTTTTACCGAGATCATCCTGGCCGTAGGTTATCTGTCTGAATTGATCAAGGCCTATTTTCACGACGGCCGGTCGCTGGGGATAAAGATCAGTTATTCTAAAGAGTCAAAAGCCCTGGGCACAGCCGGCCCCCTGTCATTGATCGAGGGGTTAAACGAAACCTTTCTTGTGATGAACGGGGATATTCTTACCACAATCCCCTATCTCAAGCTGGTTAAGTACCATATAGCTAAAAAAGGCATTGCCACTATTGCGGTACATCGCAGGATGCTGGACGTGGATTTCGGCGTTATAACTGTCGGCAAAGGGAACAACATCTCTTCTTATCTGGAAAAACCAAAATTACACTATGATGTAAGCATGGGGATCTATGTTTTTGATCCCGGGGTGCTAAAATACATCTTCAGGAATAAACAGTTGGATTTCCCGGACTTGATCAATAAACTATTGAGGGCAAAAGAAAAGGTATGCGCCTATATCAGCAATGATCATTGGCTGGATATCGGCAGGCACGATGATTATGAAACGGCTCAAAAGGAATTTCGTAAAATAGAAAAAAAACTGATCTAAGACCGTGAGTTTCATTGGGATCCGGAGGTGATGTGAAATGGTTGATTTTTCATTAGTTGTGCCGGTTTATAATGAAGAAAAGATAATTATTGATTTTTATCAAGCTGTCTATAAAGTTATGACCGGTTTAAAGGTTAATTATGAAATTATCTTTGCTACGGGAGGCAATACCGATAATACTTTCGAAATCTTGAAAAAAATAGCGAAAGGCGACTCGCGGGTAAAAATCATTAATTTATCCCACCGTTTTAATCATCAAGTCGCCTTAACTGCAGGATTGGATTATAGTTCTGGAAATGCAGTTATCAGCTTAGACGGAGACTTACAGCACCCCCCCGAATTAATACATAAAATGATCGAGGAATACAAAAAGGGGTATGACATTGTTTATACGGTGCGGCAAGATTCCAGGGGAGTGAATATCTTTAAAAAGATCGGGACGAGATCATTTTATTTCCTTCTTGGCGTATTAACCAAGATCAACTTCGATAAGAACTGCGCTGATTTCAGGCTCTTGAGCCGTAAGGCAGTAGATGCCTTGAAGCGTTTCCCTGAACGAAAGCGGTATATCGCCGGAATTGTAAGTCTATTGGGATTTAAAAGGTCGGGAATAACGTATAAATCCTGCCCTAGAAATAAGGGAAAAACCAAATTCTCTTTTATAAGAATGTGTTCTATGGCCATCGATGGTATCCTGTCTTTTTCGAATATACCCATAAGAATAATTATTTTTATAGGTTTTATAATGAGCTTACTGAGTTTTGTATCTTTGGTCTATATAATAATCTGGCGCTGTTTGCATCCTCAACTTATTTCTGGATGGGCTTCTATCTTAGTTTCAATTTTGTTTTTATCAAGTATACAAATACTGACCCTGGGTATCCTGGGAGAGTATATCGGTAGGATATATGAAGAAAGCAAGCAAAGGCCGCTTTATATAATTGATGAATTAGTAGGCTTTTAACTTAACATACGCGTTTACCATGAAAAAAAATGAATTATATAGAAAAAACGTTATCGTAACCGGCGGCTCGGGGTTCATCGGAAAAGCCCTGGTGAATAGGCTGAACAGCCTGGGGGCCCGCGTGCTCGTCCTAGATTCATCTCAAAACGTAGATATCAGTAACTGGAATAAGCTTAAGGGCATTAAAATTATCAAAAACTGCGAGATCCTCTATCATTTAGCCGCGAAAAGCTATGTTCCGTATTCTTGGACCGAACCGCATATAGTCTATACTAATAATGTTTTAAGCACTCTAAACATTTTGGAATTGTGCAGGCTTAAAAAGATAAATAAGCTGGTCTATATGAGTTCATATATATATGGAAGGCCTGAATATCTTCCCATTGACGAGGCTCATCCGGTTTCTCCCAATAACCCTTATGCCTGGAGCAAGCTTGCCGGGGAAAACCTTTGCCGGGGATATGCTATGAATTTCGGGCTTCAATGTATTATTTTAAGGCCATTTAACGTTTATGGGCCGGGGCAGAAAGAACCTTTTTTGATCCCCACTATAATGGCTCAATTCTTTAAGAATAAAAAAATCTCGATAAATGATCTCCGGCCAAAAAGAGATTTCTTGTATATAGACGACCTGATCGAAGCGCTGATCTCTTGTAAAAATTACAGATG
>JAPLLV010000060.1 GCA_026387405.1 Candidatus Omnitrophota bacterium
TGTTATTGCAAGGCAAAAATGTCCTGTTTCTAGCAAAGCAAGAATGTCCGGTTTTCATGTTTGTTAAGCCAAAATAGAAATGTCGTATTTCTGTTTTTAAAGAGCACCTACCAAAGCTTCTTCTTTTTCGGATGAACCAAATCTAAAGCTATGCCAAGGATGATCCTTAGGTGGCATATGAGCCCTAGTAGATAGACGCGACTTTGGTGCTTCTATTATCTTCTGGGGCCGCTTAGTTACTTCTTTAAACTTCAGCGCCATATTTTTATGCCATATTAGCATAGAACCATCGGTTCTCTCTTCCATAGTAACCTTCTTAGCCTTGATATTATTCTCTACCTGATACAGCTTTTTATCATGCGCTACGGTCCAATCATTCCTTAAGGTGTGTTCTGTTCTCTTACAAAGAATCCTATCAAGATCTATGCCTTTGGGTAAAGGCCTGTGCAGATCCGCGCTCTTTACCGCGGGCACAGAAAATCGTTTATTGTAAATAGGAAGATACCCTCTTAAGAAGGCGTTAGCTTCTTCTATCGACCTAATCTTCCTTAAGCGCATCTCTTTTACCAGCCGGTCCTGGAACGTCCTGAAAAGCCGCTCGACCCTTCCTTTAGCCTGAGCAGAATGTGCGAATATAACATCTACGCCTAGTTCTTTAAGGGCCCTGCCAACTTGTGTTAGAGGCTCTTTATCCTCAAGCTCATCCTCAATTGATGGCTTCTTATTCGATTTATACGTCGTGTGGCGGTCAATATAGACACTTATAGGAATACCCTTAGCCTCGATGTATGACTTAAAACTCGCCATGAATGGCAGCGTACCTTCATAGTCGTGGAATTCCGCTGAAACCTTACTGGTAGCGTCATCTATCTGTCCCATGAGCACGCACCATGGACCGCGGCCTTCAAACCAATCATGATGTGAACCATCAGCCTGAACCATTTGGCCGTAATGCGTCTTACGTTCCCGCCAGTTGCGGTGAGGCCGGGCTTTACGGCTTGCGTAGGCGATATGCTCTTTGATAAACCATGTTCTTAAGAGCTCGCGGCTCACTTTAATCTTATCTCTTTCAAAGAGCTTCTCTGAAGCTAGTGTCGGGCTAAAGCCTTCGTAAATATTCTTGCAGAGATTTAGCGCCTTTGTCTTAACCTTATCGAGAGTACGGTTATGCGCTGTCTTGCCTCTTAGTCTATGGGCTATACCCTTGTCGCCCTCTTTAGCTATTCGCGCTGCCATCCTCCTGATATGCCTGTCAGTTAAATCTAGAATACCAGCCGCTTCTATCTGGGTAATACTTTTATCCAGCACCTTGTGAATTACATTAAGCCGTTTTAGTTCCTCCTGCGTAGCCATTATAATGTCCCTTCCTGCCATGTGATCCTCCTTTGGAAAGGATCATTATAGCAACTTTGGAACAGGACATTCTTGCTTTGCTAAAACCGGACATTATTTTATTGCGATTACAGTATCACCGTCGCCCTTCCTTGATTAAGCCTTTCTGTTTCTTTCTCGGCGCTAAAATCGTGTCTTTAAGTTGCTCCTGGCAATTTTCCTCGCTCAAGTCGCTTTTCCCCCTCAAGAAGCTTTTATCCAGGGGGATGCCAGAGGTCTTTCGCATTTTCGGCGGCTGCGCAACTCGCCCGTCGGCGCTCTCGCGCCAGGACGGGCTCAAACATGCTCGTCGTCCAAAGTGCTTCCGCGTTTGGATTCCCTCAAATGCTCAAGCTCCTCTGGCTAAAAGCTCCATTCGCTCGTAAAACTGCCAGTAGCATCTTAAAGCAATAAGCTTTTAGGCTTTTCGTTTGCTCGGGATAATTGTGCGCTCACAATATCCCGAGCAAACGAAAAGCAACCGGTGATGCGAGGAATATGCTTCGGCACACGCTAAATGCCTGTTTTTGCTTGCGAATTTGCATATGAATATGTTGACACCGCGCCAAAATGGTGTTATATTTAATCACTAATTTAAAAATTTAGGAAAGGAGTGATTAATTTGTCACAGGTTGAGGTAAAGAAGGATGAGTCTTTTGAGGCCGCCCTGCGGCGTTTTAAGAAAAAGATCGAACAGGAAGGTATCTTAAGGGAATTGCGGGACCGCAAGCATTATGAGAAACCCAGCGAGAGAAAAAGAAAGAAGGCAAGGAGAACCCGATAAACATGTCGGCTTTTGGGCTTTCTACTTCCTGGAACGCCTTCCGCTGCCGCGATGCCGAAAGCCTGGTTTCTGAAATAAGATCTCTGGGTTTTCCCGAGATCGAGCTCAGCTTTAACCTGACCGCCCGGCTGGTTAAAGGAATAGAAGAACAGGTTGATAGCGGCCAGATCAAAGTGACAAGCGTGCATAATTTTTGCCCCATCCCTCCTGGAATTAAGCGCGAGTTAGCCCTTCCGGATTATTATTCACTTGCTTCCAAAGACGAAGACAGGCGTAAAATTGCAGTTCGGCAGACCAAGGTTTCTATTGATACAGCCAGGCGTCTTGGCGCCCGGTCAGTCGTGCTTCATTGCGGCAGGGTTGAGATAATGGATGTGACCAGGCGGTTAATCAAACTGCGCCTGGTTAAGGGAAGGCAATCGCCCGAATTCAAGGCGCTTAAGGCCAGGGCTATAAGAGAGAGGGAGTCTGTCTCCGGGCAATTCTTTGAGAATACCCTTAGGAGCCTGGAGCAGTTGGAGGGCTATGCCCGGCGCAGGCAGGTCCGGTTGGGCATTGAGACGCGTTTTTATTTTCGCGAAATCCCTTCGTTTGCCGAGACGGGCTGCATCCTTAAAAAGTTCTCCGGCTCCGCGATCTCTTACTGGCACGATACGGGCCACGCCCAGATTATGGAAGAATTAGGTTTCTCCAGGCACAAGGATTATCTGGATGCATACGGAGACAGGTTGTTGGGAGTGCACCTGCATGATATACTTGGCTGCCAGGATCACCTTGCGCCTTTAAAGGGTAACCTGAATTTCAGCCTTCTTAAGCCGTATCTGAAAAAAGACACCATAAGGATAATCGAGGCGCATTATCCTGCAAAGGCAAGAGATCTCATAAACGCCAGGATTTTTCTGGAGCGGACGTTGAATGGATAAAACAAGGGAAGCGACGGTTGCCGGGCAGTTTTATCCTTCTTCCGAGTCGCAGCTTAAACGTCAGATAGCCTCTTTTTTAAGCGAAGAGAAGCAGAAGTTGGAAGTTTTAGGCTGTATGCTGCCGCACGCCGGCTATGTTTATTCCGGCAGGGTGGCATGTCAGACGCTTAATGCCGTAAAGATCAGACAAAAGATCGTCCTTTTGGGACCGAATCATACGGGTTTGGGTAAGGCATTTAGTATTATGACCGAGGGGGTCTGGCAGACGCCATTGGGAGGGGTAAAGATCGATGCCGGCCTGGCTAGGCTGATCCTCGGGCATTCAAAATTGCTTCAGGAGGATTCACTCGCGCATATACAGGAGCATTCCCTGGAGGTGGAGCTGCCTATCCTGCAGTATTTCAATAGCGGTATTGAAATCGTTCCTATCGCCTTTCTCTCTGATGATATAGGCAAACTGAAGCAGGCGGGGGGAGATCTTGCCGCCGCAATCAAGGAAAGCGGGAAGCGCGATGCGATAATGCTGGTGGCCAGTTCTGATATGACGCATTATGAACCCCAGGCCGTAGCCGAGAAGAAGGATGCTGTCGCTATTGCAGCAATACTGGAGTTGAACGAAGATAAATTGATGCAAGAGATCGCCAGGTTTAATATAACTATGTGTGGATATGCGCCGGTAGTGGTAATGCTCGCGGCAAGCAAGATCCTGGGCGCTACCTCGGCCAGGTTGATCAAATACGAAACCAGCGCGGTTGCATCAGGGGATGCCACGAGCGTCGTAGGCTACGCAGGGGTAGTCATATATTGAAAAGCAATGGATATATCTGTGAGCACACAATTAGAAATTTTTTGGCAGAAGTGCACAAGGCTTTACGGCGAGATTTCGCGAGTTACCAAGGTGAGCTTACGAAAGTAGCGAGCGAAAACGAGCCGTAAACCGTAGTGCACGGCAAAAAATTTCGTGTGCGAACAGATATTCCATTGCTTATATGTAAATTAACAAGGGGACAATATGGACGAAAATCTGAAGAAAAATGTCGACGAAAGCTGGAAAGAACAGGCGGATAAAGAAAAAGAGGAATTGAAAAACAAGGAAGAGGATATGCCGCCTCCGGCGGATTTTAAATTCTTTGTCACTACCCTGGCTATCCAGGCCACTATCTTTATGGGGGCTATGGTTAATCCGGCCACCAACCAGAAAGAAGAGAACCTGCCGCAGGCCAAATTTATCATAGATACCCTGGATATGCTTAAAGGGAAGACTAAGAATAATCTCGACAAAGAGGAAGAAACCTTGCTGGAAAACGTGCTGTATGAGCTGCGTATGCAGTATGTGGAGAAAAATAAAGGACAAGCGAAATGATAGATAAAGAGCTATTGGATATCCTGGTCTGTCCCGCCTGTAAGGGCGATGTAGAGTTAAAGGACGAAAGAATTGTCTGCAAGAAGTGTCGAAAGAAATATCCTATAAAAGACGGTATTCCGGTAATGCTCATAGACGAGGCAGAGTAGCATATGGCTTATAGCATATGGCGTATGGCTAAAGCGAGGCAGAAATCATAATGAAAAAAATATTAGTTATCCACGGGCCGAACCTTAATTTGCTCGGGCAGAGAGAACCCGCGATCTATGGCCGGACTACTCTGGCAGAAATAAATAGCGTCTTAAAGAAGGCTGCCCGGAAACGCAAGGCAAGCCTTTGCATCAAACAATCCAACCTTGAGGGCGAGATAGTCGGGCTTATCGGGAAAGCCAAAAGCAAATACCACGCCTTACTTATCAACCCCGCGGCGTACACCCATACCAGCGTTGCTATTCGCGATGCCCTTGCTGCCTCCGGAATACTAACGGTTGAGGTGCACCTTTCCAATATTTATTCCCGGGAGGAATTCCGCCATAAATCACTGATCACCCCGGTTGTCAAAGGCACGATCATGGGTTTTGGGCCCAAAAGTTATCTCTTGGGCCTGGACGTGCTCCTGGATTTGCTGGACCAGCCATGAACCCGCGCATAAAAAAAATTCACGGCCTACTCAAAGAAAAGAAATTAGACGCGTTTTTTGTCAGTTCCGCACATAATATTTCATATCTTACCGAGTCTATCTCCCGCGACAGCTTTCTCCTGGTATCAAAAGACGGCTGTGTTTATTTTACCGATTCCCGGTACACCGCGGAGGCCAGGGGTGTATTAGGTAGGTCTTTTAAGATTGAGAAGATCGTTGATTCTATTTTTCGCAGCCTTGCCCTTGCCTGTAAGAGGGAAAATTTAACCAATATCGGGTTTGAAGAGGCCCATCTTTCCTACGCCGCTTTCAAAAAAATGCGCAAGGAATTACCAGAGAGTTTGCGCCTTGTACCCACGCGGGACCTTGTCGAGACATTAAGGCAGAAAAAGAACGCAAATGAGCTTGCGCGTATAAAAAAGGCGGTTGGGATCACCGTTGCCGCGTTCAGGTATGCTGAAAAAATTCTTAAACCCGGCATACGGGAATTGGAGGTGGCGGCAGAAGTGGAGCGTTTTATACGTTATCAGGGCGCTCTTTGCGCCGCTTTTGACATAATTGTGGCTTCCGGCCCGAATTCCAGCTATCCGCATCATATCACTTCTCATAGAAAGCTAAGGAACAACGAACCCGTGCTTATTGATATGGGTGTGGACTACGAAGGCTATAAATCCGACTTGACAAGGACCTTTTTTTTAGGTAGAATAACTCCTCTTTACAGAAGGGTTTACGCTATTGTCCTTCAGGCAAATCAACTGGCAATAGAAAGCCTTAAAATACGCGCCCGGGCAAGTGAAATAGATAATGTTGCCCGTGGTTTTATAGCAGGGCATGGGTTTGGCGAGTTTTTTGGCCATACCCTGGGGCATGGCGTTGGCCTTGAGGTGCATGAGGCGCCCCGGATCTCCGGCAAAGACAGTGCACCTTTAACAAGCGGCATGGTTTTTACCATAGAACCTGGGATCTATTTACCGGGAAAATTCGGGGTAAGGATCGAGGATATGATCTTTTTGACTGAGAAAGGGGTGGAAATACCAAGTGGCTCTCTCGATAAATGAAATAAAAAGTGGTTTGACTATTCTACTGGATGACCAGGTCTGGGTTGTGCTTGAGGCCCAGCATATCAAGCCGGGTAAGGGCGCTGCCTTTACGCGCGCAAAAATGAGGAATATGAAGACCTCCAATGTCCAGGATAGGACCTTTCGCGGCGACGAGAAGATAGAAGAGGCTTTTGTCGATGAGCGCAAGCTTCAGTATCAGTATACTTCCGGGGACATATGTCATTTTATGGACCAGGAAACATATGAGGATTTGGGGATCCCACGGGAATCCGTGGGAGACGGGGTGAAATTCCTCAAGGATAATCTTGAAGTCACGGCTTATTCCTATAAGGATGATATCTTGAGCGTCAACCTGCCGAATTTTGTGATATTTGAAGTAGTTCAGACCGAGCCCGGGATAAGGGGCGATACGGCCAAGAGCGGGACCAAGCCGGCTGAAGTTGAGACCAGGGCCGTAGTCCAGGTGCCCCTTTTTATCAATGTCGGGGACCATATCAAGGTGGATACCCGGACCGGTGGATACGTGGAAAGGGCTTAAAGTTGCCTAAACGGTAGAATAAGGCACCGTCCAAAGGACGGTGTAAAATTCAGCCTAAACGCCAGTGGCAGGCTGAATTTTAGGAGAAGATGATGAACCTTAAAGAGATAAAGGAAATGATCGCCTTGATGAACGAGAACGATCTCATGGAATTGGAGATCGAGAAGGACGGGATGCGTATTAAGTTAAGGAAGACAACCGGCGAACCGCAAGGGGCGCATCCATCGGTGGTGATAGAGCGTCCTGCGTTTTCCGATTCGGCAAGGCAGGGCTCCGTTGAGATCCCGCAGCAAGCCGGGTCGTCAACGAGCGTGGAGATAAAGGCACCTATGGTCGGGACCTTCTATCGCGCGCCTTCTCCGGAGGCCCCGCCCTATGTGGAGGTAGGCCAGACGGTCGAGCCGGGACAGGTCATTTGTATTATCGAGGCTATGAAGCTGATGAACGAGATAAAATCGGAGATAAAAGGGAAAATAATAGAAATTACCGTCGAGAATGCCGAGCCGGTAGAGTTTGGCCAGACGATGTTTATCATAGAGCCCCTCTAAGATGTTTTCAAAAATCCTGATCGCAAACCGCGGCGAGATTGCCCTGCGCGTCATTCGTGCCTGCCGGGAGTTAGGCATCCGCACCGTTGCCGTATATTCCGAAGTTGACCGTAATTCCCTGCACGTGCGTTTTGCCGATGAGGCTATCTGTATAGGCCAGGCCAAGAGCGCCAACAGTTACCTGAATATCCCCGCGATTATCAGCGCCGCCGAAATAACCGATGTGGATGCCATACATCCCGGCTACGGCTTTTTGGCGGAGAATTTTCACTTTGCCGAAATTTGTGAATCCTGCCAGATCACCTTTATCGGGCCGAGCTCCCAGAATATAAAACTTATGGGCGATAAGATGGCCGCCCGCGTAAATATGCAGAAGGCGGGCCTGCCGATAGTTCCCGGGAGCACCGGGGCGATAAAAAATAAAGAGGATGCCCTAAAGACCGCCAAAAGAATAGGTTATCCCGTGATCATCAAGGCCGCGGCAGGCGGAGGCGGAAAAGGCATGCGTATTTGTCATAATGATATCTCTCTTATATCAAACCTGATGATCGCCCAGCAGGAGGCCGAGTCTAACTTCGGCAATCCCGACGTCTACATAGAAAAATATATTGAGAAACCCCGCCATATCGAGATACAGATACTGGCGGATAAATACAATCATTTGGTTCACCTCGGAGAGAGGGATTGCAGTATCCAGCGCCGGCACCAGAAATTACTGGAGGAATCACCTTCTCCGGTAGTGGACAATAAGCTGCGCAGGCGCCTGGGTGAGATCGCGGTTAAAGGCGCGAAATCCGTGGGATACATCAACGCCGGGACCGTTGAATTCCTTTTAGACGAGGCTAGTAATTTTTATTTCATGGAGATGAATACTCGTATTCAGGTGGAGCATCCGGTCACCGAGATGGTTACGGGCATTGACTTGATCAAGGCCCAGATCCGTATTTCAGCCGGAGAAAGGCTCAACCTTCACCAGGACCAGGTTAGCCTCAAAGGCGCTGCGATCGAGTGCCGTATAAACGCCGAGGATTACGAGAATAATTTTATGCCATCGCCCGGCAGGATAGAGGTTTTGAATATCCCGGGCGGGCCCGGCGTGAGGGTAGACACGCATATTTATACGGGATACGAAGTTTCCCCATACTATGATTCTCTCGTAGCGAAGGTGATCGCTTATGCCGCGACCCGCCAGGAAGCGATAAAGATTATGCGGCGGGCGCTTTTTGAATTCACCATATCCCCCATAAAGACCACTATACCTTTTCATATGAAATTACTGGAGAATCCGTTGTTTATTAAAGCCGACGTCTCGACGCATCTGGTGCAGGAGATGCTGAAAGAGGAGGTTTTAGGAGCAGAATATTAGAGAGTTTGGGAAAGAAATCATTCTCCTATATTGATGTGGTAATAGATAAGAATGGAGAAGTGCGCGTAGTTATTCCTCTGGTGATAAAGTTCGGATACAATATTCCTGAAGTGGCCAGCAGGGTGCAGGAGAATGTGCGCATCTCCCTGGAGCGGATGACCGATGTTTCGTTAAAAGATATCAACGTAAATGTGAAGGAAATAGAACGATAGCTGAACTTGGCACCCGAACCCTATCTAGGCACCCCGCCGAATCGGATCGGCGGGTGCGCCGCCTACTGCGGCGAGGGTTCGGTGTTCCCGCAGAAGGCGGGATACCGATTTATCCGATAAAATCGGGTGCCTAACTGCTGTGGAGGTAAACAATGAGATTCCTGGGAATAATTTTCTATGCCGCTGTTATTATTTTCGTCGGTACCATATTAATAATGGGCGCTGTTTTATTCTCTTTGCCCGGTAATATCATCCAGTCGCAGGATATCCTTAATCTCGTATCCATCATTCAGAATAGTTTTTCCACTCGTCTGGTGATCGGTATTTCCGGACTCCTATTGATATTGATCAGCATATTTTTAGCCCAGCAGATACTCGGTAGGTTCCAGCGTGAAAAAACCATCGCCTTTGCCACGGCCTCCGGCGAAGTAACGGTGGCCTTGACTGCGGTGGAAGACCTTATCAAACGTTTGGCCGGGGTGATCCCCGAGATCCGGGAATTGCGCCCGGATGTCATCGCCAAGAAGGGGACTATTATCGTGGACCTGAGGGTAATATTGAGGTCCGAGGCCAATATCCCGGAGTTGACCGCGCGCCTGCAGGATATCACGCGCCTAAAAATACAGGAGGTCCTGGGGCTGGAAGAACAGATCATTATCAAGATCCACATAGCAAAGATAATCACGCAGGAAGAGAAAGACAGGAAGAGAAAAGAAATTGAAAAACAGGAGCCCATACTGCCATACGGAGGTTATGGGAGAGTATAATATAGGCACCTCGCGCTAATAGCACCTGGCCCAGATAGGAATTGGGCCAGTGTTCATCTTGTGATGAAGTTTGCGCGAGTGCCGTTCTTGTGAACGGAGGTTTACACAATGGCAAAGATAGGAATACTTACGGGGGGCGGGGATTGCCCGGGTCTGAACCCGGTCATACGGGCGGTAGTAAGAAAAGGTTTGAACCAGGGTTATACGATCGTGGGTATCAAGAACGGCTGGAAAGGTCTGATCGAGAACGACATAATGGACCTGAATATCGAAGCCGTTTCAGGCATACTCCCCAAAGGCGGGACGATCTTAGGCACCAGCCGCACAAACCCCTATAAAAAACCCGAGGACCTGGTTAAGGCAAAGGATAATTTTAAAAAGCTGGAGCTTGACGCGCTCATTGCGGTCGGTGGAGAGGATACGCTTGGGGTTGCCTCGAAATTGATCAAGGACGGTATAGCTAATATCGTGGGGGTGCCCAAAACTATAGACAATGACCTGTCCGCTACGGATTATACCTTTGGGTTTGACACCGCGCTTAATACCGCGATGGAATGTATAGATAAGCTGCATACTACGGCAGAGAGCCATCACCGGATCATCGTTGCCGAGGTTATGGGCAGGCACGCCGGATGGATCGCTATTGAGTCCGGCATTGCCGGAGGAGCCGATGTTATACTGATTCCGGAGATCCCCATAGACCTGAAAGAGGTGTGTGAGGTGATAAAAAAACGCCATTCCCGCGGTAAGACTTTTAGTATTGTCGTAGTAGCGGAAGGTGCGCAATTCAAGGAAGGGACATTCGTGACCAAGGAACAAGAGTTGGATGCCTTTGGGCATGTGAAGCTGGGCGGTATCGGCGATATGCTGGCCAAGGAGATCGAAAAGATTACCGGATATGAGACGCGGGTGAGCGTGTTAGGCCATATCCAGAGGGGCGGTTCTCCTACTGCCTTTGACCGGGTTTTAGGCACGCGCTTCGGGGTAAAGGCCGTGGAACTGGTGATAGAGAAGAAATTCGGGAAGATGGTTGCCTTATCCGGGGATAAAATCATAGCTGTGCCCATAGAGGAAGCGGTCGGGACATTAAAGACCGTGGATGCCGAGCTCTATGAGATCGCCAAGGTCTTTTTTGGCTAAAAGAATCAAATGAAGAGTTCTTGACTCGTCAAAATTTTTATTCTTCGAGCTTGTCGAGAAGATAAAAATTTTGCCTCGCTCGAACAATATTAATCTTCATTTGATCGGAGGGGGTTTGATGCGCGACAGGATAAAAGAGATTTTTTCGGATAGTATCCAGATCAAGGAAGAGTTGCTGCGTTCTTCCGTAGGCACCATCCTTGAGGTTACCCGGCTTTTCATCGATTGCCTGAAAAAGGGCGGCAAGGTTATTGTTTTCGGTAACGGCGGTTCAGCCAGCGATAGCCAGCATATTGCCGCGGAGCTGGTAGGCAGGTTTAAAAAAGAGCGCGCGCCTTTACCGGCTATTGCGCTTACCACGAACAGTTCCATTATTACTGCCATTGCCAACGATTACAGTTATGATTTTGTCTTCAGCCGGCAGGTGGAGGCCTTGGCCCAAAAGAACGACCTCATCGTGGGCATATCTACCAGCGGCAAGGCCAAAAACGTTGCCGCAGGTATAAAACAGGCAAAAAAAATGGGCCTAGTAACCGTTGCGCTTACCGGCGGAGACGGAGGAGACCTGGCCAAACTTGCCGACGTCTGCCTTACTGTCCCTTCGGCAATAACTGCCAGGATCCAGGAAGCGCATATCACTATCGGGCATATCATATGCGAGATCGTCGAAGAAGAGTTCTTGACGCAAAGATAAAAAATATCGCTCAACTTAAGAAAATTTGCGCCAGGCTTAAAAGTCGGGGGAAGCGGATAGTTTTTACCAACGGATGTTTTGATATCCTGCACTTTGGGCACGTGAAGTATCTTGAGGATGCCGGGCAGTACGGCGATATCCTGGTGGTAGCCGTCAATAGCGACAGCTCGGTCAGCAAGATCAAGGGTCCCAAACGTCCGATCGTTAATCA
The DNA here is from genome assembly GCA_026387405.1 of Candidatus Omnitrophota bacterium. Classification (GTDB taxonomy): domain Bacteria; phylum Omnitrophota; class Gorgyraeia; order Gygaellales; family Profunditerraquicolaceae; genus JAPLLP01. Next base: position 11,619 of record JAPLLV010000060.1, read on the forward strand.
ATCCGACAGGATGCGCGTCTTGGCGGGCCTGGAGAGCGTGGATTACGTAGTCTTATTCAATGCCTTGACGCCGCTCGCCCTTATCAGGCAATTGCGTCCGGATGTATTGGTAAAAGGCGCGGATTGGAAAAAAGAAGATATCGCGGGAGCAGCCTTTGTGCGGGAGTATGGGGGAAAAGTGATCACCGTGAAACTCCTGCCCAACCGCTCCACCACTAAGCTTATAAAACGCATTGCCAAAAACTAACCATAATGAAGCTCCGCGGGCTAAAGCCCGCGGTTTCTTGGAGCGAAATACTGCGCGGCCACGCTCCATCCGCACCCTAAAGGGTGCGGTTTTGCGGCCGCGCATGTATAATGCGGTTGACCGTATCCTCGACGCCAATTTTAACCGCGCTAAAGAGGGGTTGCGCGTCTGCGAGGAGATCGCCCGGTTCATCATTGAGGACCGGGGCCTGACCTCCGGATTAAAGGAATTAAGGCACGCTATAAACGGCCTGTCGGGAAGGTTAGTTTCTTTAAAAGAACAGTTGGCGCCGCGGCGCAGCCTTAAAGATGTGGGATTTTCAGTATATGCGCGGGAATTAAAGCGCAAGGATTACACCGATATTTTTTTTGCTAATATCCAGCGCGCAAAAGAAAGCCTGCGCGTGCTTGAAGAATTCGCAAAACTCCAAAATAGAGCCGTGGCTTTAGGATTCAAGCGGCTGAGGTACAAATTATATGAACTGGAGAGAAAATCCTTCAAGCGATTTTCTCATTGATATATGACTCAACTCGAGGCAGCTAAAAAAAACATTTCTACCTTCCTCACCCAGGAAATTTCCCGCCTTGAAGGCATACCCGCAAAGGACATCCGCCAGAGGCTAAGAAATGGACGCCTGGCTATACTTAATAATAACCGCCGCAAGATAATGAAACCTTGCGCCGTCGGAGAAGGGTTGCGCGTAAAGGTCAACGCCAATATTGGTACCTCAAGCGAGCTCTTTTGCCTGGAAACGGAATTAGAGAAACTTGAAGCGGCAATAAAATACGGCGCTGACGCGGTGATGGATCTAAGTACCGGAGGCAACCTCAAAGAATTACGCCGGGCTATCCTGGAGAAATCGTCTGTGCCTGTGGGTACGGTCCCGGTATATGAAGTAGCAGTGCAGGCGCAGGAAAAAAGATCCGGCTTGCTGGAATTCGATATTGAAAATATCCTGCAGGTCCTTAAAAACCAGGCTGAAGACGGAGTAGATTTTTTTACTATCCACGCCGGGGTTACCCGCAAGAGCCTAAGCGCGCTTAAGAAGAATAAGAGGGTTTTGGATATTGTCTCCCGGGGAGGCGCGATCCTGGCCAGTTGGATGGCGCACCACAAAAAAGAGAATCCTTTCTATGAATATTTTGATCGTATCCTGGATATTGCCTATGAATACGACGTTGTTTTGAGCCTGGGAGACGGCCTGAGGCCGGGTTCGATATTGGATGCTACGGATAAAGGTCAGCTGGCTGAGCTTACGTTGCTCGGCGAACTGGCAGCAAGGGCGCAAAAACGTCATGTCCAGGTGATCATCGAAGGACCGGGGCACGTACCTATCGAACAGATCAGGAAAAATATATTGCTGGAGAAGAAACTTTGTCACGGCGCGCCGTTTTATGTGCTGGGTCCTTTGGTGACGGATGTTGCCGCCGGATACGACCATATCAGTTCTGCCATCGGAGGGGCCTGGGCGGGTTTTTTCGGGGCGGATTTTTTATGTTATGTGACTCCTTCAGAGCATCTGCGTCATCCCAGCGTTGAGGATGTCAGGGAGGGGGTGGTGGCATCCAGGATCGCGGCCCACGCAGCTGACCTGGCCAGGAGACTGCCGTCTGCGTTGAACTGGGACAGGCGTATGTCAGAGGCCAGGAAAAAGCGCGATTGGGAGAGTCAGATCGCTTTGGCTATTGATCCCGGCAAGGCGCGATTATTGCGCGAATCTTCCAAGCCGGTCGATGGCGATGTCTGCACTATGTGCGGCCGCTACTGTTCTATTAAACTGATGGAAGAGTGCATGCGAGAGTAGTTCAGTGGCAGAACACCAGCTTCCCAAGCTGGATATGGGGGTTCGATTCCCCTCTCTCGCTCCATTTGGCAAATAGCACGTGGCGAGAATGGCAAATGGCACGGGGCAAATGGCTAATGGCAAAAGCATGAAAAATAAAAACAAAAATTGGGGAAGTCTTTTAAGAAGATTTTGTTATGGCTATTTGCTAGTTGCTATTTGCTATTTGCTAAACGGGTGCGCTACAGCGCCCCTGGTTATGCCTCCGTCTCCCAGGGGTATGGCCGGCATCTACCACCGCGTGCAAAAAAAAGAAACGCTCTTCCGGATATCAAGGATGTATAATATAGACTTGGAAGAATTAGCCAGGATCAATAAGATATCCGATACCTCGAACATAGAGGTAGATCAACTTATATTCATTCCTAACCGCAGAAAAAGCGACGAGGTAAAGATAGTAGATTACGGCGACGGCGATTTCATCTGGCCGGTAAAAGGGACGGTTATCTCCGGTTTTGGCCAGACTTTCGATAATATGATCAACAAGGGTCTGAATATCCGGGCTTCCTCCGGCAGGGACGTAGTTGCCTCGCGTTCGGGGAGGGTGGTTTTTTATTCTCCGGATTTAACGGGTTTTGGCAAGACCGTGATCATCGATCACGGAGACGGGTTTCTTTCGGTTTACGCCAGGAATTCTGAGGTTTTTATTAAGCCCGGAGATATGATACAAAAGGGGGGCCTGATCGCTAAGGCGGGTTCCTGGGGCAGGGATAAAAACACTTATCTTCATTTTGAGATAAGAAAAGGCTCCATACCGCAGAACCCTTATTTTTATTTACCGCAACCCTAATGAGAGACATATTCTATAACCGTAAACTCCAGCTTGAGCTTTTATCAAAACGCATCGGCGCCCTGAAAGACGGATACCGCCAGAACCTGGCTATCCTCGGCGATGAGCTGGTGGGAAAGACCTCGCTTGTTTTTAAGTTTCTCGAAGGTTTTTATGATTCAAGGACGATCGCCATCTATATAGAAGCCAGGCCTGAAGGTATCGCTAACTTCGCCCGGCGTTTTATCGGAGTCCTATTATATAATTTTCTCTCCTCAAGCGGGATACCCCTGAAGGAAGACCTCGCCTATCTTTTAGACAAATCGGAAAAATATATACCACGTACCGTAAGAGACGCGCGTTCGATCCTGTCGAGTCTGACTAAGAGGTACAAAGGTGCCGTGTTCACAGAGCTGCTCTCTCTTTGCGATGCTATCCACGAGGAAACTTCGAAGTCATGCGTGGTCATATTTGACGAATTCCATAACCTGGAGAGCCTGGGGATCAAGGATCTTTATGGGCAGTGGTCGAAGCTTTTGATCGCGCGCAAAACCACTATGTATATCATTATCAGTTCTCGCAGAGCCAAGGCAAAGGCGATCCTCGCCAAGGAGCTGTCGCTTTTGTTCGGCAATTTCGAAGTGATTTCAGTCGAGCCTTTTGATACGGGGGAGAGCGAGGTTTACCTAAAAACACGCCTGGGCGAATCGGGCCTGAATGAGCCTTTGCGTAATTTTGTCGTGCATTTCACCGGAGGATACCCGTTTTATCTGGATATAATTTGCGCGATGCTCGCAAAATCCGGACCCGAGAGTCTTTCGGTTATCCTGGAAGAATTAGTATTTGAGCCATCGGGTCTCCTGAACCAGAGGTTCTCAAATTATCTTAAGCAGTTTCTCGATTCTCCTTACAGCCAGGATTACCTGTCTTTATTGTACATGGTTTCGAACGGCCAGAATAAGATCAATGACCTGGTGCATCTTTTGCGCAGGCCCAAAAAAGAGATCCTCACCCGCATCAATCATTTGGCGGAGACGGATACCTTAAACCGCAGCGGCGATTTTCTGAGCATCAATGACAGGGTGTTCGGCTTCTGGCTGAAGTTTGTGCATCGCGAGAAAGAGCGTTCGCTGACTTTTGACGCAAAAAACCAGAAGTCGGTCTTTGTGGCTTGTATCGAGGAAATGATCAATGAGTTTATGCGGGATTCCCAGAAATGCGTGACGGAGAGGGTTTCTGAATTGCTGCGCCTTTTCGCGGACGACACTATACTGATAGAAAAGAAGCGCCTGCGCCTGGAGCGTTTCCGGGAGGTGAAGTTGTTGAATTTTCCCTCTAAAGGCCTCAAGGATGGATTATTGGGCCGCTCTCAGGACAGCGTCTGGATTATGGCATTTAAGAATGACCTGATCACCGAAGACGATATCATGGATTTCTCCCGCGAGTGCAAGAAATACCGCCATAAACTACAGCGAAAGATTATTGTGAGTCTTAAGAATATAGACGCAAATGCCCGCCTGAGGGCAATGGATGAAAAGATCTTGACCTGGGATGTGGGTAATCTAAACCGTCTTCTGGATATTTTTTCCAGGCCGCGGATTATCGTATGAATCGCACCGCCAGAATCAGAATAGAGCCGCACGCGAATACAAAGGAAGTGGTTAGGATCGGGGTGATCTCCGATACCCATATCTCCGACCAGGAATGGGAATTGCCTCCAAAGGCGCGC